>NZ_AWTT01000043.1 GCF_000876205.1 Paucilactobacillus wasatchensis | reverse complement strand
TTTAAACTCAGGATCTCGTCGTAGAAATATAATTCCAAGTGAAACCATTGCAAAAGCAAATAAAGTGCCAATATTAACCAGTTCAGTAATTTTATCAATCGGGATAACGCAGGCAAAAATACTGCCAACGATCCCGAAAATCCAAGTGTTCAGGACCGGGGTGTGTGTTTTGGGAGCTAATTTGCTAAATATGGGTGGCAAAAGGCCATCACGACTAATTGCAAAGATTAAACGTGTGCCACCGTATAAAAAGACAATCAAAACTGTCGTCATACCAATGACAGCACCTAGCGAGACAATGCCAGATATCCAATCTTGGTGGATAAAATGGAGTGCATAGGCAACAGGATCTGCCACATTCAATTTGGTGTATTTAACGACACCCACCAACACTGCAGATAGAGCAATGTAAAGAGCGGTTGCAATTAAGAGTGAACCAATAATGCCGATCGGAACATTTTTTTGTGGATTTTTGACTTCTTCTGAAGCAGTAGATACGGCATCAAAACCGATGTAGGCATAAAAAGCAACAGCAGCACCAGAAACGACACCCTTCACCCCAAATGGTAAAAATGGGTGATAATTGGCCGGTTTAATGTAAAATAGACCAACCACAATGAATAAAATAATGACAATAATTTTCAAAATAACCATGATGGCATTAATTTGTGCAGATTCTCGGATCCCACCTACTAACAGTAGTGAAATGATCATGATGATGATAAATGCTGGCAAGTCAAACACGGCATGCGGCATACCCGCAGTGCCGTAAGCGGCCTGTAATGCAGCGGGGAGGTCGAGATTAAAGCCAGCCAAAATATTTTGGAAATACGACGACCAACTAGCCGCAACCGCAGAAACCGAAAATAAATATTCAGATACTAATGCCCAACCGAGGATCCAGGCAATAAACTCACCAAAAACTGCATAGATGTACGTATAAGCACTTCCAGCCAATGGAATTGTGGATGAAAACTCCGAATAACATAAAGCTGCTAAGGAACAAACAATTGCAGCCACAACGAAGGCTAGTAGGGCACCAGGACCCGTATATTTGGCGGCAATGATGCCTGGCGTGATGAAAATTCCAGCACCAACAATAGCGCCCACACCCATTGTGGTTAAGCTAAATGCAGTTAATGATTTTTCGAGGCCGGTTTTTTTTAAAACATCTTTAGTAATGTTTTTGCGCACAAAAAGATTCGATTTATTTTTATTAAGCATATGTATTCCCCTTCAAATTATCATCTAATTTTAATTATTAATCAGCATAAGGGGCGGTATCGCCTGTACTAATAGTGGTTAAAAATTAGAAAACTATAATTTTATTGTACCAGTTTCTCAGTAATTGGGTAGCCAATTTTTTAACCTTTACCGTAACGATAATTTTTTTCATTGTTTAATAGACTTTTGCAACTGTTGTAATGATAACATTGTTAGCATAGGCAACTATAGTTAATCCCCTGTTATGATTGACTTTAACGGTAGCTATTTTATTGGTAATAGTGTATATTAGTTTATTGGAATATGATAGATAAAAATAGTCGATGATCATCGACTACTGATTTGGGAGTGGGTTAAAATTGAAAATGATCAAAAATGAATTTAAGTTTATTTTCCATAATAAATTAATTATGTTGTCGGCAATTGTAATTGTGATTATACCGTTTTTATACAGTATTTTTTTCTTGAAATCTGTCTGGGATCCGTATGGGAATACAGGTGAGCTACCAGTGGCCGTCGTTAACGAAGACCAGGCTGTGCGATATGAAGGTAAAACACTCAATGTCGGCAAGCAAACAGTACAAGAGCTGAAGAAAAATCATCAATTGGGGTGGAAGTTCGTTTCCAAGCAACAGGCTCGGTCGGGCTTAAAAAATCGTCAGTATTATACAGTTATTACAATCCCGAAAAACTTTTCTAGAAATGCAACGACGGTGATGAGTACAACGCCAAAGAAAATGCACCTGACGTACAAGACTAACGATTCACTCAATTACATTGGTGAAGTTATTAGTGAGATGGGTTCTAAACAATTGAATTCACAAATTCGTGCTCAAGTAACAAAGGCATATGCCAGAGCTGTATTTGCCCAGTTGAAAACAGTTGGGTCGGGGATGAAGTCTGCTGCAAAGGCAGAAACTCAGTTACACGATGGCACTGTTACGTTAACTGATGGTTTAAATATGTATGCCGTGGGTGTTAACCAAGTTAATGACGGGGTCCAAACGTTGAAAGTTAAGGTGGTGCCATTAGCGAATGGAATTAGTCAATTAGCGAATGGCGGCGGAACGTTGGCAACTGCATTGCAATCTTATACTGGTGGTGTTGATCAGGTAAACAACGGATTACAGCAGTTAACAGCAAATTCGGGTACACTTGTTGGCGGTGTTCAACAAGCTGGCTCTGGTGTTGGTCAATTAAAAAGTGGTAACGCACAGATTACAACTAATTTAATAAAGGTGTCACAGCAAATTGATAGTACTTTGACACCAAGCAATCAAAAAGATTTACAAGCTTTTACCACTACACTAACTAACTTGTCGACTGTATTAAATAGTCTTGCTGGACCGACTGGTACTAATTTACAAAATCAAGTCCAAAGTGATTTGACTGGTGTGGGAACAAATACAAAGGAAATTGCCGGTCTAGCAACTGAAAGTGGTACTAACTTTCAAAATATTTATAGTAAAGTTTTCGATACTTCAAATCAAAATAGTACGGCCGTTCAATTAGGTCAGGCCGGTGCCAATACAAAGGGACTTCAAGCTGTAATAGCTAGTGATGCGTACAAACAAATGGCCGCTGATGATCCCACAACGGCTGCTAAAATTATTGCTCAAGTTGATTCAATTCAAGGAAATATTGCAAATGCTCAATCGAGCTTAGTTTCAGCAAGTAGTTCGGTTGCCAGCTTAAATAGTAATTTAAGTGGAATGAAGCAACCATTGAGCGACTCAGCAACTAAGTTGGAGGATGTCAATAATCAAATTGGCTCCATCCTGCCAATTTTAGAAAATTTGAAAGCACAACAAGCTGAGCATCCAAATGGCATGATAGAAGGAATTCAAGCAATTAATCAGCTTGAAACAGGGCTGCTAACCATCAACACGGGATTAAAACAGGTTGGTTTGACATCAAATACCATGGGGTTCATTCAAGCCTCACAAATGGTAGGAACAGGATTAACTCAGTTACAAACTGGAATTAGTGGCCAAAATGGTTTACTAAATGGTGTTTCGGCCTATACAAGTGGCGTTGGTCAAGCGCAAGCAGGAACGCAGCAATTGGCTAATAATTCTGGTGCACTTAATGGTGGCAGCACCCAACTTAGTTCTGGTTTGAATCAAATGAATTCACAGGTGCCAACACTAACAAGTGGGGTCAACCAGTTAGCAAGTGGAACACAGCAATTAACCGACAATTCGGGACAATTGATTGCTGGAACGAATAAGTTGGCTGATTGTTCAGGTCAATTACAAAGTGCGCTAACTAGCGGAGCAAACAAAGTTAATAGTATTAAGCCTACTAATAAAACAGCTGCGATGTTTGCAGCGCCGTCTAACCTCAAGCATCAATCGTATAGTTATGTTCCAAATTATGGTCACGCATTGGCACCATACGTTTTGTCGGTGGCGCTATATGTGGGTTGTTTAGTGTTTAACTTTGCCTATCCAATTCGTAAAGTGTCAATGCTAGGTCGGACTCCTAAGGAATGGTTTGCAAGCAAAGTTGCTGTTGGCGCGGTGATTGCGATTGGGATGGCTGTGATCGAAACAGGGTTAATGTTAGTAGCTGGTCTAAATGCCGATCATCCAGCGCAAATGTTCTTTGTCGCCATCATGTTCTCACTGGCGTCAATGTATGTTGTGATGTTTCTATCAATGGCGTTTGATAATCCGGGTCGATTCGTAGCGATGGTGTTATTGATGCTTCAATTGGGCGGCTCCGGCGGAACGTTCCCAATGGAAATCACTAATTCGTTTTTTAACGCAATTCATCCATGGCTGCCGATGTCATATTCAATTATGGGCTTTAGAGAGGCATTGACGTCCGGTCTTGGGGCTGGCACGGTTTGGCAAGCTGGTGGGGTCCTACTGCTTTTTGCATTAGTTGGGTTAGCACTTTTAATGCCAAGTATGATTGTACTTCAAAAATTACATTGGCACGGTAAATCTCAACTAGATAATAACCAAAAATTACAAGAAGTGGAAAAATAAATTAATATAAAAAAAGGATCTCGGTTGAGATCCTTTTTGCTATATCAACATATTGTTAGCTACAAATAATTAAATATTCTGTGCTGCCCAGTGGTTAATTGGTCCAAATTTATGTCCCACTTCGATTGAATTAGCAATCGCAGTGTGAACTACTTTTTTGGCTGTTTTAATCGCATCTTCAACACTATTTTTCTTGGCTAATTCGGCTGCAATTACTGCTGAAAATGTATCGCCGGTGCCATTAACCCGGTCAGTGTTGATGTACGGTTCCTTGAGCCAGAGGCTATCACCATTAGCAAGCAACACGAAATCGTCAACAGTATCCTGACTGCCTGTGTGGTGTTCGCCTTTAATGACAACATTTTTGGCACCCATATCTTGCAGTTTATGAGCACCAGTTTCAATTTCAGCAGGAGTTGCTAGTTTAGAATCAGTCAATTTCTGCGCTTCAAAGAAATTTGGGGTTATAACAGTGGCTAGCGGCACAATTTTTTGCTTAAAACTTTCGTAAGCTGCTTGCTCTAACAGCATATCACCGTGTTTAGTAATGATCACCGGATCGACAACCAGGGGACCAAAATCAACTTGTTGATAACACTCAGCAACTGTATCGATAACTTCTGTATTTGCTAACATGCCAGTTTTAGCCGCTTTAATATTGAAATCAGCTGCTAATGTTTTAAATTGTTGTTTGATATAATCCATTGGCATAATATGGGCGGCATCGATGCCGTAGGAATTGCCAGAAACAGCAGAGGTCAACAAACCCATGCCATACACGTTGGAAATAAAAAAGGCGTGGAGGTCCGCTGGCATTCCTGCACTACCATCCGAATCATGACCTGCAATTGTTACAGCTTGAACCTGTTCGTTTACCATCTACATCACCATTTACCCTAACTATTTTATGTTTAATTTTACCACCTAATTTTCAGTTGAATAGTCTAAATAGAAAATAAAAATACAAGCATTGTTTTAATCGATGATTGTATTATACAATCATTTACTAATTTAGTGAAACATACACCTGTCATAAGCTGTGATTAATGCTAGTGTCTTGTTCAAGCTGTGTTCAATTTATTAATAGTTGCCATTAACTGTAAAATCAGGTAATCTAGCCTTAGTTTAAATTGATAGTTAAAAGCGGTAATTAGCTGCGTGCCGCACACATCACAGTTTGTGATAATGAAAAGCGCCTGCCAAGTTGATTTTGGTGGGCGTTTTTGTGGCTAAAAATAAATGAAGAGGGATATGAAATGAAACGAATTATTGTTGCGGTTACTGGTGCTTCAGGCACAATTTATGCAATTGAATTATTAAAAGCGCTACAAAAAATTGACGATGTTGAGACTCATCTGGTAATGAGTAAATGGGGAAAACAAAACCTAGAATTAGAAACATACTACTCACTAGACCAAATGGAAGGTCTAGCTGATCACGTTTACCGCAATCAAGATTTAGGTGCGGCAATTGCCAGTGGTTCATTTTTAACTGATGCAATGGTAATTGTTCCCGCAAGTATGAAGTCAATTGCCTCAATTGCGACTGGACTGGCTGATAATTTGGTGGCACGGGCTGCGGATGTAATCTTAAAGGAGCAACGCCAACTGATTATAGTGCCACGGGAGACACCATTTAGTCTGATTCACTTGAAAAATATGACTAAGTTGGCGAAAATGGGGGTTCAAATTATTCCACCAATTCCTGCTTTTTACCATCGTCCTAAGACAGTTGAAGAGCTGGTGAACCACCAAACGATGAAATTACTAGACGCTCTCCATCTGGCTAACCGGGTAGAGCAACGATGGAGTGGAATTGGGGATGAACGTCGTGGTTAGATTTAATGTAACTAAAGAAAATTATACGATGACGGCTGAGGTTAGAACAGTCGGACCGGACTTAACTATCACGGTCACTGGCGGCGACAATCCGCACGTTGGGACGATTACTGCTATTACGGACGGAACCGATTTTCAAACAATTCAATATCCGAGTCATGATGGTCGGTTGCATAAGGATAATTTTATTTCTGAACGAATTGCACGGCAAATTCAACACCATTTAACAGGCAGTGCTACTGTGATGGCAGGGGTACACGTTAATCACATTACAAAAAAACAAATTGCTGCTGCCGCACCGATGAGTGACAACTTGGCTAAACAAATTAATGACTGGTTACAGCAACATCCAATTGAAGTTAAACAGCCAATTTATTACGGTAAAAATGAACAACCACATTAAAAATAGTGCTATTATTTTTTTTGAAAACAAAATCATTTTAGAGTAAGATAGCAACAACTTTAATGTAACGGTGAATTGCTTTCATCGCTGTTAGAGAGCTTGTAATGATATTTTGTAACTGATAATCTCATTACAAGTTTATTTTATGACTAGGGGATTTTAACTAATGGATTTATTGTGCAAAAAATTTGATCAGTTATCAACGACTGAATTGTACGAAATTTACAAGGAACGTACCGCTGTATTTGTAGTGGAACAAGAATGTGCTTATCAGGAAGTGGATGCCAATGATTTGACGTCGTTTCACCTGTTTGCGCTTGATGAACTTGGTGAGGTAATAGCTTATTCGCGACTAATTCCAGCTGATCAAGATGTTCGAATTGGGCGGGTACTGGTTAATGAAAAGTATCGTCACAATGGTTTGGCCACTGAATTGGTTACTAAATCAATTGAGCAAGCTAAGCAGTTGTTTCCGGCTGCAGCAGTTTTGAATATTCAAGCCCAGTATTATTTACGTGAGTTTTATGGTAGTTTTGGTGCCAAAATTGTGTCAGAGCCTTACTTAGAAGATAATATTAAACATGTTGATATGGTTTTGAAATTAAAGTAATTTATTTTTGATTAGTAATTTGGTATACTGTACTGGTGAAATGCATCTCTATAATAAAGAAGTAGTAGTTAGTGAATCCGTGTAAGCGAGCTTACGATAGTGCAAGGTAAGTCACGGGTGCTGATGAAGCGTGTCTTTTAGAGCACAGTAGAATAAATTTGAGTGGATCAACATCAATTAGAGTGGTACCGCGGGAAATCTCGTCTCTTATAAGTTCAAATTGGACTTGTAGGGGACTTTTTTATTTGCGGCCAAACAAGGAGGAAATTATGAATTCAAAGCAACAAGTAGTAAGTGCACTGGCAGCGGTGTTACCAGATACAATGACGGCAGCGGAAATTGAAGCAAAAATTGAACGACCCAAAAGTGATGGTAACGGTGATTTTGCATTTCCGACATTCTTTTTGGCTAAAGAATTGCATCAAGCACCACAATTGATTGCCCAAGGGTTATTGGCACAAATTGACCAAAGTAATTTTGAACAAGTGGTGGTTGCCGGGCCTTACATCAATTTTTTCTTGGACAAAACACAAGTGGGTGCCACAATATTAAATGAAATTTTGAATGATCCAAACAGCTATGGTTCCTCAGATCTGGGCAATGGTGGCAAAGTACCTATCGATATGTCTTCACCTAATATTGCCAAACCAATGTCAATGGGCCATTTACGGTCGACTGTAATTGGTAATGCGTTGGCTAATATTTTAACTAAGGTTAACTACCAACCTGTTAAAATTAATCACCTCGGCGACTGGGGCACGCAGTTTGGCAAGTTAATGGCCGCATATAAAATGTGGGGCAGTGAAGCTGAAGTTAAGGCGGATCCTATTAATACGCTCCAAAAATATTATGTTCGTTTCCACCAGGAAGATAAAGAAAATCCAGCCCTCGATGATGATGCTCGGGCGTGGTTTAAAAAGCTTGAAGATGGTGATGAAGAAGCAACTGAATTATGGAAATGGTTCCGGTCAGAGTCATTGAAACTATTTATGAAAATCTATGATTTATTAGATATTCAATTTGATTCATTTAATGGAGAAGCCTTCTATAACGATAAAATGACTGAAGTTGTGAAAATGCTCGAGGATAAACATTTATTGCAAGAGAGTAAGGGTGCGGAGATCGTTGATTTGGACAAGTACGATTTAAACCCAGCTTTGATCAAAAAAACAGATGGAGCAACGCTTTATATTACTCGTGACTTAGCCGCTGCAATTTACCGTAAGCGGACATATGACTTCGTGCAATCGCTATACGTGGTTGGAAATGAGCAACAAAATCATTTCAAGCAGCTTAAGGCGGTCCTAAAAGAACTTGGGTTTGACTGGTCTGATGATATTCATCACATCCAATTTGGCTTGATTACTCAAGGGGGTCGCAAGTTATCCACTCGTGAAGGACGTGTTATTTTATTAGAAAATGTGTTGGATGATGCGATTAAGTTGGCCCGTAAGCAAATTGACGAGAAAAATCCTGAGTTAGCCCATGCTGATGAAGTTGCCAAGGCTGTTGGGGTCGGTGCCGTTGTATTTCATGATTTGAAAAACGAGCGACGGAACAACTTTGATTTTGATTTAGCTGAAGTGGTCCGCTTTGAAGGCGAAACTGGGCCATATGTGCAGTATGCGCATGCACGTGCTGAAAGTATTTTGCGTAAAGCGGGGCAACCAGATTTGACTGCAGTTGACAAGTCAATTAGTGATCCAGGTGTTTGGAAAGTGATCAAAGCATTGGGTCAATTTAAGGATGTTATCCAACGTGCTGCGCGTGAATATGAGCCATCAGTCGTGGCTAAATACGCAATTCAGTTGTCAAAGGACTTTAATCAATATTACGCACATTCCAAGATTTTAGTGGAAGATGATGAAAAAATGGCACGATTGGCATTGGTTCAAGCAGTTAGTGATGTATTAAAGTCTTCGTTAGCTTTATTGGGTGTAAAGGCACCGGATGAAATGTAAAAAGATAGAGTGAGAAATAGGGCGCTAAGGTTCTGAGCATAGTTGAACTTAACCAATGATGCGGGGCTATGCATCATTGGTTAAGTTGGACTAAGCGCAGGAGCCTGCCCTATTTCTCACGTTTCGGCAATAAAAATATTGAACTTAACCAATGATGCGGGGCTATGCATCATTGGTTAAGTTGGACTAAGCGCAGGAGCCTGCCCTATTTCTCACGTTTCGGCAATAAAAATATTGTGCTTAACCAATGATGCAGGGCTATGCATCATTGGTTAAGTTGGACTAAGCACAGGCCATAATTACTTATTGCTTTAGCAATTAGTAATATGGACATCGGAGAGAACCTGCCCTATTTCTCACGGTCCTACTACAAATGATACTAAATCAAAGAATGTGATTAATTAACCTCAGATTCAGTCAAAATTGAATCATTATACGAAAATAACCAAAAACTATTAAAATAATTCAACTTTTGGTATACTTAGGCTAGAAATTTAGGACGAAGGGTCTATGAAATTATGAAAAAAGCAGTTCGTCAATCAAAAATTGAACAACTTATTAGTCAGTATGCAATTGGGACACAAGAAGAATTAATGCAGCAATTACAAAACAGCGGCATGAGTGCTACCCAGGCAACCATTTCACGTGATATTCGTGAAATGCAAATTGTGAAGGCGGCTGATGGTAATGGTAATTTGCGCTATACGATTTTTAAGGCTGGCAACAAGAGTGAAGAAGCACGTTTATTTAGTACTATTTTCGATGTTGTGACTAATATTACGCGGGTTGAGTTTATGAATATTATTCGAACTTTACCTAGCGATGGCAATATGTTAGCTGCAATTATTGATGATTTGGGGCTCAAAGAAGTGGCAGGAACACTGGCAGGTCATGATACAATCTTTGTAGTTAGCCCAAACGAACAAGTGGCAAAAAAATTTAACGAGAAATTAATGCAACATGTCAATCAAGAATTATATACAACTGGTAAAAATTAAAATGAGCAGACTGATATCTTTGTCAGTCTGTTTTTAGTTATCTGCCATTATTGTTTGAAAAGTGTACAATGCCGACCAGCGATAAACTGTGCTAAGATGGTGTAAAATAATATGAATTTTGGATTTTATCACGAAAGAATGGTGACAGGTATGTCGGAATATCGAGTTGAAGAAGATACTATTGGAGAAGTTAAAATCCCAGCTGATGCGTTATGGGGACCGCAAACACAGCGAAGTTTGCAAAATTTTACTACCGGCACAAAAATGCCACTGCAACTGATCAGAGTATTATTGCAAATTAAAAAGGCTGCTGCGGCTGCTAATCAGGAACTCAATGCAATGCCTGTCAATAAGACAAAATTAATTGGAGCAGCAGTTGATTATTTATTGAAACTCGATGATGAAAAATTAAGAAAGAGTTTTCCGTTGGTAGTTTACCAAACCGGCTCAGGTACTCAGACAAATATGAATGTTAATGAGGTGGTGGCACATGTGGCTGCCAATTTTAATTCTGAGTTGCCAATTCTACCAAATGATGATGTTAATCATGGTCAAAGTTCAAATGATGTTTTTCCAACAGCAATGAACATCACAGCAGCCGTCGCCGTGGCTGAATTAGAGCAAGCTATTCAACATTTGATTGATAAATTGAATCAGAAGCAAAAAAAATATTGGCGAGTGGTCAAAATTGGTCGAACACATTTACAAGATGCAACTCCACTGACATTTGGGCAAGAGATTAGTGGCTGGCGAAGTATGCTAACACATGATCTGAGTTATTTACACCAACTGGCCCAAACTTTAAACGAGTTAGCTATCGGTGGTACCGCGGTTGGAACAGGTTTAAATGCAGCACCTCGATTTGCTGATTTAGTTGCGACTAAAATGAGCACGGTTTATGGATTCGAGTTTACCGCTAAATCAAATAAATTCTATGGGCTGGCAGGCCATTCTGGCATCAACGTTGTGCACGGTGTCATGAAAACGCTGGCTAGTGATTTGTTGAAAATTGCAAACGATATTCGTTTCTTAGCTAGCGGTCCGCGAGCTGGGTATGGAGAACTTAATATTCCAGCCAATGAACCAGGATCTTCAATTATGCCTGGTAAGGTTAATCCAACGCAAGCTGAGGCAGTGACAATGGCAGCAGTTCGGGTACTGGGAAATGATGTGACAATTTCGATGGCGGCTAGTCAAGGTAATTTTGAAATGAACGTGTATAAACCAGTTTTGATTAGTACATTTTTGGAATCCGCAGAATTATTAACGGGAACGATGACTAGTTTTGCGGATTTATTGGTGGCTGGGCTTACGGTGAATACCGCAAGAATGAGTGAACTAGTTGAGCGATCATTGATGACGGTGACTGCTTTATCGCCACACATTGGGTATCATGACAGTGCGAAAATTGCCCAAACAGCACAAAAAAATGGTAGTACACTGAGAGAAGCGGCGATTAAATCTGGTAAAGTTAGTGCTGCACAGTTTGATGAATGGGTTGATCCTGTGAGAATGACAGGGATCGATGATAAGTAAGCAAAAATGTTGCCGATTTAATTCAGCAAATTATTTGCAAATGTTCTAACAACAGTGATGCAACGTTGTTAGAACATTTTGTTTGCCTAAGCAATTAAAAAAGCATATGATACACCCGAGGTGATAAAATGTTATCCCAAATTAGACGTTGGTCCGTCTTATCGATCTTAGGATTGTTCTTCTTTATGGTAATTGTTGATGGTAGCATCGTTACGATTGCTATTCCTGATATTGCAAAGGATTTAAGTGTGCCAACCGGTGAGGCTAATCTGATCATTTCTGTATATCTGATCACAATTTGTGCTACCTTACTGCTTTTCGGGTAATTTGGTGATCAGTTCGGTCGCATCCGCATCTTTGAAATTGGCACGTTAGTTTTTCTAATTGGCTCTTTTTTGGCCGGCGCTGGGCATTATTTGGGATTTGTTTTGATTGGCCGTTTAGTTCAAGGAATTGGTGCTAGTATGACGATGGCCAACAGTTATGCGATTGTAACTGACATTTTTCCGGCCAACCAACTGGGTCGAGCATTCGGAATTGAAGGCATTTTTATTTCACTGGGAGCATTAGCTGGTCCAGGAATGGGTGGCATTATTCTTGCCAATTTACCCTGGGGATATATTTTTTGGATTAACTTACCGCTGGGACTAGTGTGTTTGATTGTGGGCTCAATTACTTATCCAAAACAGATGAAATCAAAAAAGCAAAAAATTGATTGGTATGGGGCCATAACACTGGGCTTGGCAGCAGTCAGTTTGTATATTTTAACCATGCAAATTAATGCTAGTTTTGTTCGCATGACTGCATTGCTGATCATATTCTTTGGCTGCGGCTGGTGGTTTATAACCGTCGAACGCAAAGCCTTGCGGCCGCTATTGAATTTAACAATCTTCCAGAATGCTGTCTTTAGCAAAAGTATTATCATTGCATTTATCAGCTTTATTGTTTCCTATTTTTTCACTATCTTAGCACCATTATATTTACAATTAGTGCTAAATTATTCAACACAGTTCACCGGATTATTGTTAATGATTGCCCCACTTATTTCTATTTTTGCTTCGCCAATTGCGGGTTATGTTTCGGATCGTTACAATCAAAAGGTGGAAATGACAGTGGGAATGGTGATTTTGATTGTTGCTCAATTGGGCTTATTATTTTTAACACGGCGATTTGAACCCTACTATTTCATTGCAATTTCAGCCTTAATCTCTATTGGAACGGTTACTTTCGGGACGCCTAACAACGTATTAGTAATGCAATCTGTTCCAGACAAGCTACGTGCAATGGCCGGTTCAACTAATTCATTGGTGCGTGAATTCGGACTGGTATTAGGCACCACTATTTCAACACTCATCTTTTATCGGGTTCTCTCGCTAGTCGGCCATCAAACGGTTAGTACTGCGATCGGCGTACCAATCACTGCTATTATGACGGCTCAAAGATGGACCTATGCTGTGGGACTGTTACTGCTGCTAGTAGCATTACTGATTATTATTCATGCAATTAGAAAGGGACTTAGAAAATGAACTCAGCAAATGATCTAGATTTTTATATTCGAACAGTTAATACGGTTTCGCATAAAACGAGATTGTATTTGAATAGCCAGTTAAAGGATTTAGGACTGACATCTAGTACGTATTTTTTTATTCTAAAAGTTGGGGATAATGGCGAACTTTCGCAGGATCAGTTATTTAAATTAATTTATTTAAATCCTAGCAATGTGACCCGGAGGCTAAACCGACTCATTAAATTAGATTACATTAACAAGGAAAAATCGACGATTGATGGCCGCAGTAAAATTATTAAATTGACGCAATTAGGATATCAACGGTATGTGGAATTAAAAGAACGGTTACCACAAATCAACGAGTCAATAGTAAGCTCATTGAGTCAAGATCAGCTGTTGATTTTTAAGCAACTAATGGCAAATATGGAAGCTGGGTTAGATGAACTATTGCAATAAAAAGCATATTATTTGCTTAAGCAAATAAATTGAGTATACTACAGTCAGAAAAGGAGAGTGAGTTGGATGGCTAAGTATGTACTGGTAAAAGGTAAACTTGATCGTGACTTAATAATTCCTGACAATTTTGAACTAGTTTCTTCTGCGCAACGAGAACGGAATGGCGAGCAAGTACAAGTGGAGCGGTATCAGCATGGTAAAGATGTAATTCCCAACAACGCTCACATGACATTAGTATATGGTGAAGATGATCGACTAATTAGTTATAACAACTTTGTGGGTGATATTAATTTAGAATTACCAGGTGATGATGAATTAGTACAAACTGCGACTGCCGTTTGGCACAATTTAGATGCTAAATATGCCCGCAGGTTACAATTTATGCGGATTGATACGTTGCAACGATTTTTTGTAGATCAGCATGGTGATCGAAATGAGTTCGAAGTTTTGTGGGTAAAATTTGCGCATAATAATGGTTCGTATAACTGGGTGACGATTGGTCCGGGAGGGCAAATATTGGAAGTTGAACGTGAGTCCCGCTGGGATTACATGCGCGCTAGACGGGCAACTGAAGAGTGGAACTACGAGGCATGGGTATTAGCTCGTGAAGGAAAGGGGCCACAGCTAGCAGCTCCTGAAGCACTCGCCTAACCGCTGAAAGAATTGAGGGACAAATAAATGAATGAGCTCGAATATGAACGGACGATCGAACAATTAGGTAATTTGCGCGAACAGTTACGCCAGTTAGAGGATGTTGATTATATGACGGCAACGTACAAGGGTTATAGCTCCAGCGGCTTAACTTTGGAGGAAATAACAGATCAGATAACAGAGATTAATGAATCGATTAACATTGTAGAAACAAGGTTAGAAGAGGATACTGAACAGTACAAGTAACTACTCAAAATAATTGCTTTGCCACTGTGCTTAGATTGGATTGAAGTCCAATTGACGGTGCAGTGGTTTTTATTTTGTCAGTAAAGTTACAATGTGTGCACAAGCGAAAATAAAATTTAAGCAAAGTTTTATTGAAACTTGTGTTGCCAAAGGAATACTTAGTTTATATAATGGTAATGATAGGATTTTAGTAGTGAGTTAGGTGGGGGATTTTTGAATAAGAGTTTGAAACATATGCTGTGGGTTGTCTGCGCTTCTTTTGTGATGACAATTGTTTATACGGTTATCTTAGGGACGGTTAATTCTCGGGCTCAAAGTAAAAATAAAGTTGACCAGCAATCCAAGCAAACTGTTCAAGTTAAGGAAAAAAAAGCTAAGCCAGCACCAGTACAAATTGATTGGCGCAAATCGTCGGAGCAAAAAGCGTACCCAGATTGGAACCAACATCCCAATGCATGGGTACATGTATCCTTAAAAAAACAACGAGTTTATATTATGGACGGTCAGCAATGCCTGTATACGATGTATGCTTCAACGGGAAGCGGTGGGGATAACGCGACACCAACTGGAACGTATCACATTCAGGCGGAGCGCGGCACGTTTTTTTATAATCCCAAGAGTGGTGAAGGTGCCCGAAACTGGGTTTCGTGGAAAGACCATGGTATTTATTTGTTCCATTCAGTCCCAACGAATTCAGCAAATCAGATTGTCCAATCGCAAGCGGAGAAGCTTGGCAAAAGTGCTGCATCACATGGATGCGTTCGCTTATCATTACCAGATTCAAAGTGGATGTATGACACCATTCCAGTGGGTACCAAGGTGGTAATAGATAATGGCTAAATTGTTAGCACATCTGACTAGAGATTGCGAACAATCGTATCAGTACGTCAAAGGTCATGCTTGGTTAGATAATCTTGCCAAAGCCGACATAGTTTTGCTGATACTGTTAGGTACGTATGATTGGCTGGGATCAGCGTTGAAATGGTATTTAGTTGGCTGGCAGCGCATGTTCTTTGCTTTGGTTTTAATGGATGCTTTTTTATTATTTGAACGAGTCCTGGAGTATTTTGCGACCCATTTTTGATCTCTTTTATTAATATTCACCTTTAATCACAAAAAATGAACCGCGGATCGTGCCAGCTAACTTAGATTTTTGTCGGGCAAATTTGAATTTACCCTCAAATTCTTTGGGGATATCCATCCCATCGGATAGTTTAAAGCCCACAGCTCGTTTACCGTCTTTACTAATGCTGTACATTACGTTAACAGCTAGACCATTTTCATAAAAGACGTAGGCCATTTTGAGACCGTCAATCTCAAATGATGTTACTTCTAGTGGTTTGTATGGGAATCGCATATCTTTCTCAAGTAAGATTGTTTCGATCCATTTTAGTGTTTCTGGGTCTTCAAAAGCAGGTACAGTAATATATTCGTGTTTATATTTATTCCAGTAATAGCGTGCTTCATTAGCTCGTAGTCCGGCTAATGCTGTTGCAACTGGTGAACTTTCAAGTCCCACTGTGGCGACGTTCTTGAAATCTACCTTGTAAGCCATCTGATTACCTCAATTCATTAATGTTTTCGTTTTGATTATAGCAGATTATTCATCATGATGGGCGTGCCAATTCTTGATATATTCAAGCCGTTGTTTAAATCGTTGTTCGTTGCCTTGTTCGCTGGGAAAATAATATTGATGGTCTTCAATATCTGGTGGCATTGTCTTCATCGAAGTTAATTTATCTTCAGTTGAATGAGCATACTGATAGTCCTTACCATAGCCCAGCTCATCCATTAACTTAGTAGGGGCATTTCTAATTTGGAGAGGGACCGGATCGTTGCCAGTTTTTTTGACATCTTTTTTGGCATTTAAACGTGCTTTGTAAACCGAATTTGATTTTGGCGCGAGCGAAAGGTAAATGACAGCTTCAGTTAAATGGACGTCACATTCAGGCATACCAAGAAATTGGCATGCCTGAAAAACGTTGATGGCTACTTCTAGTGCTTTTGTATCAGCTACACCAATGTCTTCACTGGCAAACCGCACTAATCGGCGGGCAATGTAGAGCGGATCCTCACCGCCGTCTAGCATGCGCGACATCCAGTAGATTGCAGCATCAACATCACTGTTGCGCATCGATTTATGCAAAGCTGAAATAATGTTGTAATGTTCTTCACCATTTTTATCATAACGAAGCGATTTGGTGTTTATCAGTTGATTGAGATTATCCTTGTCAATCGTCACGGTGTTCTGATTGTGACTGGCATTTAAAACAACCATTTCCAAAGTATTTAATGCAATTCTAGCGTCACCATTGGCAAACTCAGCGATTAAACGAATTGATTCATCATCAATATTAATGGTGAGGCTTGGAAAACCGTCTGGGTGGTGGAGTGCCTTACGTAACAGTTCAATAATATCGTCAACTTCCAGCTGTTTAAGCACAAACACTTTACAACGAGATAATAAAGCAGAATTGATTTCGAAAGATGGATTTTCTGTGGTGGCCCCAATTAAAATGATACTGCCCCGTTCAACAAAGGGTAAGAAAGCATCTTGCTGGGCCTTATTAAAGCGGTGAATTTCATCAACAAACACAATTGTCTTTTCGCCGATTTCACGATTATCCTCTGCCTCTTCCATGATTTTACGAATATCTTTAATGCCGCTAGTCACTGCGCTAAATGTAATAAAATGGGCCTTAGTTTTATTGGCAATAATGCGTGCTAAGGTGGTTTTACCAACGCCAGGTGGGCCCCAAAAAATAATCGATGGTAATTGATCCTGGTCGATAATTTCACGCAGCACTTGTCCCTTGGCTAATAAATGTTGTTGACCAGTAAACTCTTCTAAAGTCTGTGGCCGCACTCGATTAGCGAGAGGGCTATTTTGTTTATTTTCGTTTGCAAATAAAGATTCCTGTTTCAAAAATTTCACCTTCAATTCTAATTCGGTGGCTAATTTAAATTTACCACCTCGGACAAAAAAGGTTTAGTAATAAGCACTGATGTAAAGTTAATGCATCGGATTGTTAGTTAAACTGTGCAAGACTTTAATAGTGGTTTGAATTTCAGCTGGTGAAAAACTAGTCAGTGCATTTTCATTATGTTCTCGTTCCAGGCGATGCATGTCCGCATGAAGCTTGGCCACGTATTTACCAGTTTCGGTGATTGATAAGAGGACTTCTTTTTTATTATTAGCTTGTTTTATTTTGGTAATCAGTTCTGCTTTATCTAATCGGTTGATGTAGCGCGAAAACATTCCCTGTGAAAATAATACACGTTCCTGTAATACCTTGTAGGGGATTAAGTTATGGTCAAAATTGGTTAATTCACTCAAGATTTCCATTTCAGAGTGGGTCATTTTTAACGTCTTGAATTTTGTGATTATCTCTGCGGGGATCTCACTAGTTAAGTTGGTGATAGCAAATTGCCAGAAACCCGCTTTAAATTCTTCATGTTGCTCTTGAACCGCTCGGATGGCGGTTAATAGTTGCGTAGTTTGGTCTGCCATGAATGAACCTCCTAAAATTAATTACCGGTAATCTATTGCAATAGAAAAAAATCTGTGTATACTGATTATGTATTACCGGTAATTAATTTTCAAGAGAAATATTAAATTAGGTGGATTAAATGATGAAAGCAGCAGTAGTAAATGATTTTAAAAAAGGACCACAATTCCAGTCGTTCCAAGCGCCACAACCAACAGGTAAAGAAAAATTAATTCAAGTTTTGGCGGCAAGTGTCAATCATCGAGTGCTGTCGCAAGCTGATGGTACTCACTATACAAGTGACGGAAAATTGCCATTAATTCCTGGACTTGACGGTGTTGGCAAATTAGCAGATGGGTCATTAGCATATTTTGTCACTTCGAACCCAGTCTATGGTTCGTTGGCGCAACAAACGGTAGTAGACCAACGCCGAATTATTCCGTTACCTGCAGATATTGATGTGAATAAAGTCGCAGCTTCGATGAATCCAGCAATGTCATCATGGATGGCCTTTAAAGATCGATTAGGCACAGACATTAATGGTAAAAATGTATTGATTTTGGGTGCAACCGGTAATTCGGGGAGTCTGGCAGTTGAAATTAGTCATTATTTGGGGGCTAAAAGTGTGGTTGCGGTTGGACGCAACAAAAAGAAACTGGCAACCTTAAATGTTGAAAAGGAAATTTCATTGTTGGATGATCCAGCAGATGTGAAACATGGATT
>NZ_AWTT01000042.1 GCF_000876205.1 Paucilactobacillus wasatchensis | reverse complement strand
GACGAAAACATTATTCGTCGCTTTTTTGCTGTTAAATTAAGATTGTTAGTCTCACGCAATCATTCAGATTTCGTGTTGAACAATAACCGTGCCCACACCGCTATTGAATAACTATATTAATTATTATGCATTCCAGCCTGTTTATTCAATTTCGCCAATTGACCTGTAAATTCTTTTTGATAATGGCCAATTTCATTGTCTCTGGCGACCATGTAATCTGCCTGTTCGCCATGCTCACCAAGATCTAATCCTTCTCTTTCTTCAGCTGCAGAAACACGCATTGGCATGATTGCCTTCAAAACAACCACAATCACTGCCACCATGACGCCAACAAATGAAATCGTTGCGACTGTCGCAACCAGTTGAATGGAAAATAAATGCCAACCACCTCCATAAAAAAGCCCACTAGCATCAATGCTCGGATTGACAGTTCTGCTGGCAAAAAATCCGGTTGCCAAACTGCCCACAATCCCGCTAACCCCATGACAACCAAATGCATCTAGTGCATCATCAATACCTAGTTTAGGTTTCACCACATTCACAAACACGTAGCTTGTCAATGTGGCTACAATACCAATGATAAACGCGCCAACAATTGTCACATAACCGGCCGCTGGCGTAATCCCAACCAAGCCGCATAGTGTTCCCGTACAAACTCCCACTAAAGTCGGTTTACCAGTGCGATAGATATCGATTAGCAACCAGGCAATCATGGCACTGGCAGTTGCCACTGTGGTAGTCATCGTTGCCTGAACTGCAATGTTGTTGATTGCCAATGCGCTGCCTGCGTTAAACCCATACCAACCAATCCACAAAATAGCTGTTCCAAGCAGCACCCACGGTAAATTATAATGTTTAGTGGCCTGCTGATAGTTAATACGATGCCCCAGAAACATTGATAATATCAATGCGGTGACCCCTGCGTTAATGTGAACTACTGTGCCACCGGCAAAATCAATCGTTCCGATAGCCACCAAAATACCGTGAGGGCTCCACACCATGTGAACCATTGGATAATAAACCAAAATTGACCAACAAACGATAAACCACAACAGAAATTTGAACCTCATTCGTCCCAAAACCGCACCAACAAATAATGCCGGTGTGATGATTGCGAACATCATCTGGAAAATAGAATACAAGCCAACCGGTATTTTAGTAGCAGTTACCGTCGTCAAATCAATACCACGATGGAAAAAATGGTTTAAGTTACCGATCACCCCAGCATGATCACCAGAAAATGATAGTGTGTAGCCAAATGAAATCCACAGGATAATCGCTAGCCCACAGATGAAGAATACTGATAGCATTGTATTAACAACATTTCGTTTTGACACAAGGCCACCATAGAAAAACGCTAAACCAGGCGTCATAAATAACACCAAAATACTGGCAAGAACTAAAAATGATGTATTGGCCGCGTTCATGTATTCTCCTCCTCACGATTTATCTTTGATGTAAGAAAATATAACACCGAATTAACTATTAGTCAAGCTAAAATACACTTGTTTGCATTTTTAAAAGAAATTTAGTCATTGAATCCCTGATACATCGGCAGTTTCACTATGTCACTTTTCTTTACATTGAACCAAATAAAAAAGCATTTAAGCAACCAACTAACTCTCGGTTACTCAAATGCTGCGATTAAATGTAAATTATTTATGGTAAACAAAACCTTCAGATGGCACCCTAATCATTGTATAACGGTTAGCCAAATGCCCACTGCGCATTCCCAATCCATTCAGAAAGGTCTTTTTATAGCGGATACTCATCACCGCCACGAATGCTTTGCCGTTTTTGGTATCTTCTTGTTTCAATTTAGTTCTGTTCCACGGATAAACTGATGCCACCACATTCATCGGCCTGTCGCCGTCGACGATCGTCCCATTATGGCCACTAATCGTGTACTTACTATTCTTCAACCAATATGAATATGAAATCACCGGTTTGTCTCCTTGCGACCGACGATTAGCTTGAACGTAGTAAAAATCTTCTTTAATCGGGGTCAGTACCAGTGGATGATACTTGGTTGAAATTTCAATTTGCTCGTGATTAGACATATCGACTTGTCTAAAAAAGGTTAAGTAAGACATTGCCACTAAGGCAGCCAAGGCAACCACCAGCAGTCCTGTGTATTGCAATGTATTTTTCCAGGCAAATGCACTCTTTGTCCTGACAATTAACATTAGTTGTTTCACGCGAATAAAATGGATGACGTAGACAATATACGCAACCACTATAATCCATAAAATAATTCCAACCCAATTCCATCCAGTCCACATATTTCCTACTCCTATTCCTAACTTACTATCTAGTTAAGATTATGCCACAGATAAACAACAAAATCTCACAAACATAACTTTTCTATCTATTTTAACCAAAAAACGCTACAATAAACATAGGTAAGCAACCGATTTAATAAATTTTAAGGAGTGAGTTCATGAGTGATTTAAGTGAATTAGCAGAAGAAATTATCGCATTTGAAAAACAAAAGCACATGGCCGATAACGATGTTGCATTTGGCAGTCAGCTTTCTGTCGAGCGGATCCACAATATTAAATCAATGACGAGTGCCCCGACTGATGATGAAGTTCGCTTATTAAGAAAATTTATGAAAAACACCAAATAAATTCGTTAAAGTGCACGGTAACAAATCATATTGTTCTAATAGGAAACAAATAAAAAAACTACTAGTAACTGATTGTCTGAATTGGCAACCAGATTACTAGTAGTTTTTATTTAATTGACACGATTAAATTGTTGCTCTGCTTGGAGCGGATATTCCGTCGGTTGCGACGCACTCAGTAGCTCCGGTGTCATGACTACCCGTGTAATCGTCTGGTCATCGTATGGTTGCATGTAATAAGCACCCTCGTCTAAGCTCATGTAACCACGGTACTGCGTATAACCAAAACCACCCTCGTTATCAGACTTAACCCCTTTAGGAATCTCCACGCTACTTAAAATGTGCGACACAGCATTAATGGAACCAGCAGTTGTTTTAGCCTTAGTTGTATTTTCACGCATGAATGCCGCCCGAATGAAGCGCGACACAGAGGTGTAGTCACCAGGTAAACCAAGAGCTCCAGTTCCAAGACCATAAGCATCTGAGTGAAACTCACCGTATGTTTTGGCGCTATGTGAAGTTGGCTTTAGTTGAACATAATTGTTGAGATTTTGTAAATGCCAGTTAAAATCAGGGCTATTAGTCATCACCTTAACCGGATCATCAAACACATGCATGCCGGTTTCATCCTGTTCTAGCACGACACACGCGCCAGTTTTATCGCTAACAATCCAGTGCAATGGAACAATCATCTGAAATAGTTCGTTGGCAACCGCCATAATGTTAAGATGATTGATTTTACCTTTCAAGTCAGCGACACTAGTCACATTTCCCAATATCCAGTTAACCACCTCATGGGGCGCCAAATTTAGCTTGTTTATATCTGCAGCGGTGGCAAACTTAGCCAAACCATCAAAATAAAGTGTAGCGGCGCCCACGCCTGCTTCATTAACCCCATCAACGAGAATGTAGCCATTTAAGTCGCGGCCAGCACCCGTGAAACCTAACTTGGTATCAAACCCATTTTGTGCGGCATCACTATTAAAATGAAAATCGCGTGAAATCACAACTGGCCGCCCACCCAGCTCAAACGCAAAGTCCATTGTTCGCGCTAAAAACCATTTTCCGTTTGCATTTTGATACATTACACTTGTACACATTGTGCGGTCACATCCGATCATTTATTTTTTCTTAGAGGTCAGTATATCCCGATCAAAAACGCAATGCAATCAGCTCTTTAATGTGCTTCATCAATCAAATTACATAGTTTGGTTAATACCATAAATACGATTTCAAGTCGTTGCTAGTATAACTTTTAGCTTAAATCGGTGAAACAAGGCCAAAAAAAGCAAAAAATAGTAAAAAAATTTTAACAATTTCTGCTTACACTAAAAATATCATTGCGTTGCTTTTTTATTTCAGTTATCAAGTGCTTGTCCGAAAATTAAGCATTTCACTCAATTATTAACCACATTACGTGGTTTTTTTAATGCTTCTATAAATTAATTTGTATCATGCAAGACGTTGACACAACAGGGCAATTGATGATATTGTATCGGTAGTTAGTAATCTTAGTTAATTTTTAACAATTGTAACTATTTCTTATCATTTTAAATTAACTGATGTAAATTTTACTTATCACATTTCCAAAGGAGAGAGGATTAATGAAAAATAATCAACCAATGGATCATAAATTACATTATAAAATGTACAAACAGGGGCGCAAATGGGTCTTTGCTGGAATTGCCGCCTTTTCAATTGGGTTAGGTGCCACAGGCGTCGCAGCCCACGCCGATACAACTTCTACAGTAAATGATGCAGATCAAGCTGCAACAACAACCAGCAGTGCTGGTTCAACTGCCAGTGACAGCGATGTTGCCGTTCTGAGCGCAAGTGCCACAAGTACGAGTAGTGACAGTGCTAGCGATACTGCCACCAGTGCATCCGCGAGTGCGAGCGCCCAAGCATTAAGTGAAGCTGCAACAGCAGTTGCCAGTGCTGCAAGTGATGTGACTGCTACTGCGGTTACTGCATCTTCAGCCACTAGCGATGCTAGTACCGCATCTTCTTCAAACGCTACAAGTTCTGCTACTTCTAGCGCCACCAATTCAGCAACTTCCAGTGCAACAAGTGCTGCATCTTCAAGTGCTACAAGTACTTCAGCAGAATCAAGTGCCACTGCAACTTCCTCAGCTACCAGCAGCTCAGCTAATACTGCTGTTTTAGTAACTGAAGATGACAGCACAATTGAAGCAGCTAAATCGGCCGCACTTCAAGTTTATGAAGAAACTGGCGTTGCTCAAACAGTCGTGGTCGTGGCCGTGGCCGCTGCTGCTTCCGCCACACAGCCAACGTTTAGCTCGAACGCTACTTTGCAAGCATTCATCGAAGGTGTTGAAGCTGGTGCAATTGAAGGCTGGACTAAATATGGTGTTCTACCTTCCGTTACTGTTGCGCAAGCAATCCTTGAAAGTGGCTGGGGTAAGTCTTCTTTATCTACCAAAGCCCACAACCTATTTGGCATTAAAGGAACTTATAACGGTAACTCAATTAATTATCCTACAAAAGAATATATCAACGGCGCTTACGTTACGGTTTACGCCCAGTTTAGAGCCTATGCTAATAACTCTGAAAGTGTTGCCGATCACGGTTACTTCCTATATTCAAATTCACGCTACAGCAATTTATTAGGTGTAACTAATTACAAGACAGTGACATCACTGTTACAATCTGACGGCTACGCTACTGATCCAAACTATGCATCATCATTAAATAGTTTGATTTCAATGTACAACTTGACGCAACTAGATACGATTGCATTAGCTGGCGCCAGTATCTCTGGCACTGGTTCATCATCTTCATCTAGTTCCAGTTCATCTAGTTCGAGCAGCAATTCAACGTACTATACGGTTAAGAGTGGCGATACATTATCTGGCATTGCAAGCACCTACAGTACTACCGCTGCTGCCCTAGCTTCATTAAACAGTATTAGCAACGCTAACTTAATCTACGTTGGGCAAACTTTGTTAGTTAAGCAAGGTTCAAGCTCATCAAGCAGTTCGTCAAGTTCGAGTTCATCAAGTACGACTACTAGTGGCACAACTTATACCGTTAAGATCGGTGATACATTATCAGCCATCGCTACTAAGTATGGTACCAGTACTTCAACGTTGACTTCGTTAAATAAATTAAGCAACGCTAACTTAATCTATGTTGGACAAGTTCTGACGATTAAGAACAGTTCATCATCAAGCTCAAGCAGTTCAAGTTCAAGCTCAACGTCATCAAGTTCGTCAACGTACACAGTTAAGAGTGGCGATACTCTGTCCGCCATTGCTGCTAAATATGGCACGACCTACACGGCACTGGCAAGTAAAAACGGTATTTCAAGTCCATACACAATCTACGTTGGACAGAAATTAACAATTTCAGGGGCAGCAAGTTCTTCCAGCTCTTCGTCATCAAGTTCGGCCACAACAACAAGCGGCACATATACAGTTAAGAGTGGCGACACTTTATCAAGTATCGCCGCTAAATATGGAACGAGCTACACTGCATTAGCAAGTAAAAATGGTATTGCAAGTCCTTATACAATCTACGTTGGACAAACTATTAAAGTAAGTGGCTCAAGTAGCTCATCAACTTCAAGTTCCAGTTCATCAAGTAGTTCCTCATACACAGTAAAAAGTGGTGATACCCTATCAGCCATCGCAGCTGCTAAGGGAGTGAGCTGGACTAGTTTAGCAAGTAAAAACGGCATTTCGAGTCCGTACACAATTTACGTGGGAGAAACAATCAAGTTCTAGAGTGTGAACAGCCACGTTAAGATACCGGAGTGTAACGTAAAAATAGTAATATTATAATTCGATTTTTGAATTATAATATTACTATTTTTTTGTTACACGCAGGTATCTGTGGCTGTGAACACGTTTCAGCCACAGTGCAAATAACCATGTACAAGCATTGGAGTGTAACGTAAAAATAGCAATATTGTAATTCGCCTTTTGAATTATAATGTTGCTATTTTTTTGTTACACTCAGATATCTGTGGCTGTGAACACGTTTCAGCCACAGTGCAAATAACTGCAAATGTTTTGTCTATAAAAAATAAAACGCACATAAAAATAACAGCCATTGTTCCACATGAAACATCTACTAAAAAAATCACAATCTCCCTCTTTTTTGTAAAGATTAGTTAACTTATGAAAATAACCTTTTGCTTACAAACCACCTGATAAACCAACGATTATCAGACACAAACAATTGACCAACAATCTAAAAAACGGTATTATAAACGCAATGAGAGATTGTGAAAATATAAACTAAAGGGATGGAATTATGACGAATGATAAAACTGCTGAACAAAACATGTTGCATCGCATGATTGTTGACTTTACGACTAATGAACTCGCCCCACTAGATATGAAAATTGACCAGTTAGGCGATTATCCAGACGGATTATTCCAAAAGGTAATTGATAATGGCTTGCTTGGAATGACTCTTCCCCGTCAGTATGGTGGTGCTGGCTTTGATTATGTTGCCACCGCACAAGCCATCAACGCGATGGCATTTGGCAATGCCAGTATGGCTGTTACTCTAGAAGGCCATTTCAAGACACTAGAACAATTACTAAAATACGGGCAACCAGAATTATTGGAAAAATATTTGCCTACTGCAACTAAACGAATTTTTGCGTTCTCGCAAACCGAATCTTCTGGCGGCTCCAATCCGAAGGGAATCTCAACCCGGGCTGTTAAGCAAGGCGATAATTGGGTCATTACTGGCGACAAAATCATGATTACAAATGGCGGCTTAGCGCAAGTATATTGTGTGCTTGCTAAAACTGAAGATGACCAAATGGCTGTTTTTTTAGTTGATCAAGATATGCCGGGTTTTTCATTTGGTAAGCGTGAAGACTTTATTGGCCTTCGTGGTACGCCAGTCGGTGAAATTGTCATGGACCATATCAAGGTCCCTGGCTATCATCTACTAGGTTCTATTGGTCAAGGGCTGGAAATTGGTAATAACGCTCACGACGATGCCCGTGTTTTAATGGGTGCTGTGTTAGCTGGTATTATGCAACATGAATTAAAAATTGCCGTTGACTACGCTAAACAACGAAAAGCATTAGATACTCCGCTTTACGAACTACAAACCATTCAAGAAAAAATTACCGACATTGCGATTGCTAAACAGAATACAGAATTGCTCTATCAACATGGTGCTGAATTGAAAGTGGCTGGTGAGCCCTACTCAAAAGTGGCTGCAATGGCCAAATCGTATGGTAGCCGCAGCGCCGTCTCATCAGGCGACAAAGCGCTCCAAGTACTTGCTGGTTACGGCTACAGTCGTGAATATCCAATCGAGCATCTGATCCGTGACGCCCGTGCAATGGAAATTGCCGAAGGAACCGTGGAGAAGATGAATACTGAAATTTCGTTGAAAGAAGTAAATAAATAACTTTTATTTTAGCTAAAAAGGAGACCAATCATGAAGATTGTCGTATGTATCAAGCAAGTGCCAAACACTGATACCGTTAAAATAGATCCAAAAACCAATAACCTTGTCCGAAGCAATGTCGAAGGCATCATTAACTCATTTGACCGTAATGCTATTGAAGCTGCCCTTGAACTCCGCCAACAGGCTGGTGGCACAATAACCCTGCTCAGTATGGGCCCTGATAGTTATATCACTTCCCTACGTGACGGCTTAGCGATGGGCGCTGATTCAGCCATTTTACTCAGTTCGCGTAAATTTGGTGGCGCCGACACCTTGGCGACCGCCTATGTATTAAGTGAAGCCATCAAAAAAATCGGCGACGTTGACTTAATTTTATTTGGTCGCCAATCCGTCGATGCGGATACTGGTCAAGTAGGACCAATCGTCGCTGAGGATTTGCAACTACCACAGGTCACGTTTGCTGAAAGCTTAGAACTGCAG
Organism: Paucilactobacillus wasatchensis; assembly: GCF_000876205.1. Lineage (GTDB taxonomy): Bacteria > Bacillota > Bacilli > Lactobacillales > Lactobacillaceae > Paucilactobacillus > Paucilactobacillus wasatchensis. Next base: position 10,256 of record NZ_AWTT01000042.1, on the reverse strand, counting down.
GACAACAACCAATTAACTGGCCACCGGTTACTCGATAACGTTGTTCAAGAAGTTAAAGTAAAACTTCCGGCCGTAATTACCGTTCGCAGCGAAATGAACAGTCCACGTTATGAAACACCATTAAACATTCAAAAGAGCTTTGAAAAGGAGATCACCATTTGGTCAGAAAATGAACTTGCTGTTGACCCCACTCAAATCGGACAAGCTGGATCTCCAACCGTGGTTAAGCGAATCTTTTCACCGGAAAAAGCCGGCCGTCAAACGCAAATGCTACCTAACAACGCCAAGGATGCCGTGGCTCAGTTGCTAGCAGACTTGAATAATTAAGGGGTGATTTTAATGAATAATGAAATTTGGGTATTCGTTCAATTGAACGGCCAAAACGTTGAACCAACTAGTTTGCAATTAATCACCAAGGCCCGTGACATAGCCGGTGACCGTCCAGTAGTGGCTCTGGTTGCAGAAACTGAATCAATGAACGTTGAGGCAACAGTCAAAGAATACGGTCCTGACAAAATGGTAATTTTAAAAGATGACCAGTTCCATAATGCCAGTGACGGTGAAATCGCTGATGCGTTGGATCAAGTTGTGACCGACCTGAAGCCAAACAGTTTACTGTTCCCTGCCACGGTCCTTGGCCGTTCGGTAGCTCCACGGCTGCAAGCTAAATTGAAGACCGGCTTAACTGCTGACTGCTTAGATATTTACTTTGATGGCGACGATCTGGTGCAGGTCAAGCCTACTTATGGCGATGACATTATGTGTGAAATTATTTGCCCAGATGTACGACCACAAATGGCAACAATTAGACCGAACACATTTAAAGCTGTTAAGGCCGCTACTGATACTGAAACGGTGAATTATTCATTCACTTTTCATCCAGAAGCAAACATTGAAGTCGTCAGTGAGACGCCCGTCATCAATAGTGCCGCTAACATCAGTGATGCTAAGACGGTTATCGCACTCGGCCGCGGCGCTAACAACGAAAAAGTGATCGCTAAGGCTGAAAAATTAGCCGGCAAGCTCGGTGGCATGGTTGGTGTTTCCCGCCCATTAACCGATAACGAAGGATTCAGTCATGAAAACCAGATTGGTCAAAGTGGTAATACGATTGCCCCTGACCTTTTGATCAACTTTGGTATTTCCGGTGCTGTACAATACGCAGTCGGGATTGAAAATGCCAAGCAAATTGTATCGATTAACACAGATGCAAAGGCACCGATTTTTGATAAATCGGATTATGCGTTTGTTGGCGATGCGGATGAGTTTATGTCTGCATTGTTGGATCAAGTTAGATAAATTTTAAAAAATGGATTGCCAAATAACTGGCAACCCGTTTTTTTATACCTTCAACTACTTACTTTTACTTCTATTTAAAAAAATTGCGCCACCCAGAACGGTGTTTAAATGGATTTTCAATATCGATCCATTTAAAAAACAATGCTGCGTTTAATTTAATGTCAATACCATCCGCTGTTCCAACAATTACCTTTGGCGATAGTGCATCCTTGTAGATCCGAGAGCGCTTATCATCCCCGTAGCGACTAGCATTTTCATCCAATGTTGTGATCTTAAATAATAGTGTTTTGGTTTCCTTATTATACGTAAAGTCCTCGCGACTAGAACCCAGGAATAATTTACGCCACTTTTCCTGATTTGATTCTTGTGAATCGTCATAGCGATGTTGCGGAAAATAAATTGGCAGCGGCTGGTCCATTTCAGCATAGTATTCCTTAAAAATATTACGAGTTACCGTTAAGAAATCCACTTTACCACCGTGTTCAAACACTGACCACTGTGTCGTTTCATCCTGTATTTTATCAGCAAATCTGAGCACAAAATCTTGAAACAAAGTGTTGCTGGCACCATCCAAAACTTCTTTATACGCTTGCACAGAGGCTTGTCGATACTCTTCGTCAAACGGCTTATCATTTTTTAGATAGTAGCTGCGTCGACGAGCTCGCTCCGGCAGAGAATACGCATCATTATTGGTTGTTCCAATCAAAGCCGGGTAAGTATCGTGCGCATTATCAATTTCATTTGTCACATTAACAATCAAATCGTTACCATACTTTGAATTTCCAAAAAATTCACCCGGAATTTCGTCAATTAGTAGCGGATAAACATTGGACTCCAGCAGCCAATTTCCTAATTGAGTAATGGTCTGTGATTTTTTATTGTGCACTCCACGAGGTAAGATAGTGTTGTAATTAATAAAATCCTCAGTCTTAGTCGATACCCGCATCATTTTTGCTAAAATTCGCAGTAAGCTCGACTTTCCGGAACCCGCAATGCCACCTAAAAACAAAAATTGCGGAATGTCGTTACGTTCCTCTTTTGAGCGAGCATGTTGACGCATAACTGATATAAACGGCGCTGAAAAAGCATAAAAAATTGTCTCCATAATTCTGGAACCATAATCATCCGTGTAGTTGACGGTATATTTTTGGTAATTGTCGAGCAAGTGATTAATGTTTTTAAAACTACCCTCAATCTCAGCTAGTGTTGCCCGTTTGCCGAAGTTAACTAAAATGTCAGGTTTAATGGCATCCTTGATTAACAATCCGGATTTATCATTTACCGTATCAATCATGGTGTCTTTTCTAATCAGCCATGGTCGCTGTGGGACTTCTTCATTAACATCTCGAACCACTTTAACTGTTAGATGCTGGGTGATTTTCTTTTTCATCGTTTGGGGGCTCACTAATTGCGGTGTTTTACTGCGGGGAGAAATAACATCCTTTGCAATCTTGTAGGTTGTTTCAGTTAACTGGGCAGCATCTTTATTTTCGCTGCGCGCTAAAAACTGCTCTGCTGGAATCTCTTTAATATCACCGGCAATATCATCATCAAGCAATCCCAATTGAATTTTATGTTGGACATTGGCCATCTTATCAAGAACATCATGATTCTTAATTCGATCAAGATCTTCTTCATTAATTATTGTGATACCACCAAATTGAGTTGGATCGCCTTGAGCTGCAAAATTAACCTGTAAATCAAGATCTGTCTGTTTTTCTTAAACAACCTTGAACAACTCACGTGGAAAATAATCAGTTAAGATCGGTGCAATGTTGTCCTCAAATTGGGTCATCAAAATATCGTACAACGGACTATCGTCAAAAATTAATATTTCTTCAAACTGGTTAATTGAATTATCGAATGCGGCCTGCGATAGGTTAGCGGAACCCACAATCGTTCTGGTGGCACCTGTTTTACTATTTTTAAGCAAATAAAACTTGGAGTGAATTTCATAACCGATTGAAGGGACCTGTAGTTCCATTGTGTGGTTGATTACCTTGTCACGACTTTTCTCATCCAAATTATCAAATAATTTAGTCGATGAACTCTTTAATACTTGTGCCATTGCTTCTTTAAAGGTTGCTTTGTTAATTTCACTGTTGGCAGCATTTTGAACCGCGTCATTATTGATTCCAACTACCAACTTTGTATGATTGAACTTTTCTAAATAGGTTTGGATAAATTTTGCAGAAACAGAATAGGTAATTCCTAGCAACTGATCAAACTTTGTTGCATCAAAAATTGTTTCAATGTCCCAATCAACGGTTTGATTATTATACACAACATGACTAGTTCTTAAGCTCATAAATTTACCCCACATTTTATTAATCCGCGAGCGACGACTAACGTAATTATAGCATGCAAAAATGCAATGGCTTGATCAGCTTTGTTTCATGTGAAACGATTTTATCGAGTCACGTCGGCCTCGCACTTTACTTTTTAATGTTAAAATAACCTCATAACTTTCAAAGGAGACATGACAATGGATTTTGACACAATCATAAATCGAGTAAACACCGGTAGCCACAAGTGGGCAATCACTGACCAGCCTGAAAATAGTGACGTAATCGCAATGACCGTAGCTGATATGGATTTTGCTACCCCAGACTTCATCCGTGATGATCTTTTACCAGCTTCATCTATTCTAGGCTACACCTCCGCTCCACACGACTATTTTCCAAGTATTATTAAATGGCAACAACAACATCACCACTTAGAATTAACACCGGAACAAATAATTCCACTCACCGGTGTACTACCTGGTTTATCGTTCGCACTACGCACTATTACTAAGCCCAGCGACAACGTGCTAATCTTTTGCCCGGTTTATGCGCCCTTCGCCAGCGCAATTCGCAACTCTGGTCGCCACATTTTAAACTTTGAACTAACAATTGACGCTGATGATCAATATTGCATTGATTTTGTTCGATTAGAACACACGCTTGCGACCCAACGAGTACCCTTGATGATTTTGTGTAATCCTCAAAATCCTAGTGGTCACGTGTGGTCCGAAGAAGACTTAGCTAAACTAGTCCAACTGGCCAAGCAGTACCACACCTTTATTATTTCAGATGAAATTCACCAAGACCTGGTATATCAACCTGAATCATTTACTTCATTATTAGAATTACCAGATGCAGCTAGTGTGGGCCTCGTAATTTCCGCTGCCACCAAAACATTTAACATGCCAGGCGTTAAAAACGCATATATGTTTGTTAAAGATGAATTTTTAGCTAACAAAATCAACACACTAATCGAAACCGAGTTTGGCGATGGAATTAGCGCAATGGGTTTCAATGCCACTGCAGCTGCTTTGAGCAAGGGAGAGCAGTGGCACACTGAATTAATTAACTATTTACACACTAATCGGGATACAGCCTACAAGCTGTTCACTAATAGCAAGATTGTGCCTATGTTGCCACAATCAACCTATTTAATGTGGTTAGACTTTTCAAAAACTGGTTTGTCAGATGACGAAATCGACCAAAAACTGATTAGAGAAGCGAAAGTTCAACTCAACCGCGGCTCCCAATATGGTACGAATGGTGAACACTGGTTCCGATTGAATTTTGCCACCCCCAAAGCACAATTAGTTACAGCCATTGAGCGAATCATTGCTGCGTTTAAGTAAAAAATTGGATGTAAAAAGACGCCCAACCAGGCGCCTTTTTTAGTCCAATCTATTTAAACTACCTTTATGCTGGTCCGATCTTTAATCAGGTAAGTCATCCCAAACGAAATAATCAAAAAGATCGTAACAACAACATATGGATAATGATAATTCATATCTAACAAGGCACCAGACATAATTGGTCCAATGACGTTTCCTACACTGGTTAACGACATGTTTAATCCATTAATCAAACCCTGATTTTGCGTACTTATTTTTGTCAGCATCGTTGTGATTGCTGGCCGCAGTAGGTCAAACGCCGAAAAAACGATCAAGGTGGCGACAATTACCTCCCACTTAGAGTGGGCCAATACAATCCAAATTGTTCCGGCAAAACTAAGAAAGAAACAGTAGCGAATAACTTTCGTTTCTTTAAACCACACAACTAGATGATCAAATAGCAATACTTGCAACAACAGTGAGATAATCCCGTTCAGTGTTAGTACTAACGCAATGTTATCCAAACTAAAATTGAACACTTCGTTGACATAAATACTATAGATGCTCTCAAATCCTTGCAGCCCAAATGATGAAACCAGGATCATTGTAAACAAAATGACGACTGGCTTGGTTAAAAAATGAATTAATTTGGTTGGTGCCTCAATTTCAGCCCTAACTGGGCCCCCATCGTTATGGCCTAATTCATCCTCTTGTGGCAGAAGTGTCGCTAGTGCAATCGTACTCAGTAGCCCCATTAAACCGGCTATCCAAAACGGTGCTTTATAGTCGATTTTAGCCAAGATACCGCCAATTCCTGGTCCTAATATTAAACCACCACTAAAGGCAGCAGAGAGCCAGCCAATCACTTTTGCACGTTGCCGTTTAGTAGTGATATCTGCTGCCATAGCCATTGCAGTCGGTACAACCATAGCAGCAGATAGACCACCCACAATTCGCGATATATTAAACATCAATAACTGATTTGTGATAGCAAATAAAATTTCAGATAACATATATAAAAACAGGCCCACAACCAAAACAGGTTTACGACCGATTCTGTCCGATAACCGGCCAATTATTGGTGAAGCAACAAATTGTGCCAAAGCAAATAACGAAGTCATAATTCCCATATCAGTGGCTGTCAAATGCAATTCATTCTTAATAAACGGCATTACCGGGATCACCAAGCTAATTCCCAGGCAAACCAGGAATTCACTAAATATTAAAATAAAAATGGCCCGTTTGGTTTTGCTTGTCACAATAGCACTTCCTTGTTTGATAGTTAATAACGTACGAGATCTAGTATATCGATCTAATGAATCAAATGTCCAGTATGACAACCTGACATGTGCTCCAAACATTCAGCTATTTATTACCTGGGAAATATTTTCGAAATAAAACAGCCCTATCCCATATAATCAGAGATAGAGCTGTATTTGAGATACATCTTTCTTATCGGCAAAATAATTCTCAAAAATTCAAATTATTACTATATCTTCTAACGCGTAACGATTGCAAAAAACGTAGTAAACGATTAGCTTTACGCATTATTTTGTTGAGATTCTTTCTGTGCATCAGGTAAATCATACTTGTAAGAAACAAATCCATAGATTGTCCAACCAGCAAATGCAACTAATGCACCCAGAACCATAGCTTCGCTTCCACTAGCATACATAGAATACAAACTATAAATTCCGGCAATCACAGCAATTACGTTAGTCAGTTTGAATCCTTTAGACTCTTTGGTTAAACCAGCAGACATCTGAATTGTCTTCAAAGCACCCATGTCCAAGACATAAGGAACCAAGTTAGTAACAACCGCCAAGTTAACTAAAGTATTAAATTGATTAATTAAGTTAGGACTAATTGTCAATAATGATAAGAGAATTTGGCAAATCATCAGAGTAACCATTCCGACGATTGGTGCTTCTCGTTTTGTAACCTTCTTGAACAATGCTGGGAAGTAACCTTCATTCGCTGAGCTACGGAACACTTCAGCAACAGTAAATTGCCAACCTAACAATGAACCGATACATGCTAAGACCATCAAGCCCATGACAATTTTACCAATAACTGGTGTAAACATGGTTGCAAATGTCAAACCAAATGGCGCATTAGATGTAACTAACGCGTGGTTATTAACGATTCCGGCCATAACGTTAGTTGATAGAATATAAATTATTCCGGCTCCAATAGTTCCACCAAGAACGGCGATTGGAACGTTCTTCTTTGGATTTTCAACGGCATCCGAGTTGGCAGCTGCTGATTCCAATCCAAGAAAGGCCCACAATGTAATTGGAATTGAGGCACTAATTCCAGTAAATAAACTTTCATGATGTGGGTTCCATGATGATGCATACATATGAGGACTGAACCAGAACCAACCAATAACTGACAGAACAACAACTGGAACGATAACGCCCCAAACTGTGATTGTTCCGATGTTACCAGTAACACGAGGTCCCCAGAAGTTAGCAACAGTTGTAATAATAATTAATGCCATAGCGCTCAAAGTAATTTCAAACGGTTTTAGCGTAACGCCTAAGAACACTTCACCATATCCAACAGCGGAAATGGCAATGGCAACGTTAGCAATAACCAATGAAATTGCGTAAGTAAAGTTGGCCATAAAGCTACCATCTTTACCATATGAATATTCAGCGTAACCACCCATACCACTGGCGGTACGGTTACTGAACATTCCACAACGTGCGAAGGAATAGGCTAAACACAGGGCACCAGTTAGGGTAACAAGCCAAGAAAGAATTGACATTGTACCGATTTGAGCGAGCTTGGAAGGTAACATAATGATACCTGAGCCAAGCATGTTAACAGCTGTAATAATTGTCAGCTGCATCACGCTCATCTTTTTTTTGTTTTCTGCCATAATCACATTCTCCAATAACTATAAGTTTAGTTTTTCTTTATTACAGATTCATCATCTAGAACATAGCCATAGGCTTTAACTTTGCCATCAGCTTGCGGTTCGTTGTAGACACCTTGAATTTCTGGAGAGAAACCAGGGAATTGATTAATACCATCTTGGAGAATTAAGAAGTACTTCTGTGCACTTTCAGTCCAACGCTCACCAGGCGCAATAACGAAAATCCCTGGTGGGTAAGGTAATCCTCCTTCAAGAGCAACGCGACCAACGATATCTTGCAATGGAATTAATTCAGCATTATTGCGAATTAATTCTTTATCTGCAGCATATGGTGTCATTGCTTGTTCAGGTAATGTAGCTTCCTGGAATAATTCTTTCTGGAACTTCTTAGCATTGCTTTGTTTGTAGAAATTATGCATTTCTTGGCAAAGTTGACGGATCGTATATCCTCTATACCGGCTCGCATTATCTGCATAGACGTGTGGGAGGACATTTTCAAGTTTTTCATCTTTTTCAATTAAATCTTCAAAGCGAAGAATTAAATTGACCAGATTATCTAGCTTGGTCTTAGTTTCAGCAGGAGTTAGTAAGAATAGAATTGAGTTTAAATCACTCTTTTCTGGTACAATCCCGTGTTCACGTAAGTAGCTAGCTAAGATTGTTGCTGGAATACCGAAATCTTCATACTCACCAGTTTCCATGTTGATACCAGGTGTCTTAAACATAACTTTAAGAGGATCAATGTAATATTGATTATCAGCATAGCCTTCAAATGAATGCCAGCTTTCACCCTTCTTGAAACGCCAGAAATCAAGATTATCTGCCATTTCTTCGGTATCACCATCTTCCCATTTCTTACCATTAACAACAGTAGGAATAAATGGTGTGAATAATTTAGACTCATTTAACATCCGCTTACGTGCTTCAATACCTAATTTAACAGTATTCTTCCACATTTCAGCGCCGGCTTTACCTTCCATCAAGTAAGCATTAACATCCAAAGATGCATACATTGGGTAGAATGGTGAAGTTGAAGTATATTTCATATAAGCATTGTTAAATCGCTTATGGGTAATATACCGCTTTTGGCCCTTGATATGCTTATCCTTTTTGTGAATTTGAGAGCCTTGTGATAACGCAGCTTGTTGTTTATGAACAGACTGAGTTACCAAGATACCTGGATCTTCTGGTCCAAGGTCTAATAATAATGGTGAACTTGGTTTCATCATTGGAATGAATTGTTCGTATCCAACCCAAGCTGAATCAAATTGAATGTAGTCACATAAACTACCAATTCGATCAACAACTTGGCGAGCATCGTAGATAGAACCATCATAAGTTCCTAATTCAATAATGGCGAGCCGAATTGGGCGTTTTTCCTTGGCCCGTTTTGGATCGACTTTAGCAATTAATTCACGGATATGCTTTTCATTGAAGACGGCATCACTGATACCACCGATAAAACCAAATGGGTTTCGTTCCGTTTGTAGATAGATTGGAATTCCACCAGCATTTTCGAGTGCCGAAATGTAACTTGATTTGTGGTTGTTGCGATCAAATAATACTAGATCGCCAGGCGCAACTGCAGCAGAAGTAACAATCGCATTTGATGTTGATGTACCGTTCATAACAAAATAGGTTTTGTCTGCATTAAAAACTTTTGCAGCATGTTGTTCAGCTGAAAGAGGTGCGCCACCGTGAGTTAATAAATCTCCCACTGCAACATCAGAACTACTCAAATCAGATCTGAATAAATTTTCACCGTAATAGTTAACTAACCAACGGCCAGCTGGGTGACGCATAAAGAACTTGCCAGCATGATGCCCTGGTGTTGTAAAACTAAGATTTCCTTCGTCAGCATATTTTTGTAGCTCTTCGAAGAATGGAGGCATCATTTTCTTTTCATATTCCACAGCGGCAGCTTCGATTTCGCCATCGTACATGTTCGTGTACTTAGCATCATCATCAATAAGGTGATAAATCTTAGCGCGTAAGTCTTTATCAATTTTAGCCGCATCGTTGGTAATTAGAAATACTGGAATATCGAAATGTGTCTCATCAATTTTGTTAATCAAGTCGAGATCATCTTCAGTAAGGACAATTGCGGCCACATCAGTGAAGTCGGAGTCCTTTTCTGCATCAATTATATCTCTTGTTGTTTTAAAATATTTCTGAGCTTCTTCTGAGCACGCGATACCTAATAATTTCATTTTTAATCCTTTCGTAAATAAATTCTCATCGAACAATTTAGTCAGAGTCGTTTGGCTCTATTGGTACTATTTTTGCTCTTCTAGCACGTAACCGTATGCATTTGTACGTCCGTCTTCTTGTTTGAAGTAGACACCTTGAATTTCTGGAGCAAAACCAGGGAATTCGTTGATACCTTCTTCAAGAATACTGAAGTATGTCTGAGCATTTTCGTTCCACTTTTCACCAGGAACAACACAAAATACCCCAGGA
>NZ_AWTT01000041.1 GCF_000876205.1 Paucilactobacillus wasatchensis | reverse complement strand
TGCTTGCACTATTGTTAGGTTATTTTTGGTGTGGGGTTGAAAAAATTATTTTTGCAGCTGCAAGCCAAGTTCCAACGTACGATTTACTAAAATGGACTGGGCGTCAATCACTGGATAGTCATGCATCGGCGCTTTTTCCTGGGCGAGTGACAGTTCTGTACAACCAAGAATCATGGCATCACAATTTTGCTGGGTCTGCATTTGTTCTAATAAGTGGTGAAAGTGGTTAGCATTCACATGTCCATTTTGCTTAATATCTGTGAAAATCAATTCCTCCGTGGCGGCCAAAATCGCTGGTGTTGGGCGCACGGCTTCATACCCCTAGGATATTAAAATACGTTCATAAATACCATTGTTAATTGTGCCTGGGGTTCCGAGAATACCAATCCGATGAGCGGACGGGAAAAGGTTTTTTATTTGTTCAACTGCCAGTTTAGGCATGTGCAAAATTGGAATTGCAGTGGCGGCCTGAAGCTGATCGTAAAAATAATGGGCTGAATTACAAGTTAACACAAAAAATTTAGGCTGGAGGCTACTTTGCTGCTTAATATCTCCCAATAGCGCTGGTAACGGGTCTGGTTGCTTGTGATCCATAATGTAGGCGGAGCGATCCGGCACCGTGGCGTGGTTGACGACGAGATAATCCAAGTAATCTTGATCCTGGTTGCTTGGTGTTCGTGCGTTCAACAGGCGAACAAAACTTTCAGTGGCCAATGATCCCATGCCACCTAACACAGTAAAAAAGTTATCCATAATGTATTCCCCCAAATAATATTGCTCTCATCATAGCAGATTATCAGTTTAAAAGAGTGGCGATTGGCAAAAGTTTGACGGTTAATTGCAAAAGTTATATGCTTGCGCTCGTAAGAATTTTGAGATGAGGAAATAGACATGGCAACAAAGAATAGAAATAATATTTGGTTGATGTTGGTGGCGACATCATTAACAACATTCATGACAGTGCTTGATGCATCGATTGTTAACATTGCGATGCCGAAAATGTCAACCGATTTAAACATTCCAATGAATCGGGCAGAATGGGCCGTTTCATTTTATTTAGTCACAATTTGTATCTTGATTACTCTGTTTGGTAAATTGGGTGATGAAATTGGAAAAATTAGAATATTTCAGATTGGAACAGTTATTTTTGTCCTGGGCTCATTGATTTGCGGTGTTAGTCACAGTTTAGCGCTGCTACTAGCGGGGCGATTGATCCAGGCAATTGGAGCCAGCATGACCATGGCGTCTAATTTTGGTATTATTACTCAGATTTTTCCCAATAATTTACGGGGCCGGGCGTTAGGTATTTTAAACAGTTTTGTTTCGCTTGGTAGCATTGCCGGTCCTGGGATTGGTGGCTTGATTTTACAGCAATTCACCTGGCAAGATATCTTTTTAATTAACGTCCCGGTCGGAATTATTACGTTTATTCTGGGGATAGCTACTTTTCCACGCAACCACCAGGCCATTAAAATAAAAATCGATGTACCGGGCTTCTCATTATGGGCGCTGGCTGTGCTAAGCTTATTTGTGGGGATTTTTGAGGGCCAGGAAGTTGGTTTTACTCAACCTAAAATTGTGGGATTATTTATTCTGACAATTGGTTTTTTTATGTTGTTTTACTACGTGGAAAAGCGGTCTAATGATCCAATGATCAATTTTAATATTTTTAGCAACCATGATTTCACAACGGGCTTAATTTGCGCACTATTAGTGTTTGTTACTACCTTTTTCGCCAATGTTTTGATGCCATTTTATCTCGAAAAAACGTTGGCCTTGAATGCGTTAACGGCTGGAATTGTGTTGATGGGGATTCCAATTATGATGCTGATTACTGCTCCCATCAGCGGGGCTATGTCTGATACCCATGGTTCGCAGGGCATTACATTTATTGGGTTAATTGCACTCACCGTAGCCGAAATTTACTTTGCAGTGTTAGCACCAAATCAGCCATTTTGGTGGTTGATTATCGCAATTTTACTGTCCGGGATTGGTATTGGAATGTTTCAATCGCCGAACAATGCATTAATTATGTCGAGTGTTGATGCTAAATACTTGGGTATCGCTGGTAGTTTAAATGGTTTGGCCCGTGAAGTCGGGATGGTGTTTGGTCTTTCAATCTCAACTACTGTTTTGTATCTGGGCATGAGTACGGCCGCAAACCGACATATTACGACGTACATTAATAACCGTCCCGAATGGTTTGTGACCGGGATGCATGCATCCTACCTGGTAGCTGTGCTCTGTGCAGCGGTGGCATTGCTGATCACTGGCTATCGCTTGCTGGCACAACGCAAACCGGCAAAATAATAAAAATTTAGTACAGTTAATTTATGGACTTTAATGAAACAAAAGTGGGAAGCACGGCAGATTCTGCCCTTGCTTCCCACTCGTTGTTTTAGTTAACGTGGTGATGAACTTGCACTTGATACACTAGTACTTGCTTGAGAACTAGATGAGCTACTGCTTACTGTTGGAGTTGAAGATAACTGCTAGATGGTTGTACCTGTACAGACGAAGAAGAACTAGTTGGTGCAACATAACTATACGAAGAACTGTATTGTTCCTGGTACTCAGTTGAACTTTCAGAAGATGAAGAGCTCGACGAGGACTTATGTTTTTTCTTATGTGAGCTGCTGGTGCTCGATACTTGTGTGTTCGTATCTTGCGTGTTGACGGGATCACGTTGTTTAATGGCAAAGATAATAATCATTACGATTAGCAATCCAATTAGAGCAAATAAAATAATCCGGAACCACCGCCTTTTTTTGCGCGGTTTTTTCGGTTTTTTTTGCTGGCGGTTATGTTTTTGAAAGAGGCGATTGCTCTTTTTTTGTTTCGGTTCGTCGTAACGAGCCATGCGTGTATTTGGTTCCTGGTTATTCAAAAAATCACCTCAAAATTGATCAACGTGTGGCAGTTACAAAAAATGCTGTCGCACAATTATAATAATATCAAATGGACTAAAATATAACAGTCCTTATTTATTATTACAAAAAATTAATTTTAACTACGGCCACATTATACACTCCCATGAAGATAGACAAAAGCCGATTAGCTTTTCAACTAACCGGCTTTTGCTGGAGTAGGATTATTTGGTTAGCTGTCGGGAAACAGCTATCTTTTTCATTACTTTGGAGGAGTAAATGAAAGAGGTTTAATTGGTATATTTATATAATAGCGGGACTGTGTGAAAAATGTGTGAAGGAACAGTTATCTTTTTACGAAAACATTTATAACAACAATTAGAAAATATTAATATTAGGTAACGGTGAGCTAAATAAATTATAAAAAGCAGTTGACAGACGCTTAAAATGATATTATGATTACAACATAATTAAATTTGAATGAGAAAAAATGAAACGCGTTGAGAGGAAACAGTACGCTAGTTAATTTTGTCAGAGAGTTCCAGTGTGGTGAGATGGAATAAAAATTAGTTAGTCGAACATCATCCTTGAGCGATTACTTGAAAGCTTTGCCGGTAAAGTAAATTGGATGCACCCATTATAGTGCCCGCGTATGTTTGTACGTTTGAGGTCTAGCTAGTAATAGCTAGATAAAATTAGGTGGTAACACGGTGTTTCCCGTCCTATCAATAATCCCGTCTGGGGTTGTTTGGTAGGGCGTTTTTTTGTTCAGATAATAAAGAGAGGTGGTGGCGATGAAATCGGACATTTCTGGCATTAGTCAGATTAAAATTTTAAATTTGTGGGCATTAACCAAACACTTAGTTTCAATTTCTCACCACACACATAAAACACATAGTTTTAATGAAGTACAATTTCTACACATAGCAACATCCATAGCATCATAGAATAATTAAGTTAAGCTTCGTGATAGTAACCAGCTATCGTAACGGAGCTTTTTTTATTGCCACTTTTAGAACAAATGTTCGTGTTAATCTGGTACAATATTATCAATGCTAATTTTGGGGGAAATGATCTTGGCAAAGCGACGTAAAAGGCGGAAACGCAAACAAAAAATTTCAATCATCAGCACAATTGCTGCGATTATCATCATTGCCGTGGGTGGCTATTTGCAGGTTAACTCGCCGACCCAACAAACTAAGCAAACCACGACTAGTCAAACGGTGTCGGCTAAGCAGTTAGCTAAGCTGAACTATTCTAGTAAGCAAATTATCACGGTTAATCATAATAAACCAACTTTTAGTCAAAGTGACTTAAGCATTGCCCATGGTAGCTGGCAAACGTATCATGATTTGGATAAGTTAAATCGTGTTGGGACAGCTAATGCGATGCTGGGTAAGGACTTAATGCCAAAATCTGAACGAGATCCGCTGTATGTTGATCCAACAGGCTGGCACAACAAACAAGTGCAGTCTGATGGTAAAACGGTATGGTTGTACAATCGCAGTCATTTAATTGGTTACCAGTTGACTGGCCAAAATAATAATCTGAAGAATTTGATGACAGGGACCGCTAGTTTGAATTCGCCAGGGATGGAACTGTACGAAAATCAAATTGCAGATTACATTAAAGACACGAACCATCACGTCCGTTACCAGGTTGAGCCGATTTTTCGTGGGGATGAATTGCTGGCTCGCGGAGTCCATATGATGGCTGAATCTGTGGAGGATAAGCGGATTAGTTTTAATATTTATATTTTTAATATTGAAGATGATGTGACACTGAACTATGCGGATGGAACTAGTACGAATTAAATTAAGGCAAATAAAATAATGTTCGAAAAGCAAACAAGCTGTAGCAAAACCGTAATTTTGCTCAGCTTTTTTTACAGGATCTAATTTTTACAAATTTTAATTTTCATTGGCGTGTGCACGACCGCAGAAACCTGTGTGTAATGGTAGTTGTGAACACTTCTTAGATAAGGGTATAATAACTTGCCAAAGAGGTGATGGAAATGACAATTGAGGATTTATTGACACAGCCGAAACTAAACAGCGTGTTTTGCTTGGCCGGCCAAAATGGACAACAACGAGTTGTCAAAACAGTGCAAACAATTGAGACACAACGAGTTGAGAAGTATCAACAAGCGCAGATGCTATACTTATTAGATAGTGTAACATTGCTAAAAGCAGATGCTAAAATGCAGGCATTAATTACCCAATTAGCGCACAATAACGCAGCGGGACTTGCTATCATGAAAAGTCAGTGGGGAATATTCAACCCAAAGTTGTTAGTGCTGGCGGATCAAGTTCAGTTGCCAATTTTACAAATACCATCATTTTCTTCGGTTAGTGATGCGATGCAGCTCTTTTTTGAGGCAATGCTGGCACAACAAACAGGTCAGTTGCGTGACATTATTAAAAGTAATCAGCAATTAGCAGACCTAGTTATTCAACACCCACAAGTGGATCGTGTTTTAGATGAGGGACAAACGCTGTTGCATACACCGGTGTTACTACTTAACAGTCATTTCCAGGTTGCTTACGCATCCAAAGGACTCCGCAACCAAACGGACAGTTTGACTTCTTTTTTTCGCGGTACGGCGATTGATTATTTTCAATTAGCTGAGCAAATTACAATTAAATGGCAACATGATACGTTTACGCTCTTTCCACTATTTCCGTCCTTTAAAGAAAATAAGGCCTTTGTGGCGGTATTGAACTATCAAGCTACGGATGAATTTAAAATTGTTTTGCAACAGCTGATTTTAAATACACTTAGCTTTGTGAATAGTAGAATTGACGTGCTTAATGAAAGTGATTTTCGTAACCGGTCCGGTTTTTTCTTGAATGTACTAGATGGTGGAATGTCCGCGGAATTACTGAATAAACGATTACTTGAAATTCAGTTGGACCCGGCGGCTAACTACACGTGTGTCATGACTAATGTCAGCACGAATCGCCCAGTTAAACTAATTAACTATCAATTACTGGAGCAAATTCAGCAGCTAGCACTGTGGTTTATTAATGAATATGAACTGTCCATTCAGTTATTTTCTTGGCAGCAACGATTAGTGTTTTTAGTTGATAAAACGACGAACACGAAACACTTTGCAATCGCCTTGCAGCAATTTGTCGCAGCAAAGATTCCGCAGGATTACCAATTTTCAGTTGGTTATAGTAACGGCCAAGCAAAAATTAGTCACTTAATGCCAATTTTTAAGGAGTCTTTGGAGGCTTTGCGTAGCGTGGAACAGGATCCGATGGTGCAGGTGCAAAAATATCAACCGAAATATGTGCAGGAACTAGTGGCATTGATTCCAAACGATGAAGCAGCTGCTTTTCGACAGCAAATATTGCAACCTTTGTTGACACTGACTAATCAAGCCGAACAAAAAATATTGATTGAAACGTTACGCAGTTACTTTTACAATCATCAACAAATTGCTCAAGTGGCACGGTTAATGTTTGTGCATCGTAATACGATTATTTACCGGCTCAAAAAAATTGAAACTCTGCTCCAAATTGATTTGAACGACCCACAAGTGGCACAGAATATTCAATTTGCATTATTGCTGGTCTAACAACTAGCGACGACTGTTTAAATAGTATGCTAGTGCGATTAGTAACAGTAAGATAATGAGTGCGAGGCCGGGGTTCTCACGAAATAAGACGCGAAAGGCATGAATTTGCCCGATTCCAAGTGGTAAATTTAGATTCATTTTGTTCACCAATCCTTGTTTAATTTGTCCCGATTATACACTCAATCGAGTAGAGACGAAAAGGTATGATAAAATCAACAATGTGAGGAATAATTAGAAAAGAGTATTGAGGAGTGCAGCATGGTTATTACTTGGGAACTGATCAAAACAGTCATTTATTGGATCATTGTCATTAACGCGATTGGTGCAGTTTTTACGGTCTTTCGTGAGAAACGAGATATTGCGGCTACCTGGGCGTGGCTATTAGTGTTGGTATTAGTGCCGGTGGTGGGTTTTATTGCCTACGCTTTTTTAGGGCGTAAGTTGCCCCACAAACGATTGGATTTAATTCAGGCTCAGACGGAATTGCAAATAAATGAAGCCCTAGAGGCACAAAAACGTGAAATCGGTAGTATGACCACCTATGCTGACCAAATTACGAAGACGGCTAAGGGAATGGTGACCCTATTTCAAAATTCCGATAATGCTTTTTTGACACGTAAAAACCGACTGAAAATTTTTACGAATGGTAATGAATTATTTCATGATATGCTCGAAGATATTGAACGGGCAACTTCGAGTATTCATATTGAATTTTACACTTTTTATAATGATAAAATCGGTAATGAAGTGCTTCGATTATTGGAACGAAAAGCCCAATCTGGCGTTGAAGTTCGCGTGATCTATGATTCCTGGGGTTCAATGGGTACAACCCGTAAGTGGTTTAAGCAACTCAGAGAAAATGGTGGTTCCGCGGAGCCGTTTTTGAGTACGCACTCGAACTTATTTGATTTTCGATTGAATTTTCGTGATCACCGTAAAATTGTGGTCATTGATGGCCGGATTGGTTATGTGGGCGGCTTTAATATTGGTGATCAATATTTAGGTCGCGACCCGAAATTCGGCAACTGGCGCGATACGCATCTGCGAATCGTTGGTGGTGGGGTCTTTTCACTACAACAACGGTTTATTCGTGATTGGAATGCCACCGATAAAAATACAATTGCTGAGTATAAACGCTACTTTCCAGTCAATCATGTCAAGGGTGAGACGAGTCTCCAAATTGTGTCTAGCGGGCCCGATTCTGACTTGCAGCAGATTAAATTAGGTTATCTGAAATTGATTAATTCGGCCCGTGAAAGGATTTGGATTCAATCGCCGTATTTAATCCCTGATGATAGTGTGATGGACGCATTACGAGTGGCCGCCATGTCCGGGGTTGATGTCAGAATTATGATTCCAAACATGCCTGACCACGCCTTTGTCTATCGTGCATCACAGTATTATGCGCGGCAGTTAGCAGAAGAAGGCATTACGATTTACTTTTACAAAAACGGGTTTATGCACGCTAAAACAATGGTCGTTGATGGTAAAATGTCGTCAGTTGGTTCTGCTAATCTCGATTTTAGGAGTTTTAAACTTAATTTTGAAATTAATACATTTATCTATGATCATAAAGTGGCGGATCAATTGGAACAGATCTACATGCAAGATGTTCGTCTCAGTCGGGTAATGACGCCTGAAAGATTTGCGCATCAGTCGTTGTGGTTACGATTTAAACAAACATTTTCACGATTACTCTCACCGATTTTGTAAACTAATTATGACAAAAAAATCCCATTACTGGGATTTTTTTGATCGCTCTTTTTACCAACTCATATTTTTTTAACTCATGTGGCAACTCAATTACTCCATTTTCAAAATCAGCAAAGACAGAATCTAAAATGGTAAAAACTTCGTCTAGTTGAACGCGGGTAATTACCAATGGCGGCTGGAATCTTAATACATTACCGGCTAATTTAACCAAAATTAAACCCTTCTGGAACGCTCTAAAAATAATTTTAGCGGCGCCATCACGATCTCGTTCCTTAGTCAGGCGATCCTTTACAATTTCGATGCCACCATTGAGGCCATACATGCGTACATCACCGATGAAATTATACTTTGCCTGGAGACGGAGAAATTGTTGCTTGGCGTATTCACCATCTGCGGCTGATTTTTCTGGCAGATGCTCATGTTGAATCACGTCCAACGTGGCTAAGGCCGCAGCACAACATACCGGATTACCTGCAGTTGTAAAAACATGCGCTGAAGTCCCCAGCTGGTCCATTAAATCAGCTTTACCAATGATCGCACTCAACGGCATGCCAGAAGCAAGCGATTTACCGACAGATATTAAGTCTGCTTCGATATCATAGTATTCACTGGACCACATTTTACCAGCCCGGCCAAGACCTTGATTGATTTCGTCAACCGCAAATAAAATGCCATTGGCGTGACAAAATTGATAAACTAATTCGACAAATTCAGCTGGCGGTTTAATCATGCCGGCGTCGCCTTGAATCGGCTCAATTAGTACGCAGGCGACTTCCTCAGCTGGTAAGTAAGTGGTAAATGGCAGCATGAACGAATCAAAGTAACGCATGGCAATTTCGTGCTCGGTTTCATTAGGTAGACAACGATACATGTCTGGATAAGGGACATGGACGATGTTAGGTACTAGTGGCCCGATTTTACGCACCATATTTGGATCACAACCCCCAGCTGAAATTGCGCCCATCGTTGTACCGTGATAACTACCATCAAAAGAGACAATATAGGTTCGACCTGTGGCAGCACGGGCAAATTTGATGATGCCATCGTTTGCATCGGAACCCGATGTACCGAGTGATACTTTTTTGGGTGCATTTCCTGGTGCAATTGCAGCTAATCGTTCGACTAACTTGATGGTCGTGGGATTAGGAAAATAGCCAGCATCGTAACTCACTAGTTGGTCAATTTGTTTTCTCATTGCCTGCATGACATGTGGATTGCTATGACCAGCATTCATTGCAGCAGCACTGCCTAACAGGTCAATGTAACGTTTTCCCGCTACATCAAAGACTTCTGCCCCCTGTGCGTGGTCGACAACTAGATTATAGTATTGAATCAATCCAGTTGGTGCGAGATGCTGCTGGTGCTCATGAAATAATTGGTCGCCAAGTTCATTTTCCCATGCCATTTGAAATGCCCCATTTCCACTGTTTTAGTGTTGTAGTAAATTGACATCAGCATACCATAGTATTAGAAAATTATGTCAAAATGATTAAATTAAGAAATGCGACATAAATGACTGGTTAAGACTTCCTTAAGTTAATTATTAATTGTTCCTTTTTGGTTAAATAATGTTGAAAAAACTCAATGTTAGCAGGGCTTTACCTGGCTTAATAAAAAGATCGCAAAAGCTAAGTACTTTTGTTGCAATCGCTTTCAAATTGTGCTATTCTTCAAGTGAGGAAAGAAATAGTCCTCATCTGATCGACTTCTCAAATGTTAGATGCTGTAACAAGAGTTGTACCGGTTTTAGAAGAATAATAACCACTGGTTGACCGCTAATCCGTCAAAGTGTTGTCCGTTGAAATACGGAGAGTCTGGCAGCTTTAAGAAAATTATAGCGACTCAAAAGTTTGGGATTGCGGTGATGTAGTTTAGTTAATTGCATCAATAGTGCCACCTTGTAGGTAGGATTAGTAAGCTTGCAAGCAAGGGTTTATCTGTTAGAAAAAAAGTAAAGTTACGATCAGTGGAGGTAGTAAGCTCATTAAGATGTTTGTTAATGGTTTCTCCACAATGTTCCATACCACCGTTAGCCCTGAATAGGTAGTGGGTGCTTGGCTTAGCCACACCAACTTTCATCATTAGAACAATGAAACAGGTAGGTCAGGATAGGAACAGCGTGCAATTGAATATGAAGGTGTTAAGTGATTAAAGATTTGGAATTTAGTAAATCGATCATTTGGGACATTTCCTCATAATGGATTCAAGTAAGAGAAGGCTTGAATCCTATTTTTGTGGATAAAAAGCTCCAATCTGGCAGATAACATCTGACTAGATTGGAGCTTTTTTTTGGTAAATATTCTTACTTAATTACTTTCTTAAATCGACCGCGCGATTTAAGAAATAAACTAACACGGCGCCGACGGTCATTGATAACAACTCACCAAGCCCAGTCGATAACCAACCAGCCCAAAATGTTGGCCAAAAGGCAGCATTACCAACCCATGCAAGTTCTAATGCAATCATCCACATCATAAAGGTGGTGATTAAAATGGCGATTACCATTTTAACGATTAAATTAGAAACATGTTTAGTGAAGAACCGGACTAATAGGAGCATGACTAATGTTTGAAAACTGCCCCAAACAATGTCAATCACGCCTAGTGGTGAAGTGATATTAGCAATGGCCACGCCTAGCGTAACGGCTAAAACATATCGCTTATTAAAGATTGCCAGATGATTGAACGTTTCTGACAATCGCAATTGATATGCGCCGAAGCTAAAGGGTGCCAAGACTATCGTAACAACGACATAGAGTGCAGCAACAACCGCCACTTTTGCCAAATCGGCAATGCTTTGGATGCCAAAAAAACTGGTCTTAGAATTCATAACAAATTCCTTCCTTTGCTTAATATTAAATTTTTCATGCTTTCTTAGATTACCGCAGTCTACGCGAAACGTCAAAATTACTCCAATTAACCACGATTGTTCGTGCTATAATTTAACCATTAAAATTACGTTTAAATGGAGGTTAATATGAGCTTAGGATTTGTGTTAGGAACTGCTGCCAAGGATCATCAAACCAAATTGTTAGACCAATTGGCAACGGACATGGCCGCACACCCGAACGATCAATTTTATTATTTAGTACCTAATCACATCAAATTTGAATCTGAAATTAACGTCCTGGATGAGTTGGCAAAACGACAACATATCTCGCCAGATTCGAGTTATGCACAAACTAAATTACAGATCTTTTCATTTAGCCGGTTAGCTTGGTACTTATTAAAAAATACAGCGGCCTATCAAGCGCCGCGGCTATCTGCCACCGGCTTAAATATGTTGGTATTCCAGATTATCAGTGATCACCAAGGAGAACTTCGGCTGTTTGCCGGTGAATACAATCATCCTGGATTTATTAACGAACTGACCAGCCAGTTAGAGGAATTGAAACAGGCCTGCATTAGCGCACAGGATTTAGCACAACTAGCCAACAAATTAAGCGATGCAGGTAACGATTTAACCGCTAAGCTGCACGATTTAGTGTTGGTTTATACCCACTATGAACAGGCCGTTGATGGCCAGTATTTGGGTAATAGTGAAATTTATGATCAATTGGCCCAGTATTTGTCAGAACAAAATTTGTCGACGGCTCATTTTTATTTAGATCGTTTTTCTCAGTTCACGGCGAATGAACAAGAAATTGTAACGGCCTTAATTCATAACGCACAATCAGTGTTAATTTCATTACCATTAGATCGGGCATATAAGGATGGCACCCCGGAGATTAATGATTTATTTTTCGAGGCGGGCAGTGTTTACCATCGTTTATACCAACAGACAAAGGATCATGCCACTGATCAATGGGCGACTGCCATACGTGTTAGTCCGGACTTAGCTCAATTGGATCGGTTTTTAATTGCGGATACTAAAATGGCACTAATTGACCGTTCATCCACCGAAACACCCACAGCCATCAAAATATTTACGGCTGACAGCCAACTGACAGAACTCCAACAGGTAGCTCGGCAAATCAGGCAATTAGTAGCAAGCGGCAAGTACCGCTACCGTGACTTTTTGGTCTTAACCAGGCATTTAGATGGTTATGCACCAGCCTTAGAACCAGTTTTTCGTCAAAATAATATTCCTGTTTTTAACGACCACGAACGATCAATGGACGACCATCCATTAGTTGAGTTATTAAATGCGCTGTTTGCCGTGAAACAACATTACTATCGTTATGCTGATTTGATGCGACTGCTTAAAACCGAGTTGCTAATTCCACAGATTGATGGCATGGCAACGTCGGTGACACAGTTTAGGCAAGCACTCGCAATTACTGAAAATTGGCTTTTAAAAACAGGTTATCACGGTGATGATTGGTTGGCAGAGACTGATTGGCAATACTATCGTTTTCGTGATACAGATACTGGTGTGCAGTCGGACAAAATCATGACCGCGACAAAGGAAATTAACCTGATTCGCCACTTCGTTAAAGCTATCTTACCGTCTTTTTTTACTGCGCTTGATAATGCCAAAACAGGTCGTGAGGCAGCTGGCATTTTATATCAATTTTTGACCGACCAAAATGTTGAACAGCAACTGATTAATTGGCGCGATCGGCAAATTGAACTGGGTGACCTGGAACAAGCGGGCGAGCCTGAACAGGTATGGCAAACATTTTGTGATTTATTGGATGAATACGTGACAATTCTAGGGGACCGACCATTTAATCCTGATGATTTTCAGGCAATTTTGCAAACCGGGTTTGGTGCCGCAACGTATTCACAAATCCCCTCGACACTTGATCAGGTAGTGGTTTCAGAAACGGGGATTGTCCAAAGTAATCGGCGCAAGATTACTTTTATGATTGGTGCAACCGATCAAGTGATGCCGGACGCGCCGACTGAACGGTCGCTTTTGTCCGACCAAGATAGAGATAAAATAAAAAAATATTTAAAAGACGATCAATACTTAGCTGCCGATAGCATGGAGCAACTTGCTAATGATCCATTCGTCAATTACCTCGGATTTATGAGTGGCTGTGAGCAGCTATATTTGTCCTACCCACGTTTGGGTGAGACGGGCCAAGAAGTTAAGGAGTCTCAGTATGTGGCAGCAATTCGGACTTTTTTTGAATTAGCAGTACAAGATTATCAACAAGCACCAACACTAACTGATCAACAAGTAACGCCATTTGTTAGTGCGCCGAATGCTACAATCAGTGCGCTGGTTCAAATTGAGCGGCAGGCAAAAGAGCAGCGAACAGCATTAGCACCCATTTGGGACTACATTTACCAACAGCTGCAGCAACTACCCGCCAGTAGTGCTAAGTTGAAGACGGTGATGCGTAGTTTGGCATACAGTAACGTGCCAGTTAAATTGAAGCCAGCAATCATAAGTGGTTTGTACGGAGACACAATCAATACCTCAGTATCTAAGCTGGAAGAATTTTATCAAAATGAATATGCATATTTTCTCAAATTTGGGTTAAAGCTTAGAGAGCGTGACATGTTTGAATTATCGAACGCAGATACTGGGCAGTTTTTCCATGAATCACTGGATCAATTAATTAAACGGATCCAAGCATTGAACATCCCGCTGGATAAATTGAGCCCAGAACAAGTAGCCTCGTTGGTTAATCAAGTAGTTGCAAATGTCAGTCAGGACCCTCAATTTATTATTTTGGCTAGTTCAGCACGGATGAAATATATCGCTGGGCAGTTGGGTGCAACAATTCAACAGATGGGTCAAGCGTTGTATGAACAAAGTAAACAAACTGCGATGCGACCATTTAAAACGGAAGTATTGTTCGGTCAGATTCAAGATCAAACTGGTTTGGCGGCTCTTCAATTTAAGTTGTCGAACAATAAACAAGTCAACGTCCGTGGCAAAATTGACCGGATTGACCAATTAACGACGCCACAGGGTGATTATTTGGGGATCGTTGATTATAAGTCGGGCAAAAAGGATTTTAAAATTAGTGATGCTTACTATGGGTTAGCAATGCAGATGTTGACCTATTTGAATGCGGTCGAATTAAATCATGAACAATTGGAAGCAGCACCTAACAGTAAGTTGGCAGGGGCGCTATATATGCATATTTTCAATCCCAAGATACCACAAAAAGACGTTGTGAAGGGCTTAGCTCATGCTAAGTTAGCAGCGAATAAATATAAGGGATTACTCTTAGATGATCCTGAATTATTGGGTCACTTAGACACAGGCAATAGTGGTTGGTCTGAAGTTTATCCATTTCAACGGAAAAAAGATGGCAGTTTCAAGAGTAATCAGCTGATGACTGCCGCACAGTTGGAAATGCTATTGGAACGTAACCGCGAGCGGATTAGGTATGCAGCCGAACAAATTTTTGCTGGCGCAGACGCACTGAATCCAGTTAAATGGGATGAAAAATCCACCGCACTGCAATTTTCACCGTATAAGGATGTCTTTCAATTTGATGCGATGCTGCCAGATAATAACTATCGGCAATTACAGAAATTAAGTAAAGAGGAAGTCTTTGCGTTATTGAAGGGGGAAGCTAAATGAGTGCCACCGATTATACAACTGAACAGCGACTCGCCATTGATGAGCAAGGACAAAATATATTAGTATCGGCTTCTGCTGGTTCTGGTAAAACGACCGTCCTAGTTGAACGGGTGATTCAAAAAATTCTTAAGAGTGAAACTGAAAGTGTTGCTAATCTGCTGGTCGTTACCTTCACTAAAGCGGCGGCGAAGGGCATGCGTGATAAAATCAAACAAGCGTTGCGAGAAGCAGCGGAAAAGACGAACAATGCTAGCTTAAAGCAACGCTTACGCAAAGAAATGAATTTAGTAGGTGTGGCCGATATTAGCACGATCGATTCTTTTTGTACGCACCTGATTAAACGCTATTACTATCTCATCGACCTGGATCCTCAGTTTCGCATGTTCGCCGATTCCACCGAACAGATTTTATTGCAGCAGTCTGTGTGGGATGATGTTCGTGAAACATTGTATGCCACTAATGACACGCAATTTGAACACTTAGTCGAAAACTTTTCAGATGACCGTGGCGATGATGGGCTTACCAAAGTAGTCCAAGAATTAGATAGTTTTGCTAACGGGACGCCAGCGCCGCATGAGTGGCTATCACAATTACCAAAATTATATGAGGTAGAAAGCGATAGTTTAACTGACACACCTTTTTATCAACAACGTGTTGTGCCAATTTTAGTTGGTATTGTGCAACAACTACTGGCAGATATTAATGACAACATTGAATTGGCGGTCGGTGATGAGCTGAGTGAGGTGAAAACTCTCCTGGAAACAGACCGCGAGTTGACCGCTGAAATTCTTGATTTAGTTCAGCATGCATCCTGGGAAACGATCCGAGCCAAATTACTAGCATTAAAATTTAAATCATTTCCCCGCGCAACAACAGACGAAAAAAAGGAAATTTATGCGCCGTTTAAACCCGATCGAGAAGTATTTAAGAAACAGTTGAATAATTTACAATCGACATACTTTCCGCTGCATGAGGAGCAGACCATTGAAGTAATGGCACAGTCAAAACAACTAGTAGCTACCTTAGCTGATGTGACTTGGCAGTACCGACAAGCCTATCAGGCGGAAAAACAGCAGCGCCATGTCATGGATTTTGCAGACCTCGAACACTATGCATTAGCAATTTTAACCACCAACTCAACAGATGGTGACAGTATTGTTGAGCAACTTAAGAATCATTATCATGAAATTATGATTGATGAATATCAGGATACTAATCAGCTACAAGAAAGTATTTTAACGACGATTGCCTCGACACAACCTGGTAATTTATTTATGGTCGGGGATGTGAAACAATCAATTTACCAGTTTCGGTTGGCGGATCCAAGCTTGTTTTTGCGCAAATATGAACAGTTCCGTCAGCCAGAATCGCAGGATGGCGAGGCAATTGTTTTAGCCGATAACTTCCGGTCGGTCGAAAATATTACCGATTTTGTCAATCTAATTTTCAAACAGTTAATGGATCGTCAGGTTGGCGAAATGAATTACGACCAGGCAGCGCAGCTAAAATTTGGGGCCAGGTACTATCCTGACAAAGGAACGAGTACTGAAATATTATTGTATGAATCAAAAACCACGCCAGAATCGGATGAGCCGGATGAAGAATCATTAATGCCCAGTGATAAAACGATTGGTGAGATCCAAATGATTGGTCAGCGCATCAACAGAATGGTCGATAGTGGTGAGGAAATCTACGACACCAAAGCAAAGAAAAAACGCTCAATTAATTTTGGCGACATTACAATCCTAGCGCCAACCAAGTCCAATAATAATCAAATTATCGAACAGTTTACTCAGTTGGGGATCCCGGTGACGGTGAACGATGCCCAGAATTATTTTCGGGCGACAGAAATTCGTATTATGATGGCGCTTTTACGAGTGGTGGATAATCCATATCAGGATATTCCATTAGCGGCGGTGCTACGTTCTCCAATAGTGGGGCTTGATGAAAATGAGCTAGCGTATTTGAGAATTCAAAATAAAACGGATGATTACTTTGCAGCAGTTAAAACGTTTCATGCTGGATTTGATGAAAATACGGCCAGTGACTTTGCTCAACAAATTTACGCAAAAGTAGATCGCTTTTTGCATCAATTGAATCAATTTAAACTGATTGCCAATCAAAACCGGTTAGTTAAACTAATTTGGTCAATTTATGACACGACCGGATTCTTAGATTATGTCGGCGGAATGCCGGGCGGACGGCAACGGCAAGCTAATCTACACGCATTGTATGAGCGAGCACATGTCTACGAAGAAAGTAGTTTTAAGGGTGTTTTTCAATTTGTTCGTTTTATTGAACAAATGCAGCAACAAAATCAAGATTTAGGTGAAGCACCAGCACAAACGTCGAGCAATACGGTGTCAGTAATGACGATCCACGGTAGTAAGGGACTTCAATTTCCGGTTGTTTTTTTGATGAACGCTGCGCATCAATTTAATAAAAATAATTTTAAAGAAAATTATTTGTTAGATGCCAAGGATGGTATTGGTATCACGTACATGACCGATGAACGTGTAACAATCAATACATTGCAAAAACAGGTTCTAAAAGACACAATTGACCGCAGAGACCAGGCTGAAGAGATGCGGCTGCTATACGTTGCTTTGACGCGCGCAGAGCAGCGATTATTAATTACCGGCAGCTATCAAAACGTTGACAAGGCGATTGCTAGCTGGGAACGGGCATTTCAAAGCAATCAAATGAGTCTACCCACACAGGTACGACTGAAGACAATTAACTTTATGGATTGGATTGGCATGAGTTTGGTGCGGCACCCTCATTTTGATGTTGATTTGTTAACGAAGGACAACGAGTGGCCCGGTTTGAACAGTGATGACACGAAGAATACTGAATTTAGAATTGATAAATTCACGGCTACTGATTTACAGCCCAAAGATGCTGAACTGACCAATCAACCTGTCCCGGCGGCTAGCAAGGACGTGGCAAAACAAACGAATAAAGCCGATAATCCGATTGTAGGCATGAGTCATGATGAGATTAAACGAGTGCTCCATTTTAATTACGAGCACACCGCTGCAACAATGACGACAGCGTATCAATCGGTGTCTGAGATTAAACGATTATTCGAGGATCCTGATAATCTGCAATTAGGCCAGCTGGAATTTGCTCCCCAAGCACGGCAAAAAGGGCGCTACGTCAGTGAAAACTTTGGGCAACCAAAATTTATGCAAACAACAGTAAAACCCAGTGCCGCACAAATTGGAACGGCCACTCATTTGGTGTTGCAGACACTGGATTTAGCTCATGAGCCAACGATTGCCACGGTGGAACAAGTAATTGTTCGATTAACTGCAGCTAACATTATTACCAATGAAGTGGCACAACAAATAAATCGGCAACAAATTTTACAATTTTTTGCGACCGATCTTGGCCAGTCCATTTTAATGCATCCTGAATGGCTCAAGCGTGAGGTGCCGTTTTCGATGCTGCTAAACGGTGCACAATTATTTGCTGAAATTAACGATCCGGACGAGAAAGTTTTAATTCATGGAATCATTGACGGTTACTTGGAATTGGACGATGAAATCAGTTTGTTTGATTATAAAACGGACCAGCTTCGTGATGATGGAGATCGGCAAGCATCAATTGCGCAAATAGTTGACCGCTATCGGGGGCAAGTAAATTTATATGCACAAGCGCTCAAGCAAATGACACACAAACCTGTTCGCCACAAGTATTTATACCTATTAGCGGCAAATGAGCTAGTTGAAATTAAACATGAGGACTAGTTTACTACTGATTTCACTTGTCTGGTGATAAATTATTTTAGTGATTATTGCCCCTTTTCATTGTCTATTTAGGATTTGTCGTGTAAAATATGATTTGAGTAAGCGGATTCAAATTTGACGAAGAGGAGTATGACGAAGATGGCAAAAGTAGTTGTATTGGGCGGTGGTTACGCCGGATTACGTGCAATCAAGGTGTTGATGGATAAAGTCCCTGGTGAAACACAGTTAGTTTTGGTTAGTGATACGCGCACCCATACTGAAAAGACAAATATTCATGAAGTAGCTGCAGGAACAACCAAACCGGGTGATATTTCGTTTGATATCGCGGAAGTGGCTAAACCACAACGGGTTAAGTTTATTCAAGACACAGTCACTGGCATCGATTTAGAAAATAAGTCGGTGGAGTTAAAAGAAAGTGTTGAACCGCTAACATATGATTACGTTATCATCGCACTAGGGTTCCGCTCCGAAACTTTTGGCATTCCAGGGGCAGAGGAAAATGCCCTACCGTTGACGACTCTTGCTCAGGCATCCGCTGTGGCTGACCATATTGAAAATCAAATAAAGCATTATCAAGAATCACAGGATCCTAATGATCTGAAGGTAGTGGTTTGTGGTGCCGGCTTTACGGGCATTGAATTATTGGGTGAATTGATTCATTCAACACGTGAGTGGGCAAAAAAATATAATACACCAAATGTGGAACTATATTGTGTTGAAGCATCAACCAATATTTTACCAATGTTTGATTGCGGCTTAGCGGATTTTGCTGTTGACTACCTGAAGCGCAACGGCGTGCAATTTGTCTTAGGTGCCAAAATTTCTGGTGTTGAAGAAGGCAAAGTTGTTTATCAAAAAGATGAAGAAGAACAAACGGTCGAAGGTAATAGCATTGTTTGGACTGTTGGTGTTGGTGGTAGCCATGTGATGGACGATCCAGCATTTAGTTCGAAACGGGGTCGTTCAATTACACAACCGGATTTGAGTTTGAATCCAGACCATCCAGAGGTATTCGTGGTTGGGGATGTTGCTGCAATTATGAATCCAGAAAATAATCGACCATGGCCAACAACTGCCCAAGTAGCGCTCAAATCAGCAGCGCATGCAGCTGAAAATGTGGCTAACCTAGTTAAGGGTGGTTCAGCAACACCATTCATTTTCCATTCACTAGGAACGGTAGCATCATTAGGTCGAACCCAAGCAATTGGGACAGTAGCAATGGGTGGCAAGCAAGTTAAGTTAAAGGGCTATCCAGCTTCGGCGTTGAAAAAAGTGATTGTCGATCGGTCATTATTCTACGATAATGGCGTGGGTGGAATCTTTAAGCACGGTAGATTTGATGTGTGGCACTAAAAAATAGAGCGTGAGCAGCCACGGGTTGCTTCCGTGGTATAAAGGGGTGAGGTGCAATTGCTTCGTACTGAGAAGCAGTTGCACCTCACCCCTTTATACAATAGGAAGCAGTGGCTGCGAACGCGTTTGGGCTATAAAAGTAGGAAGAAAAGCAATTGCTTCGTACTGAGAAGCAGTTGCACCTCACCCCTTATACCATAGGAAGCAGTGGCTGCGAACGCGTTTGGGCTATAAAAGTAGGAAGAAAA
>NZ_AWTT01000040.1 GCF_000876205.1 Paucilactobacillus wasatchensis | reverse complement strand
AAGGGTAGGACGTTGCCATGCAACTTTAAGTGTGAATCTGATGATTCACACTTTTTTTGTCTTAAAATTGCCTTGACTATTTGTGTTCATTTAAGTAGAATTATTAAAAAATGATGAGAAAAGAGGCTGCACATATGTCAGCAAAAACAGTCAGAAAATACTTAGCTCAATTTGGCGCTGAAAATAGAATTATTGAATTGACAGAATCCAGCGCAACTGTTGTCCTTGCCGCAGAAGCATTACATACACAACCAGAAAAAATTGCAAAATCGCTCAGTTTTGACGTTAATGGTGATCCTATTTTAGTGGTTATGGCTGGTGATGCGCGCGTGGCTAATCCTAAATTTAAAGCCCAATTTAATGCTAAAGCACAAATGCTGGCCAGAGAAAAAGTTGAATCACTGGTAGGACAACCTATTGGTGGCGTGTGTCCGTTTGCTTTGAAACCAACTGTTAAAGTTTACTTAGATCAATCGCTTCAACGATTTAAGACTGTTTTTCCTGCTGCTGGCAGTACTAGTAATGCAATTGAATTAAATCTAAATGAATTAGAACAATTTTCGCATGCACAAGCTTGGGTTGATGTGACCAAAATTGCAAGTTAGATAACTGTGCCGGTGAAAATCATAGAATTTACACAACCAATATTGTTAATCCAATGAGGT
Organism: Paucilactobacillus wasatchensis; assembly: GCF_000876205.1. Taxonomy (GTDB): domain Bacteria; phylum Bacillota; class Bacilli; order Lactobacillales; family Lactobacillaceae; genus Paucilactobacillus; species Paucilactobacillus wasatchensis. The sequence goes on along the minus strand of NZ_AWTT01000040.1, from coordinate 19,406 downwards.
TGAGCAAAAATGTAATTTTTGCTCAACCTCATTTGTCTTCTGAAAAATATCTGCAGATGGCACAATTACAGTTTCTGCTTAGTGCATGGCGGCATGGCAAGAAACAAATTTAACTTGACTCGTGCTTTTTTCCTGGAATTTATAAACGCATAATTGGTAATTACATAGTAGGATCGATATAATTTACATAGTCGGATTTAAAATTAATCGGGAAGCTCAGGTTGTGGTACATGCAAGCAATTATTTCAACACTTATTGATCGAAAAACAGCTTTGATTCAAGCTTTATGGCAGCATTTGGGAATTTCAATTATTTCACTTCTAATAGCGATGGCGATAGCAATCCCGTTAGCAATTTGGGTTGAAAAGCATGCTAAAACAGCCGCTGTTTTATTACAGATTGCTGGTGTTTTGCAGACCATCCCATCCTTAGCATTGCTCGGGTTGTTAATTCCATTTGTTGGGATTGGAACGGTTCCAGCCATTATAGCGCTCGTAGTTTATGCGTTGCTACCTATTTTTCAGAATACTTACATTGGAATTCAAGAAATTGATCCATCGATTGAAGAAGCAGCCGATGCTTTTGGAATGTCACGGATGCGTAAATTGGTTAAAGTTGAATTACCAATTGCTATGCCAGTAATTATTTCTGGTGTCAGGACGGCCCTGGTCATGATTATTGGGACAGCCACATTGGCCGCTTTGATTGGTGCTGGTGGTTTAGGGACATTTATTTTATTAGGAATTGACCGAAATAATACGGCATTAGTTTTAATTGGTGCAGTTGCTTCAGCATTGTTAGCCATTGTGTTAAGCTATTTAATTCACGTGTTACAGCGAGTCGAGTTCCGTTATTCAATTGCTACTTTGGCAGTAGTTCTTTTAGGGTTCGTGGGCTATGGCACGTTTAAAGCCGTCCAACAACCAACTGATCAAATCGTAATCGCTGGTAAATTAGGTTCAGAACCAGATATTTTGATTAATATGTACAAAGAATTAATCGAACAAGAAGATCCTAATATGAAGGTGACATTGAAATCTGATTTTGGTAAAACTAGTTTTTTGTTCAGTGCATTACGCAACAATCAGATCGATATTTATCCCGAATTTAGCGGCACTGTTCTCGAAAGTTTGGTTAAAACTAACAGTAGTGAAACTGAAAATCTAAATAGTCATCAAACCTATGAATTAGCTAAGAAAAAATTAGCCAGCCAGTACCAGTTAGACTATCTTAAACCGATGAAGTATAACAATACTTATGCGCTGGCGGTCACTAAAAAATTTGCCAAAGAGAATCACATTAGCAAGATTAGTGATTTAACGACAATGCAAAACAAAATTAAAGCAGGGATGACGCTTGAATTTATTGATCGTAGTGATGGGTTAAAAGGACTCAAAAAAATTTACGGCTTAACCTTTACTGCCCAATCAATGGAACCTGATTTGCGCTATCAAGCACTAGCACAAGGCAAGGTTAATTTGGTGGATGCTTATTCGACTGATAGTCAGTTACGGCAATATAACTTAGTTACGTTGAAGGACGATCGAAATTTCTTCCCAACATATCAAGGAGCTCCATTGATGAGTGAAAAGCTGGCTAAGCAACATCCAGAAATCGTTAAGACATTGAATAAATTATCTAATAAAATTAGTGAAACAGACATGCAAGAGATGAATTACAAGGTTAATGTGTTAAAACAGTCACCAAAAAAAGTGGCACAACAATATCTCAAGCAACATAATTTATTGAAGTAGGAGGTGGACTAAATGACGGAAGCATTATTAAAGTTTGATCACGTTGGGAAAACTTTTGCCGACAAAAAAGTGATTGATGATTTTAATCTGGAAGTGAAGCAGGGTGAGTTATTAGTTTTGGTTGGTGTGTCCGGTTCAGGCAAGACGACCACGCTGAAAATGATTAATCAATTAGAGCGGCCGACCGATGGTGACATTTATTATCATGGCAAACAGATTAAGGACTACAATGTCCAAGAATTACGTTGGAATATTGGCTATGTGTTACAGCAGATTGCCCTTTTTCCAACCATGACCGTAGCACAAAATATTCGTGTTATTCCGGAAATGAAAAAAATGCCGAAACGAGAAATTGATACCACCGTCCGACAATTATTGACAAGTGTTGACCTAGACCCAGCTAAGTATGCAAAGCGGATGCCACGAGAGTTGTCTGGTGGTGAACAGCAGCGTGTTGGGATCCTCCGCGCACTGGCATCTAAACCGGATGTGGTCTTAATGGATGAACCGTTTAGCGCATTGGATCCGATTTCGCGGACCTCGCTTCAAGATTTGGTGCTTCGTTTGCACGCTAAATTAAAAAACACGATTGTATTTGTTACCCATGACATGGGCGAAGCGCTAAAAATGGGTGATCAAATTGCGATTATGAGTAATGGTAAACTGATTCAGGTGGATGCTCCAGATCAAATTGCGCAGCACCCAGCCAATGACTTTGTGGCCAGCTTTTTTGCTTCTGCTCGTGCCAAAAATATTTATGATATTTATTTAGGTCGAATTGGAATGGATGGTTATTATCAAAATGAAACTGTAACTCAAAATTTAAGTGTATTGGATGAAGAAGCGACCGTGCGTGCAGGACTCCATGAATTAGTAACCCATGAGGTGCTTCAAATCAATGAACACGGGACAAAACAATTAAAAGGCTACTTAGATCGGACTGCAATCATACAATACTTAAGTGAGCATGAACACGCATAATTAAAACTTTAGTTAATTTGGTCATTTAGTGGTATTGTTTGGTTAAATAACAAATAAGGGAAGGTAAACAAAATGGCAGATTTTGATGTGATTGTGATTGGTGCGGGACCTGGTGGCATAGCGGCGGCATACGGACTGCGAGCTAAGGGGGCCAAGGTGGCAATTGTTGAGGAAAATCTATGGGGTGGCACCTGCCCCAATCGCGGTTGTGATCCTAAAAAAATTCTTTACTCCAGTGTTGAAGCAATTGAAAATGCTCGCTTTTTAGATAATTATGGTTTGACTGGCAATTTAAGTGTTGATTGGCCAGCATTAATGGCACATAAACGAGAGTATACCAGCAAAATTCCGAGTGGCACTAAGCAAGGGTTAGATGGCTCTGAAATTACCACGTTGTACGGTCATGCTGAGTTTGAAAGCAACGGTAAATTGCAGGTTGCTGGTACAGATTATGAAGCCACTGATTATATTATTGCGACCGGGCAGCGACCAGCGATTTTGCCAATTGAAGGGAAAGAATACTTTCAAACTAGTACTGATTTCTTAGACTTAGATGCATTGCCAAAATCCGTTACGTTTGTTGGTGCTGGCTATGTGGCGTTTGAGTTGGCAACAATTGCTAATGCTGCGGGAAGCGATGTACACATCATTCATCACAATGATTGGCCATTGAAGGAGTTTGACCAGTCACTGGTACAGGATTTAGTCGCTCAAATGAAGAATCAAGGGATCAAGTTTGATTTTAATATTGACCTGCAAAGTATTACCAAACAGGACAATCAATATATTTTAAAGGATGACCGTGATTTTGAATTGAAAACCGATGCAGTAGTCAGTACCGCCGGCCGAATTCCAAATATCGATACACTTGGATTAGACAAAGTCGGCGTTGGCACCTTGAAAAGAGGGATTCAGGTCAATCATCGTTTGCGTACAGATAACTCACATATCTACGCCCTCGGAGATGTTGTTTCACGAGTTGGTAACGAGCCCAAACTGACCCCTGTTGCTTCATTCGAGGGTCGCTACCTAGCTAATTTATTGACTAGTGATAGCAGCCGACCAATTGATTATCCTACGATTCCTTCAGTTGTCTATGCTGCTCCAAAGATTGCCCGGATTGGTATTTCACCAACCATCGGTAAGGGAGATTCTGACGATTACGTGGTTAAAGATTTAGATTTAACTAACTGGTTTACTTATTTTCGCTTAGGAGAACATGTTGCTAAAACTCGAATTGTGTTAGATAAGCAAACACATACAATTGTGGGAGCTCAAGTTTTAAGCTCAAAAGCGGATGAATTAATTAACTATTTGACAACGTTAATTAATAAACATGAAACCTTGGAACAATTACAGGCAGAAATTTTTGCATATCCGACAGTAGCTAGTGATTTACCATATCTATTTTAAAATAAAATGAAGCTCGAATTAAAATGCGTAACCCGAATAATAATATTCGGGTTATTTTATTAATCAAATTTTGATTATCAATTGATAGGGCTTAGTAAAATTAACAAAATATTATAGCAATCAAGCTGATAGAAATACCGTAATATCAGTCTAATCAACAAATCAGTTGATTAGACAATTAGTCTATTCATATAATATTCATAATTTAATTACAATTTATACTAGAGTGCAGGATTGCAAAACTAAGCATTAATCTATACGATTATTAATATAAACAATAAGTTTTATGTTAATAGTCACTTGTTGCAAGACGAATGGAGGTTGTATGAATGGGGATGCCCAGGCGAAAGTTTAGGTGGCTGGGAGCAGTATTTGCGATCCTGGCACTAGTCACCGTGGACGTAATCAAGGTCGGTAATGTGGTGGCGACAGAAGTGCAAACTGATGTCGCTAAGGTGGTTAAAGTACAATTAACTGATCAAGCCGGGACTGTGCTAACTGAAAGTACAGCTGATACTGAACAAATTCTAGATCTAGAACTGGATTTGGACTCAAATCAGCTGAATGAGGATGGATTCATTAGTCTTGAGTTAACACCAACGACGGTTGCGTTAGCTCAAGACGAACAAGAGCTAACACCTGAAATTAATGGTGAACAGCAGTCAGACTTGAAGCTCAAGTATGGCTACAACAACGACAAGCAAAGTTATGGCTTGAGTTATGACTATAACCAATACAAAACATTGCAGGATCAAACGATTGAACTTGATTTTAAAGTACCAGTTGTCACGGGTACCAAAAACGTGAACACTGGTGGCGATCAAATCAATTTAAAAATCGGCGGTAATCAAGACCCATATTTGGTTGGTTCGATGGTAATTAAAACGGCTAATGAATCAAGTGCGGAAGCTGCATCAAATTCTGACAGCCAAACTACAGAATCTACCGCTAAGACAAACGAAGCAGACGAAGATGATGGGCAAAGTGATACTGCAACGTCTGACACGGCGGCTGATACTAGTACGAAGGCTGGGTTAACGTACGATCCGACCACTACGTTAAAAGATTCAATTACGGCAAGTCAAACAACAATTCAAATGGATACATTTGCTAGCAAGTTTGAGATCTATTCAAAAAACGCACAGGATAACGATCAGATTACTGTTTCAACTGATAAGACAACAATTGTAACTGATCCCGTCGGGTGGAGATATGAAGATTACACGACTGTTGAAGGCGTTAAGGAAGGTTATTACCGCAGCTACAACCAATCTAGCGATGCAAAAGCATCATCTGTTTTGTATTCAACGGAAGCAGATTTTGCTGGTGAAAAAGTAGTTGTTAATTATGGTCAAGTTGGAACATATGTAAATGCCGCCAACGAAACAAGAAGTATGGGTGCCATGTTGACGGTAACCGGCATTACAAATGGTAATTGGCCAGGTTGGGGTGTAAATCTTCCCTACCTCGATTTTTCCAATAATTTCTATTCTGGTTTGGTTTATGGTCGAATAGGTCAGATGAATATCACTGTTACCTACTATGATGCGGAAACTTTAAATAAGTTGGATGTTCAAACAACAGATAGTGATGTTGGCAGTTCGTTTTTCACGTTTGGTTCCTTGAACGGAACTGAAGGGGCGAAAGCAATTGACAATCGAGAAGGTAAACTATCTGAGAAGACACTGATACAAAAGGAAGAGTATTGGTATCAGGGAACCAGTGATGATTTTGATGATGAGCTCGGTTCCACAACTTTTGAAAATTCAGCAGTTGCATTCAAAATCAAAGGAACAGACCATGAATTTGCGATTAAAAGTGGTTATGGCTTTACGTGGCAATCATTTATGAGTGCCACCGTCAGTCCCAAAGAACCAGAGGCACCAACAAAAACAGTCACTAAAGCCGATAAACCGGGCGATCAAAATGAATTGGATATTTATACTGAGGGGCAAGAGGATGTCAATTTAAGTAAGCCAGACAAAATTGAAAAACATTCCTATTTTATTTACCAACCGACATATTTATTGTCGGAAACGTCAGTTGCAAAACCTACCAATATCATTTTAGAAGACACATTACCTGAGGGAGTGACATTGGTTGAGGATGGCGAAAAAGCCAAGATTACATTGTTCAATACGGATGGTGAGAAAATGAGCTCAAGCTCTGAAGGACTTACCATCACCACTGATGCAAATGGTATCCAAAGTATCAAATATGAATTAAGTGATGACCAAATTACAGCACTTAATTTTAATGGTGAGGCTTATTCATATCGTTTGGATGTTCAGGTTGACCATGTTAGATATGCAGGAAAGCATCACATAATGGAAAATGAGGCGACAGTTACATTTGACTCTGGTGCCAATTACAAATGGACTAATCCAACAAATATCGTTGCTACTCAGATCACAACGGATGATGAAGAGAAAACAGTTGAGGCTAGTTTGATTAAATATGGGCAATCAAAAACTAATTTGGGCAATTTTGACACACCATTAAAAGGGGTTAGTTTCAAAATTACTGGTGAAAACATAGATTCAACCGTATCAACTAATGCTGACGGGATCATTGAGTTTGAAGATTTGACTCCAGGGGCAGAATATACACTTGAAGAGGTTGAAACGATTGATGGCTACGTGTTACTGGAAGGACAAATTAAATTTACCGTAGATCAGGATGGAAAATTAACAATTACAAATGATGGTCCAGCCAAGATTGTGGATAACCAAATTGTAGTTAACAATGAACTCGTGTTAAACAATAAAACTTTCAAAAAAGTTGATGGCGATGACAATTCCAAGGTATTACAGGGAGCGGAATTCAAGATTCGTAAATCTACTAGTGAAAATCTGTATGCCCAATTTGTAGACAACAAATTTACAAAATGGGGCACTAAAGAAGCAGCGACTGTGTTTACATCCGGCGCAGATGGGCAGTTTACAATCGGTCAAATGCCATATGGTACGTACCAATTAGAAGAAGTAAATCCGCCAGCTGGATATGCCAAACCGGGAGGTAACTTTGTATTTACGATCAACAAAGAATCGCATGAAACTGAAAATATCCGAGTGATTGAAAATCACCTTTATAACTTACCAGTGACTGGTGGTTTAGGTATTTGGCTGCTAATCGGAGCGGGCTTGCTAACGATGGGTGCTAGTTGGTACCTTTACCGTCGGACACGGAAACACACACTTTAGACAATTGAAAGGGGAACGACACCAATGCAAATTAAGAAACTATGGAAACGAGTGGGAACGCTGGCTGCAGCTGCTATGCTGATGGCGCCGCTAGGAGGCTCATTAGCTGGGGGGCAGAGTTCAGCGAAGGCAGAAACAACTGATAGTGTGAATATCAAGCTGCATAAGATGGAAACTAGTGATGCTAGTACAGACACAATTACCAACACGGGGGATGAACTGTCCGATTTGGGTGGTAATAGCGTCTATAATCCTGAAAAATACGGTCATGTTAAGTTTACGCTATATGAAGTTAGCGGCTGGTTCAAGGCTAACATGACTAACGCAGAGTTTGTGGCAGAACGAGATCGACGAATTGCAGCAATGAGCACTACTGGTGACTTACAAACTGCGCTCGACCATCAAAATGATTATCTTGAAGATGATAAAGATGCTATTTCGATTGGCACCTATGATTCTGCCAATGCAGAGGACTTTTCAAATGGACAGTTCAATATCGACAATGTTAGCAATAGTGGCTATTACTTGATTGTAGAATCTGAAGTTGCCGAGAACAACGTTAACAAGTTTAGTGTTCCGCTGTTATTCAGACTGCCGTTGGCAGGCAAAACGGCGGGCAGTGATGTTCACTTATATGCCAAAAACCAAATTCAAACAGCTGACCCAAGTGTGATTAAGGAAGGTCAGGATATTAATGAACCGGGTAAAGATATTAATTTACCGAATGTTGATTTTACGTTAAAAGATTCGGCGGGTAATGAAATAGACTCTGGCACAACCAATTCAGAGGGTAAAATTAATTTTTCAGCTCTTAAACCTGGTGACACTTATACCCTGACGGAAACAGCTAATAAAAACGCCGGTTATGAAAATTCAATGGTCACAGTTGAGTTTAAAGTTGACGCTGATGGAAACGTGGAAATTATCTCCACAAGTCCAGAGGGTGATGCAGCTGCTTCAGGATCGGTCATTACAATTAAAAACTACCTTCTGTTAGGTAGTAAAACATTCCAAAAGACTGATGAAAGTGGTCGTAATTTAGCTGGCGCCGAGTTCCAGATTGAAAAGTCAGGCGATTCTTCGATGGTTGCTCACCTTGATGCTTCTAACAAGTTTTTTAAATGGGTGGCTAAAGATAGTAATGAAGCAACCACAATTACTGGTACGGATGGTGAATTTACAGTGTCTGGTTTGCCATATGGTGAATATGATTTAATCGAAACCAAAGCTCCTGATGGTTACTCAAAACTTGCAGAACCGAGAGCTTTCACAATAAATGCGTCATCTGCTGGTTTAACTGAAGATAAAATTCCTAACAAAAAATATGATCTTCCAATTACTGGTGGCATGGGACTATTACTCTTCATCCTTGCCGGACTAGCATTAATGGGAACATCAACATACTTGTACCGTCGCAACAAAAAACAAGCTAGCAAATAATTATTAAATAGGAATCGTGGGCAAATTAATTTGCCACGGTTTCATACATAGTTCTAAAATCCAGGAGGTGGCCAGAGTGGGAAAAATACAAAAGACAGTGATTGTGCTACTGTTTGCGTTCGGTGTTGGAGTGCTGGTCTACCCGCTAGCCCACAACATCTATGCCTGGAATGAACGGACAGCGACCGTGGCTAAATATCGTAATGAAATTGGTACAATGGCCAATGATAAAAGGCAAGAGTTAGTTGACTTGATGCATAAATACAACCCATGGGCTTCTAAAAAAGAACGCACGAAGCAGACAAAAAAATATCCAAGTACTATCGATGCAATGCCGGTGTTAGGGACGCTAACGATTCCTAAAATTAAGGTGGATCTCCCGATTTATGAAGGAACTGGCGATCGGCAACTTAATAAAGGAGTTGGACTACTGAAAGGGTCTGGTATGATTACGGGTGGCAAGGGCAATCATTCGGTGTTGACCGCGCATCGTGGTTTACCGGGCGCACGGCTCTTCACCGATTTACCAAAGCTTAAAATTGGTGATAAATTTTACCTCCAAACACCTGCCAAGCTCATGACCTATAAAGTTGATCAAATTAAAACGATTAAGCCGAATCAAATTAGCAACTTAAAGCCAGTTGCGAATCAAGATTATATGACATTAATGACTTGTACGCCGTACATGCTGAATACTCATCGCTTATTAGTGCGTGGCCACCGCATTCCAAATGACCGTCAGACAGCGCCAAAAGTTAAATCACCAATTTGGGGCTACGTTCTTGGAATCATTGCAGTAGCGCTGGCAACGTTATTTGCCGGTTACCGCTTCTGGAGAAACTCACGAGGAGGTACCAACCGATGAAAAAATACTGGGTGAAACAAGCAATATTAATCACTACGTTTATCGTTGGGTTCATTATGTTAATGATTGTCGTCTTCAATGGTCCAATGATGCAACATGCAACCAAGCAACGGATTCGAGACGATGTTACACCAACTAAGGTGGCAGCGGACAGCAAAAAAATCAATCAAGCAAACTTCAATTATGACAGTGTCACAGCACTATCGCCATTGGTTGCCCCTGCTGAAGCTGCCAGAAGTGTGGTAACGAATGGTGATCACAATGCCAGCGATTTTTTAGCGGTTGGCACAATTAAAATCCCAGCCGTCAAATTAAATTTGCCAATCGGATTAGGGGTTGGCAAAGTGGTGCTATCGGTCGGTGCTGGAACAATGAAAATCGAGCAGCAAATGGGTCAGGGTAATTATGCGTTGGCAGGCCACCACATGATTAATCCCAATGTATTATTTAGCCCATTAATGCGTGTTAAAAAAGGTAATATCATTTATTTATCGGACACAACTCGGACATATCGCTATCGTGTTACTAGTATTAAGCACGTTGAGAAGGAACAATCTAGCGTAGTTGACGATGTTGAAGGTAAAAAATTAGTGACTTTAGTAACCTGCGATCGTTCTTATGGAACTGACTCACGGTTAATAGTGCAGGGTGAGTTAATTGAATAGATGGAGCAACAGGCCTCATTAATCGGAACTTAATCATTCCAATTGATGGGCTTTTTTGTTGCCAATTGGGCACTGCACTAACCATTATTTAAGTAAATTCACAATTTCGTCATGATTTTTAGCCATAACTTCATACCTAAGAAGGCATTATTTCTTATTTAGTACCTAGTTATTTCAAACCCGTCCTGTAAAGTAATGAGTAATTTAAATGAGAAAGGGTGGATGACAGATGAAAAAACATCAAGGTTTAAAACGGACACTTTGGATTGTTAGCAGCGTCGTGACTGTCGCCGTGGTCGCCACAATTTATCAAACACAACATTATTAAAAAAAGGAAGTGAACATAATGGCGACTCGTCATAAACGACCATATTTATACGAAGTGGATTTAATGCGCATCATTTTTATCTTTGGCGTGTTGTTGAATCACACAACAACCGCATTTGAAAGGTCGATGGCTGACGGTTCTAACAGCCAACTATTTTTACAGGCCACGCATTTAATCTTACATTTCACCAGAATGGGTTTCATGTTTATGACCGGTCTTGTGTTGGTATTAAACTACTACAATCGTAAAAACAACTGGCTAACTTTTTGGCGCAAACGATACGTGAGTGTGGGCATTCCGTATTTAGCTTGGAACGGAATTTTTATTTTAGGCACAATGTTGGTGAGCGGTGTCGCGTTTTCAGGTAGTAGTTTTTGGCACAACTTTGGTCACGCAGTGCTGTACGGTGATAGTTTTTACATGTACTACATTCTAGTGACATTCCAACTGTATTTACTATTCCCGTTGTTAGTGAAACTGTTTAAACGCGTGAAAAATCATAATCGGATTTTAGTTGTGAGCGCAATTTTGCAGCTAATTTTATTATTTTTCCTTAAATATGCACTACCACATATTGATACAAGCAGTTGGTGGTACCTATTTAGAGCTTATGGTGTCAATGTCTTAACTTATCAAGTTTACTTCGTGTTTGGTGCATATGTTGCCATTCATTATAAAGAAGTTGATGAATTCATCAAAAAGCATGCCAAACAAATTGGCACTTTGACTGCTGTATTGGCGCTCGGCACAGTTGGACTATATTTCTTTGATATGAATACATTGCATTTAACGCTGGCTAAAACGCTAGAGGTTCACCAACCTTACATTATGATCTATGACATTGTGATGATCGTGTTCGTTTTTTGGATCGGACGAAAATACGCATATTGGCGTGAGCACGGTTTGAAACCAGCGGTAGATCGGTTTATTCGGGCAGGCGCCAAGGTCTCATTTGGTATTTACTTAGTACAAACAATCCCAATTGCATTGATGACGTGGCTACTGAGCTTTATCAGCCTACCATCCTGGGGTTACTTAATTTTATTACCAGTTGGTTATGCTGCAGTGGCAGCAACCGCATTCCTGATTTCATGGGGATGCTACAAAATTTATCCATTCGCCATCTTAATTGGTCGTAAACCAACTAAAAAAAGAAAGGAAGTCCTGAACTATGACAGAACTTACAAACAAACTAACGAAACAATTAATTAATGATCAAGACCGCAATTTAATCAAAGATGAAACCTTAGGCCAGTGGTTCACTGGTCGGCAATTAAAAAAGGACGTTGCCAGTTTACGGCAGTACTTTTTGAATGCTCGGGTTGAAAAGGGAGATTTAGTCCTCGTTTGTCTTGACAATTCGGCCGTGTATCCGGTATTAATGCAAGCACTGTGGGAAATTGGTGCGGTAGCGCATCCTGTGGCTGCAACCACCCCGGTGGCCCAGCTACAGGCGGAATTTACAGAGCATGATTATGCCTTGTTAATCGCAAAATCGCAATTGGCCGATCAGATTGTCAATGACGCAGTACTACAACGAAATGACGTCATCTTAGAAACGACAATGCAGCTGCCAATCTTCGTTAATACATTAATAACAGACCCACGTTCATTTCATTCAGCCGACGAACCGGATGAAGATGATCTGGCTTTGATTTTGAACACATCCGGAACCACTGGTAAGCCTAAGCGAGTAGGATTAACCCACCGGTTGTTAATCAATGCGGCCAAGCATAATATCGAAAGTCACCAGATGAATCATGACGATACGGCAATGATTGTGATGCCGATGTTCCACATCAATGCCCAAGTGATGTCATGTTTATCAACTCGATTATCAGGTGGTCGACTATTAATTACTGGCAAATTTAGTGCAAGTCATTTTTGGCAACAAGTTAGTGATAATGATGTTACCTGGGTGTCAGTTGTACCAACGATTGTATCCATTTTACTAATTAACGATAAGGCTAATAATGCCTATGCTCAATTGAGCGATAAGATTCACTTACGCTTCGTTCGTTGTTCATCATTTTCACTACCTGAAAGTAAATTTATTGCTTTCCAGGATCGCTATAATACACAAATTTTGGAAGGCTACGGCATGACGGAAACAACCAGTCAATGCACCTTGAATCCATTTGGTGCTCAGAAAATTGGATCGGCGGGCAAACCGGTAGGAACTGAGCTAGCTATTTTAGTGGATGGTCAGTTGCAAACTAGTGACACAGAAATTGGTGAAATTGTTGTTCGTGGTGATCACGTGATTGCCGATTATATGGATTCACAACCCGAATCATTTTCGAATGGCTGGTTCTTAACGGGCGACCTAGGTTACCTTGATGCAGATGGTTATTTATTTGTGAAGGGTCGTAGTAAGGACATGATTAACCGTGGTGGTGAAAAGGTTGCTCCAGCGGAAGTCCAAAGCGTACTCTCCCAACTCGATTTTATTGCCGAAGTGGCCGTGATTGGAATGCCAGACGATTTATATGGTGAAGCAGTGACCGCTGTGGTTAAACCGAAAGATTCGTTGACAGACCATGAAAAATTAACGCAGGAACTGCAAGCATTTGCTCAGAAAAATCTGGCCAAATTTGAACAACCAACTCGTGTTGAATTTGTCGATGATTTTCCACGCAACCCGACTGGCAAAGTTTTGCGGTCTAAACTGAAGGAAGAATTACTCCAAGTTCCCGTAGGCAAGTGATAGTATGGATGGAACAACTAGATCGCACTCATATTTATTAGAATTAGACGTGATGCGAGTTATTCTCATTATCGGGGTTTTATATACACATACTGAAACCACAATGGGCAATGCTACTGATGCAGGGTCCATAAGCAGATTGATTTTCAATTACACTCATCTAATGTTGCACTTCACCAGAATGGGATTTGTATTTATAACTGGATTTGTCTTAATGTGGCGTTATTATCGACACCGTTTTAATTGGCTTTCTTTTTGGCGACGACGATACTGGCGCATTGGAATTCCATATTTATGGTGGATTACGGTGTATTTAGTGGGCATAATGGTGATTCGACACCAGTCGCTCGGCACTTACGAGCAGCGATGGCTCAATCATATACTAAATGGTAATCAGTTTTACATGTACTATTTGTATATGATTGCGCAGCTGTATCTAATTTTTCCACTGTTGAGCTGGCTATTTGAAAAGTTTGAACACTACCAACAACGTATTTTAATTGGTAGTGGAGTACTGCAATTAGTACTAGTGGCTGTGATCAAATATATGCAGCCGACTCACGGCACCAATGCAGTTTTACGATTTATTTTTTGGCATTACGGTACTAATCCATTAATGTATCAGTTGTATTTTGTGCTCGGTGCATATATTGCCGTTCATTATCGGCAGGCAACTAAATTGATCGACCAATACGGTCGGCGAGTGTCAATGCTGGCAATTAGTGCAGTGGTCATGTCAGTTGGTTTGTATTGGTTTAATTTGCAGTGGTTACATCTGAGTCATCATCAATCTGAATCAATTCATCAGCCGTTTATGGTGGTGATGGATGTACTGGTTATTTTGATGATTTGGTGGTTAAGTCGCGGAGTTGTCAATGTATTTGGTGCTAGATTTAGTCAGCAGATGCATTACGCAGGACAAATGGCGTTTGGTATTTATCTCATGCAAACTATTTTGCTTACTGCATTAGCTGGGATTTTACGTTTAACTGCGTGGCCCAACTGGGTATATCTGGTGCTAACACCAATTGCGTTTGGATTAGTGTTTAGTGGTACGTATTTATTAGCTAAATTGATGGATCACACTAGGCTATTGCGGCCACTCATTGGTTTGGAATTAAACGATGCTAACAGACAACTTAATTCTTACTAAGGTAGATTATGGAATTTTCAATTTTAATAATTGGAAATTCTTTTTTTGATCCTGCTCATCTTTGCCGGCAGAAATTGTGCCGTTACTAGTTTCATAGTTTGTTCATTAATTACGTAAATTAATTCACTATTTCCGGTCGTTATTTCGTATTTAGGACGTAGATATTTCAAATCCACGTTGCAAAGTAGGCACTAATTTAAAGCTGAAAGGCGATGGTTATAGTGCAAGAAGCAAGAGAAATTGCAATAACAAAAAATAACAAGCATGGTTGGCATTTTAACTTTCATACATTACTGCCGTGGATATTACCAATTAGTTTGGTGGGATTATGGCAATTAAGTGCCAGTGTCGGCTTAATGGCTAGCTCTGTTTCACCGTTGGCGGTGATTCAAGATGGAATCACGTTGAGTCAGTCTGGTGAGCTGCAGGCTAACATTAGTATCAGTTTATACCGTGCCAGCGTTGGCTTGGTAATCGGTGGTAGTATGGGATTCATTTTTGGCTTTTTGAATGGATTGTTCAGTGTCTTCCGTGATATTTTTGATACCTCAATTCAGATGTTGAGAAACATTCCTCATTTATCGTTAATTCCGTTGGTCATTATTACATTTGGAATAGGTGAAACCGCCAAAATTTCGTTGGTGGCGATCGGGGTTATGTCTCCAATTTACATTAACACGTTTCACGGAATTCGTTCGGTGGACCGTAAATTGATTGAAATGGGTCAATCATATGGTTTGACGAGGTGGCAACTGTTAACCAAAATTATTATTCCCCGGCGCTTTGCCAACGATTTTGATGGGCTTGCGTTACGCATTGGGTGTTATGTGGACCACATTGATTGTTTCTGAAACCATTTCCTCCAGTTCAGGGATTGGATATATGGCCACGAACGCCCAAGATTATATGGATATTACAACGGTTGTTCTATGTATTGCAATTTATGCAATTTTAGGAAAAGTGTCAGATTTAATTGCCAAGTTGTTAGAGAGTATGTTGCTCCAGTGGCGTGATGCGAAAGGAAGTATGATTAATGGCTAATCCATTTTTAACATTAAGAAACATTGATAAACAATATAATAATGAGCAGGTGTTACGGGATATTGATTTTGAAATTGCTGAAGATGAGTTTGTTGCAATTGTTGGGATGAGTGGTGGTGGTAAAAGCACGTTGTTGCGTATTATTGCCGGACTAGAGGAACCAAGTAGTGGCACTATTAAATTTCATGAACACGAGCCAGTGGTCCGGTTCATGTTTCAAGATGATCGTATTTTGCCCTGGATGAGTGTATTAGAAAATTTGTCATTTAAGAGTCGTGATCCGAAAAGCAAAACACGAGCCGTTGAAATGTTAAATTTAGTTGGTCTGAGTGAGTTTGCAGATTATTACCCGAGTGCCTTATCCGGTGGGCAGCGGCAACGGGTAGCGTTAGCACGGGCGCTAATGGCGCGCCCACAATTATTATTGCTCGATGAACCGTTGGGAGCACTAGACGCGTTGACGCGGCGCAAGATGCAACAATTAATCATGCAAATCTGTCATGAGCAGCATTTGATGGCGGTCTTAGTCACTCACGATGTGGACGAAGCGGCACGGATGGCAGACAGGGTGATTGTGATTAGAAATGGTACCAATCGCTTTGAAGAAGTTGGTGCCAAAGGACGTGATGCTGCCGCAGTCAGTGAAGTGTCAGATAAACTGTTTGACGAAATCGTGAACACTGCCTATTAGTTGTTAGGTAAAAGAAGGGAGCAAGCAACATGACTAAATTAACACAACAGCTAACGAACAAATTAGAAAATGGACAAAATACTGAATTGATTAAGGATGAAGTAATTGCAAGCTGGTTTACTGGTCGGCAGTTAATTGAAGATGTTGCCAACTTACGACAACATTTTATCAATTTAAAAGTTAAACGCGGCGATATTGCCCTGATCTCTTTGGCTAACTCGGCGCTGTATCCAATATTAATGCAGTCACTATGGGAACTAGGAGTGATTGCTCATCCGGTCGCGGCAACCACGCCGTTATCACAATTACAAGCTGAGTTTAATGAATATGATTATACGCTGCTGATTGTTGGCAATGAGCTTGCCACAGGGATCGTGAATGATGCAGTGCTCGAAGAAACCTCAGTTAAATTAAACACAACCAATAAATTATCGATTTTTGTTAATTCAGCTATTACTGGTAAGCGTATTTTTACAGAGCCAACCGGGCCACTAGAAGAAGATGTTGCGCTCATTTTAAATACTTCTGGTACAACAGGCAAACCTAAACGGGTTGGCTTGTCACACAAACAATTATATCAAGCCGCAGTACATAATATTGCTAGTCATGCGTTAACAACAGCAGATACAACCATGATTGTGTTACCGTTATCGCACATTAACGCCCAAGTTATCGCATGTTTATCAACAAGATTATCTGGGGGCAAAATGGTAATTGCAAAAAAATTTAGTGCGAGCCACTTTTGGCAACAGGTTAGTACGAATGGGGTAACTTGGGTTTCGATGGTACCTACGATTATTTCAATATTACTGCTGAATGAAAAATCGCGTGCTAGTTATTCGCAATTACAAGCACAAATTAGGTTGCGATTTATTCGTAGCGCTTCATTTTCTCTCCCCGAAGTCAAATTGATGGATTTTGAACGGCAGTTTCATACTCGGGTAATAGAAGGGTATGGCATGACTGAGGCGGCTGGTCAAATTACATTAAATCCACTTGATGCGCCTAAGATCGGTTCGACTGGTAAAGCAGTTGCTACGGATATTGCTATTTTAGTCGATGGTCAGCTCGAAACTGGTAATACTCGTGTCGGCGAAATTGTTTTAAGGGGTGACCATGTGATTTCTGACTATGTTGATCCACATCCAGAATCTTTTACTGATGGTTGGTTAATGACTGGCGATATTGGCTATCTGGATGAGGATGGTTATTTGTTTGTTAAGGGTCGTATCAGAGATATGATTAATCATGGTGGTGAAAAAGTGGCACCGGCAGAGGTTGAAAGTGTCTTGTCAGAACTTGATTTAGTTGCCGATGTAGCCGTGATTGGTTTGCCTGATGATTTGTACGGTGAGGCTGTGACGGCTGTGATCAAAACTAAACAGACTGCTGCAAGTGAATTTGCGCAGACAAAAGAAGTGATGCGCTTTGTCAAAAAAAATTTAGCAGTATTTGAACAACCAACGCGCGTGTACTTCGTTGATAAATTTCCACGTAATGCTTCTGGTAAGGTGGTGCGAGCTGAACTAAAAAAACAATTAACCCGATCAATGGTTGGTGAAAAAGTATGAAAAAGCAAAGTAATTGGAAGAAGATTGGGTTAGTTATCTTTATCGTCTTTTGGATTGGCATCGTCTTTTTTGGCTTTAAACAAGTTGGTGGTGGTTCCTCTGATTTAACGACTGTGACAATTGGATACCAGAAAGCTGATCCGATCGATATTGCCAAAACGCGGGGTGAATTTGCTAAGAAGATGAAAGCAAAGGGTTATAAGGTGGTTTTTAAGGAATTTAAAGATGGTAGTTCGTTACTACAAGCCTTGAAATCAGGCAGTATTGACTATGCTCGAACAGGCGACACACCGCCAGTAACGGCTCAGGCTAATGGTACGAAGTTAACATATGTGGCTGCAGAAACCTCGAAGGCAAACGGATCTGGTATTGTGGTCGGTAAGAACTCTGGTATTAGTACTTTGTCAGATCTTAAAGGTAAAAAAATTGCGTATACTAAAAACACGAGTTCTGAGTATCTACTCCGGAAAGTGTTGAAAAAGGCTGGTTTATCGACTAGTGATGTAACGATGGTAAACATGGATCAATCTAGTGCCAGTGTCGCCTTTTCAAAGGGCAAAATTGATGCATGGGTAACGTGGGATCCATATACTGCACAGGCACAAATTAAACAAAATGCGAAATTACTGATTAGTGGTAAGGGATTGAGCAATAACCGTGATTTCATTCTCTCGTCCAAATCATATGCTAAAAATAATGCTGAAGTCTCTAAGTACCTAGTTAAATACTTAAAGAATGATATGCAGTGGGCTCAGACACATCATGCTAAGCTAATCACGATGTTGAGTAAATCATTGAAACTATCTAAGAGTGTGGTCAAAAAGATGGTTGAACGAAGGTCATATTCAATTAGTAAAATGAATTCTTCCATTACGAAAGAACAGCAAAAAATTGCAGATTTGTTCTATGAAGAAGGCGTTATTACTAAGAAAATTAAAGTCAGTGATGATGTGGATAATTAAAATTAGATTAAAAAAGATATTGACAAGCTGGTTAAATGGCTGTAGTATGGTTTCAACATTAAAAATAGATTAGAAACGTTGAAGAGAAGAGTAAGATTTAGTTAAGACTTAAGAGACCCCTAGCTTGGTGTGAACGGGGAGCTTAACTGGTTTGAAAGTAGTCTCCGAGAATTGAATACGAACCGAGTGTTCAATGGGTGCACCCATTATAGTGCCAGGGTATCGTCAGCAATGGCCGTACTTGGTAAGGTATGTTTTGTGAGAGACATACAAAATGAGGTGGTAACACGTGAAAACGTCCTTATTAGGCTAAATGCCTAGTAAGGGCGTTTTTTTGTATCTTTCTACGTGTTCGCGGAGGCAAATGTCTAGGGCTAAGCCAGAAATGATAATCAAACAATCCAAGTTCGATTGTTCAATTATCATTTCTAACTTAGCCTACGACATCTGAACGCCTCCACTCACACTCTGGTTTTCTGAAACGTGTTCGCGGAGGCAAATGTCTAGGGCTAAGCCAGAAATGATAATCAAACAATCCAAGTTCAATTGTTCAATTACCATTTCTAACTTAGCCTACGACATCTGAACGCCTCTGATCACACTCTGGTTTTCTGAAACGTGTTCGCGGAGGC
>NZ_AWTT01000039.1 GCF_000876205.1 Paucilactobacillus wasatchensis | reverse complement strand
ATATTTTTCAATGCAGCACCAAATTCAGCGCCAATCACATCGTCATTTGTGTACACGCGGAAGTAATCATTGCTAAATAAATTCTGAACATGCTGCGCACTCACTAAATCAGCACAAGCAGCAGTTACTGAAGTCAAATCATGGCGTGCAACATCTTCCGCATGGCTTGGACCTGATAAAACAACAATTGCTTGCCGGTTAGCGGACTTAATTTCTTCGGCTAACATTTCAGATGGCCGTTTGTATGTGTTTTGCTCCAGCCCTTTGGTAGCGTGTACAATTAACGGCTTTTGTCCCAATTTAGCCAGCAACTGACCTAATTTGCCACTCACTTCACGTAACCCTTTAGTTGGAATCACAATTAAAATTGTCTGTACATCAGCGACAGCCGCCTGCATGTCGGTAGTTGCAACTAATGTATCTTCAAACGTGAAATCATTAATATATTTAGGATTTTCATGCTTCGTATTTAGGATATCAACTTGGCTTGCGTTGTGAGACCACAACCGCACCTCATGCCCATTTTCAGCGAGTAAATTAGCTAGAATACTACCCCACGACCCAGCGCCAAGCACTGCAATTTTTTCTTTCATCAGGATAAATCTCCTTTCACAATCGCATAGTTACTGTTGCATCTTTTTGCCTTTTAAGTACCAAGGATACTGGTGGCGTCGACGAATGATCCATAAAATAATGGCACCAACAAATAAAATTACTGACAAAACTTGTGAAACACGAATCGTGTTGCCGATCATCAAGCTATCAGTACGCATTCCCTCAATCACAAAGCGCCCTGCAGAATACCAGAGGACATAACTCAAGAAAACTTCACCTTGGCGAAACAGATGATGGCGGTGCCGAAGTACCATCAGAACAATAAACCCTAATAAGTTCCAACATGACTCGTAAAAAAAGGTTGGCACCCGATAAGCGCCACTAATGTACATTTGATTAATGATAAATGTTGGTAAATGAAGGCTCTGCAAGAACGCTAGACTGGTAATTTTGCCAAACGCTTCTTGATTCATAAAGTTACCCCAACGACCAATGGCTTGCGCCAAAATTACCGTGGGGGCAACCACATCCAACATTGTCCAAATTGAAATATAACGCGACCGGCAAAACAGCCACATCACTAATAACGCCCCGATTAGCGAACCATAAATGGCAATACCACCATCCCAGACTGCAACTATTTCTGCTGGATGCTGTGAATAATAGCTCCATTCGAAAATAACATAGTACGCTCGCGCAAAAACAATCGCAACTGGTAACGCCCACAAAACATAATCGTAAAAGTCATCAGATTTAATACCGACACGGTGCCCTTCACGTACTGACAAAGTGAGTGCAATAATCACTGCACTAGCAATGATCACCCCATACCAGTGAATCTCAATGGGACCTAATTTGAATGCAATCGGATTGATTGCAGTACCTAAAAATTGCCAAAGTTGCATTTTAAATTAATCCTTTCTTGAATTTTGTTTAATTAACCGGTTAAGGTTGGCATCAAAAACTTCAGTAGCATCGTAGCCCATCGATTGTGCCCTGAAATTCATGGCTGCCGATTCAATGATAATAGCTAAATTACGCCCCGTCTTAACTGGAATAGAAACTTTAGGAACAACCACATCCAAAATTTGTTGTGTATCCCCTTTGTCCCCTAAGCGGTCAAATTGCGCATCTGGCGACCACGTTTCGAGATGCACAATTAACTCCACATCGTCTTCTTGCATGACTGCACCAACGCCGTATAGATTCATCACATCAATGATGCCAATTCCTCTGATTTCCATTAAGTGTTCCAAAATAACTGGTGCTGAGCCAACCAGCGTTTGTTCATCTTGTGCGTATACTTCCACTCGATCATCGGCAACAAGACGGTGACCACGGCGAACTAGTTCAAGCGCTGTTTCACTTTTACCGACCCCGGAATCACCGGTAATCAAAACACCGACACCATTAATATCAACCAAGACACCATGCACAGATTGTCGTTGCGCCAATTGACCGCTTAAATAAAATGTCATATTACTCAATACACGCGATGAAGTTAGATTAGTCCCTAAAATAGGAATGTTAGTTTCCTTGGCAGCCTGTTTTAATTCATCAGGTACCGGTAAGTCCGTTGAAACTACAAATGTCGGTGTTTCTGGTGCGCACATTTTACGCATCACCATTAATAACTCATCATGAGTCATATTTTTAGCAAATGACGTTTCTGTAATACCAAGTAGCTGAACTCGTGCTGCCGGATAATATTTGAAATAGCCCGTTAACTCAAGCCCCGGACGAGAAATGTCGCTGGTGGTAACTGGTCTGTCCAGATATTCTTTACCCTGCAATACTTTCAACCGCGCATTTTTAACTAAATCTGATACCTTGACTTGATCTGCCAAAATAACATCCCTCCTCCAAAATAAAACCTAACGACGACTGACAAAATGGCTAGAAATAATTGCATTACATGCCGACACAATCACGGCAACCAGCATCGACATACCAAACGAAGCAAAATGGAAATTTTCCGACCCAACAAAGTAGGATGTTAATTGCAGCATAATGGCATTTAACACGATACTGAAGAGCCCCAGTGTCAGTACTGTAATTGGTAGTGAAAATAAAAATAAAATTGGTTTAACAAGTGCATTTAAAATTGCCAAGACAACGCTGGCAGCAAATGCCATCCAAATACTGGCAACGTAAAAACCGCCACTTTGCGAAAAAAAACCTGCAATGGCAATAAACAGCAATGTGTTAACAATAATTCGTGTCCAAAATCCCATTGAATGTAACTCCTTAATCGTCGTGTTCGTCTACGTCATGAATCACTTTTCGTTCACGTTTCTCATTATCATGATTGGTCTCGGTTGGTCTTTGATTTTCAAATGGGTTTGTCCAATGTGGTTTATTTGGATCCGCTGGCATAATGGCAAGCAATAATATATACACCAAAATACCAGGCAAAGCGTGACTTAGGATTGATACAATCACAAAGCCCACACGAATATAGTTTGAATTGATGCCAAAATAGGCACCAAAGCCACCCATTACACCAGCAATAATTTTATCCGATGATGAACGTGTTAATCGTTTTTTTTCTTTGGATCTCATTGCATATTCCACCTTCTGATTTACTAGGCTAATCTTACTGTTTTCAACGTCTAAAGGCAACTAAAAACTATAAAACAGGTCCATTATAGAATCTGTTAACCAAAAAATAAGAGATTGATAGTTTCCCAGTTTGCTAGGAAAACATCAGTCTCTTATTTTAATAAAATACACTAAATCGCTGTGCATTATTAGTTTTTGCCTTCTAATTTCTCGGCTTCTTTATCAATGGTTGCGAAACCAGATTCTTTAGACTTTGGCTTTGGATTCTTGGCGCGTTGTTCTTCGGCTTTTTCGATCAGGGCTTTGCGCTCTTCTTTACTAAGTTTTGCCATGACGATCACCTCTTTTAACTAATATAAATCTATCAGTTATGAATTTCGACACGAATGTAATGATAATAAATATCCACTACACTCTGATTTCATTATAGTGCTAATTTGATAAAATGGCACATTTTTAATCTGTTACCGTTGTGACCGGTTTCAATTCCACAATCTGACCCGTTCGACGATAAATAATCCACTCACCAATATTTAGGGCACACTCGCAAATTTGTTCAAGTGCATTGGCCACCGTCATATAAGGCAAAATATGCTCCACTTGGTCACTATTTTGTTTAATAGCTGCCACACAAGCTTCGTATATTTCAACGTGTTGTTGGTAGGCATCTAATGCCAATTGTTCGCCAGTTTGAGCAAAACGCCAATCTTTTTTAACGTATGCAGTTAGCATATCACGCATTAATTTTTCAATAAACATACTAAAATGTTCAATGAGTGTCAACACGGGTTTTAAATTTACATCACGCCTCAGCTTTAAACTAGCTAACGCTATGTCGCGTGCGTGATCACCAGCATGTTCTAAATCAGACACAGCTTTCAAAATGGTCACCACTTCTCGCAAATCATTAGTCACCGGTTGTTGCAATGCAATAATTTCAAATGCTCTTTGCTCCAACTTCATTTCGCGCTCATTGATTTGGTGATCATGGGCAACAATTTCTTTGGCTGAACGTGCATCCCCCACCACCATGGCTTTCCCAGCTGCTCCAATTGCATTAGCAACTAGCACGCCCATTTCTGTAAATTGCGCATCTAATTGGTCTAACTCTTGATCTATTAAGCGTTTCATCATAACTCTCCTTTTTTTAACCAAATATACCGGTAATAAAGTCACTGGTTTCTTGATGCTCAGGATTCATAAAAATTTGCTTGGTTGTACCTGCTTCAATCAAATCACCCTGTAAGAAAAAAGCCGTGCGATCGGCAATTCTTGATGCCTGCTGCAAATTATGAGTTACTGTAATAATCGTATAATGTTCCTTCAATTGTAATAACGTCGTCTCAATTTGACGGCTAGAATGTGGATCAAGCGCACTAGTTGGTTCGTCTAACAAAATTATGTTAGGTGAAACTGCTAAAGCGCGTGCAATGCAGATTCGCTGCTGTTGACCACCAGATAGCGCTAGTGCATTTTGATCTAATTTGTTTTTCACTTCGTCCCAAATGGCCGCTTGTTTCAATGCTGCTTGTGCGGCTTCGTCTAACATCGATTTGTCGCGAACGCCAGCAATTCTAAGCCCGAATACTACGTTATCGTATATGGACATTGGAAACGGATTGGGTTGTTGAAAAACCATTCCGATTTGTTTACGTAGCTCAACAACATCTGTCTGTTCAGCATAAATATCCGTGTCGTTAAATTTTAATTCACCGCTAATTTTGACTCCATCAATCTGATCGTTCATCCGATTGATACAGCGTAAATAAGTTGATTTACCGCACCCTGATGGCCCAATTAATGCAGTAATTTCATTTTCATCAAAGGCTAAATCAATGCCATGTAAAGCTTCAAAATCGCCATAGCTAAGGCGAACATTTTTAGTCGTCAAAATTTGTTTTGCCATTACTTTTCCCCCGTTAACCAAAATCACCTGAAACGTATTCATTGGTCAGTGCAATTTTAGGTTGTGTAAAAGTTTCCGTTGTGCCATTAAACTCCACCACCACTCCTTGAGAAAAGTGAGCCGTGTAATCGCTGATCCTCGCTGCTTGCGGTAAATTATGAGTCACAATCACAATTGTATATTGCTGCTTCAAATTAATTAGTGTTTCTTCCAGCTGTGCTGTTGAAATTGGATCCAGTGCACTCGCGGGTTCATCTAACAGTAAAATATCTGGTTTTAATGCAATGGCTCTGGCAATACACAATCGTTGCGCCTGGCCCCCAGATAACGCTAACGCGCTCTTATTCAACTTATCTTTAACTTCATCCCAAAGTGCCGCTTGTCTTAAAGCCGTTTCAACTCGTTCATCTAGTTCTTTTTTGTCAGTAATCCCATGGCGTTCCAAAGCAAATGTAATGTTTTCATAAATAGATTTTGGAAACGGATTAGGTCGTTGAAACACCATCCCAATTTGACGACGCATTGCATAAACGTCGATTTCTCGGCTATTTAAATCTAAATCACGATACCAAATCTGACCCTGGACCGATGCAATACCATCATTCATCCGATTTAGCGAACGAAGAAAAGTTGACTTTCCTGAACCAGATGCACCAATTAGGGCTGTGATTTTAAACCGTGGAATTTGCAAATCAGCAGCTGAAATTGCCTCGTATTCATCATAGAATATTTTTAGTTGCTTGGTCTCTAATGCAATCTCTTGCTTTGAATCGAATTTTAAAATGTAGCAGTTCCCTGTTGTCATCATCATTATCCTTTCCTTTAAGAAGCTGTTAGATGGCGATACAGCGTTCTACCCAGCCAACGCGCCGACAGATTAAACAGTAAGACGACAATTATTAAAACAGCAGCAGAACCGGCTGACACCGCAGCGGCATCCGGCATAATTCCTTCTGAATTAATTTTCCAAATATGCACAGCCAAAGTTTCTGCCGGACGCATTGGATTAAGCGGGCTGTCAATGTCAAACGGATTCCAATTGCCAAAATTCAATGCGGGAGCACTCTGGCCAGCTGTATAAATCAGTGCGGCTGCCTCGCCAAACACACGCCCAGCACTCAGAATTAATCCTGAAACAATACTTGGAACCGCAGCCGGTAAAATAATTTTGGTTACTGTTTCCCACTTTGAAATTCCAAGGGCTAGACCTCCGTTTCGCTGATCATTACTAATTGCTTTTAACGCTTCTTCAATGCTTCGCGTCAGCAACGGTAAATTGAACACAGTCAGTGCTAGTGCCCCAGACACAATTGAAAAGCTCAGCTTGAACTGCACTACAAAAAGTAAAAAACCGAATAATCCTACGACTACTGACGGCAAAGAACTTAAAATTTCAATCATAGTGCGAACCGTGTTAGTAATCATCCCCGGCTTAGCATATTCATTCAGATAAATGCTAGCTCCTAATGCAATTGGCAATGAAATTAGCATTGTCAAAATCAACAAGTATAATGAATTAAATAATTGAATGCCAATTCCGCCACCGGCACTAAATGCATTCGAAGGTGATGTTAAAAATGACCAACTTAGCTGTGGCACACCTCGCAAAATAATAAAGCCCAGTAACATAATTAGAATTAGCACAACGATCCCAGCAATTGTGTAGAGAATTCCCGTTGCAAATTTATCAATTTTTTTGGCATTCATCGTTTTAGTGACCCCCGGTTAGCAATCAAATGAATTGCTAAATTAAATGTTAATGACATTATTAGTAAAATCAGCGCCAAAGACCACAATGCATCGTTTTGAGCTGTACCCATCACCGTGTTACCAATGCCAGTTGTTAGCACACTGGTTAACGTGGATGCTGGTGCTACCAAACTATATGGCATTAAAGTGGCATTCCCGACGACCATTTGCACAGCTAACGCTTCACCGAAAGCTCGTGCCATGCCAAAAACAATCGCGGTTAATATTCCTGGTGTGGCAGAACGTAGCACAACTTTATAAATCGTTTGCCATCTTGTGGCACCCAGCGCTAACGAAGCATAGCGAAAGCTTTTGGGTACAGATGTGAGGGCGTCAACTGTCATAGACGTAATTGTTGGCAAGACCATTACGAACAACACAAACGTTCCGGATAAAATTCCAAAACCGCTACCACCAAATATATTCCGCATTGCTGGTACTACCACGGTTAAGCCAACAAATCCGTACACAACCGATGGAATTCCGACCAATAGTTCTAATACCGGCTGTAAAATTCTTGTCCCTGTTTTGGGCGTCACATCAGTCATCATTAGAGCAGTTCCAATTGCAAACGGGATGGCCAGCGCAGTAGCTAAGATGGTTATTAAAAACGAGCCCGCAATCATTGGCAACGCTCCAACTAGTGGTGCTCCACTTTTCGATACACTCGGATTCCAGTCTGTTCCTGTCAAAAATTTACTTAGTGAGACATGATCGGTAGTAAAGGTGGCCAGGCCCCGATACGTGATAAATCCAAAGATCGCAATCACCACTATACAAATGCTTCCCAAGCACAATAAACTCAACCATTTTCCCCGCCGCTCCAACTTACTTGAACGCGATGGAGTTAAAATACTTGCCCTAATCTTATCCATACTTTTTCTCCTTTATGCCAGATCATCAAAGAAACAAACTATTCTAATCGAGTTATCTGCATCTCGGAAATCGGAATATATCCAAGTTGCGGTATTAATTTAGTTTGAACCCGGTCTGATAAAACAAAATTGATAAACTTGGTAGTCGTTTTAGTTGCCTGTTTTTGCGTATACATATGCTCATAAGACCAAATCTGCCACCGATTTGTTTTAACGTTAGCATTGGTTGGTTTAACGCCGTTGATTGTTGGTGTAATGATGGAACTATCGGCATAAGAAAACGAGACATAACTGATGGCCCCCGGCGTTGTTGCCACAATTTGCCGTGCTGTACCAGAAGAATCCTGTTCTTGCGATGCAATACTCTGTGCACGATTTAACCCCCATTTTTCAAAAGTGTTTCGCGTTCCACTACCCTGTGTTCGGTTAACAATTACTATTGTTTGATTCTCGCCACCAACCTGACGCCAATTTGTTACTTTACCTGTAAAAATTTTCTTCAATTGTTCAGTCGTTAGTGCGTCAATTCCAGCTTGCTTATTAATAATGGGGGTAACCCCGATTACTGCTACTCGATGATCAGTCAGTTTGTTTGCATTTATGCCAGCTTGTTCACTGGCAAATAAATCAGAATTACCAATCGAAATAGCTCCTGCCTCAATCTGACTTAATCCTGTTCCTGAGCCGCCTCCCTGCACATTAACAAACACTCCCGCATTTTCCTTACTAAATTCTTCTCCAGCAGCCTCAACTAGCGGTTGCAACGCCGTCGATCCAACTGCAGTAATCGATTCACCCTGTTTGCTTTGATCCCTGTTAATATAAGCAAACCCAAGGAGCACCGCCAAAATAGCTAGCAGACCGAATAACCATTTTTTTTGCATCGTGTTTTCTCCCTTACCTGATTGCGCCTCACTTAATTATATTTTCAGTGTAGCAATCTAAGGTAAAAACTGTGTAGTTGCAATGTAAATGTTTTGTAAATGCTGGGAGCGTAAAAAAAGAGGCCAGGAAATGTCCTAGACCTCTTCGAAATACAAACTACATATTCAATTGTTAGATATAATTACACACTCAGCTTAACCATCATTGTCGTGCCAAAACCAAGTTTGCTTTCAACCTCAATATTACCATCCAATTGCCGCACTTGCTCTGCCACAATTGCCAACCCCAAACCAGTTCCTGGGCTCGTAATGCTGGTTTGCCCACGATAAAAGCGTTCAAAGATTCTGCTCTGCTGCTCTGCTGGAATTCCGATGCCAGTATCACTGATGGCTAATGACCACTGGTGATCGTTTTTATTTGCAGCAACCGTAACTTGGCCTTTTTCTCGGTTATACTTAATGGCATTCGTAATCAAATTGTATAGGATGGAGTTCAACCTAGTGACATCGCTAACCACGTTCAATTCAACTGGAATTTGATTGATCAATTTAATTTGGTGCAATTGTGCCAATGACTGCAAATTTTTAAATTGTTGTTGCACTAACCCATTCAATTGAATTGATTCAAAGTGAAGTTCACTTGGCTGACCATTTCTTAACCGCGACAGCGACAATACATCGTCAATCAATTTTACTAATTTATCTGACTCATCTTTGATAATGGTGAGAAACTTTTGTTGCGTTTGAGTATCCACTTGCTGCTCCAATAATGTTTCACTAAAGCCTGCAATAGCGGTAATCGGTGTCTTTAATTCATGACTGGCATTGGCAACAAAATCTGTTTGCATTTTGGTTAATGCAACTAAATCACTAACGTCCGCCAATAGCATTGTTACCTGAAAATGTTGTGGTCTAATTTCACTATATAGTACTTGTGCCTGAATGTTTTTCTCAGTGTGCTGAGTCGTAGTAAGAGTAATCAATTTTTGCTGACTTTCATGTTGCTGCATTGCCTGGTTAACCATAACCAATAATTCTGGTTGCGTGATATCTTCCAGGTACGAATGTGCTGCTACATCAATATCATGATTTAACAATTCTTGGACCACATTATTAGCGATTTGAACCTGCCCAAACCGATCAATCACCATTACCCCGACAGGTAAATTCTGAACCAACGTTTCCAATTCATTTTCTTGCCGCAACGTATGGTGCGATTGATGCCTGATTTGAGACTGCAGTCGGTTGATTTCTTGACTCAAATCAAATAGTGGATCCTGAGATGCAACCAATAAATGCGTTTCATTTTGTTCATCAGTAATTTGGCTTATTTTTTGTGTAACTACTTTAATTCTAGTATTAAATCGCCATGAAAAAAGACTAAAAATAACCGTAGCAATTACTGCCAACACCAACATAATTAATGCCATGTTATTACTAGGCAGCAGCATTAGTCCGCTCAATTCAAATACCATTAAGCTCAATATGAAGAAAAATGTGATTTGTCGTTTCATTCAGACTCCAATCCAAACTGATAACCAAAGCCACGCACCGTTTTAATCCACTGCTGTTCTGGCGCATATTTGCGCAGCTTGTCCCGCAAATGACTAACTTGAATGTCAACCATTCGACTATCAAGCACATCGGCAGTATCCCAAACATGCCGCAATAATTGCTCGCGGCTGAGTACCTGCGTTTTGTTTTTAACAAAATACACCAACAATTCGAATTCTTTAGGAGTCAAATGTACCAGTTGGTCATTAACAAAGACCAAGTGTCGGTCTAAGTCTACAGTCAGTCCACCGGTTATTAGCGGTTGAGTATTTTCAGCAGTTTCCATATGTTTTTTACTATTACGGCGTAAAACGGCATTAATCCGTGCAATCACTTCGCGTGGACTAAACGGTTTACTAATATAGTCGTCGGCTCCCAGTTCAAGACCAACAATTCGATCAATTTCCTGTGATTTAGCCGTAATAATAATGACAGGAACGTCGATATTGGTTTGCTGCAATTTTTTAAGCACCGATAATCCATCAATTCCTGGCAACATTAGATCTAATAATATGCAGTCCAATTGATGCTTCAGTCCGAGCTGTAAAGCTGTTTCACCATCATTAGCTACAAGCGTTTCAAAGCCATGCTGCTGCAAATTATATGTTAACAAAGTGATAATTGCAGGTTCGTCATCGACAACCAAAACTTTTTTCATCAGCCACACCTCTATCAGTCCAGCACAACGTGAAGACAGATTATGTTGGATTCTTTTGACTTAATTTCCATTGTAAATATGCATCAATAAATGGATCTAGCTCGCCATCCATCACCGCATTGCCATCATGGGTTTCGAAGTTAGTCCGGTGATCCTTAACCAACGTATATGGATGAAAAACATATGAACGAATCTGTGACCCCCAGCCAATATCTAATTGTTGGCCCTGAATCTCAGCCCGTTTTTTTGCTTTTTGTTCCTCTTCTAACTGATACAATTTAGATTTCAACATATTCATGGCCGTTTGCCTATTTTGTAACTGTGAACGCTGTGCCTGGGATGACACCACAATACCAGTCGGAATATGTGTGATTCTGACTGCTGAAGACGTTTTATTAATATGTTGACCGCCAGCACCACTGGAGCGAAAAACATCAACTCGCAAATCATCTGTATTGATATCAATATCAGTATCATCATCCAACTCTGGCATGACATCAACAGATGCAAACGAAGTATGTCTTCTACCGGCGGCATCAAACGGTGAAATTCTGACGAGTCGATGCACTCCTTTTTCAGAGCGCAGATAGCCATACGCATTATGACCATTCACTAACAACGTGACACTCTTGATACCAGCCTCATCACCAACTTCGTAATTCGCCGTTTCAACTTGAAAACCACGTTGACTGGCCCAGCGAGTATACATTCGTAGCAACATTGCACCCCAGTCCTGTGATTCGGTTCCACCAGCACCGGGATGAATTTCAAGGATTGCATTGTTTCCATCATATGGCTCATCCAATAATTGTTCGAGCCGATACTGTTCTAATGACTTTGTCATCTCATCTAGCTCATCTTCAAATTCAGTTTGCATGTCTGCATCAGCTTCATCTTGCAATAAACTAAGAGTAACTTGTAAGTTTTCTACCCCGTCTTGTAAGTGCAAAAAGTGATCACGTTTATCTCTTAACTGTTTGGTTTGCTCGATCACTTTTTGTGCTGCTTGACCATCATTCCAAAAGTCTGGTTGTGCCATTTGCTCCTCATGCTCTGCAATCCGCTCATTAAGGGCATCAAGGTCAAAGCGACCTCCCGAAGGTAGCAACCTCTTGTTGCATATCTTCTATCATTTTTTTGGTATCGCTTAATTCCATTTTTTCCTCCACTTTATCAAAAAAAGCCCAGGGCAACAGATTTGTCCTAAGCTCCCTTCATTTTTAACGCGTTACATTTTGCCGAATTTCAGACTTCATGAACAATCGCGTTGTTTCGTATTCAATATTACCAACCATTTCTTCAAACATGTGATAACCAGCCGTTTGATACTCAACTAATGGGTTCAACTGGCCATACCCACGTAACCCGACAGACTGCCGGAATTGATCCATTGAATCGATGTGATCCGTCCAATGAGCATCAACCACTCGTAATAAGACAACTTTTTCAAACTCAAGCATTTGCGCTGGTTCATAAAGTTGCTTTTCCTTAGCAGCATAGACGTCATCAGCCAATCCCATTAATTTTTTCAACATATCTTCTCGTGATAAACCAGTTAAATCATTTACCGAAATTGAGTCAGGATGCACCAAAACAGTCCCCGCAAAATCAACAATATCTTGCAATTCCCATTCTGTTTCGTTGCCTAGTGTATGCGAATCGATAGCACGTTTGATCGTTCGTTCAACCATTGGCATAATTACATTTTTGAGTGATGTCGTCGCAGTAATTACCTGCTGGCGTTCCTTGTAGATAATCTCACGTTGTTCCCGCATCACATCATCGTATTGCAGCACATTTTTACGGGAATCGTAGTTGTTACCTTCAACCCGTTTTTGTGCTGATTCAACTTGGCGTGACAATAATCGACTCTTAATGACAGCATCTTCGTCATCAACATTCATTCTGCTCAAGAAAGCTTTGATTCGATCGCCACCAAAGCGGCGCATTAAATCATCTTCAAGTGACAAATAAAATTGTGAAATTCCAGGATCCCCTTGACGACCAGAACGACCGCGCAATTGATTATCGATTCGGCGTGATTCATGCCGCTCAGTCCCGACAACAGCCAGCCCTCCCGCCTCAACCACTCCAGGGCCTAATTTAATGTCAGTTCCCCGACCGGCCATGTTGGTGGCAATTGTAACAGCACCTTTTTGACCAGCATTTTTAACAATCTCAGCTTCACGAGCATGGTTTTTTGCATTCAAAACAACATGTGGAATGTGATTTTTATCTAGCAAATTAGATAAATACTCAGAAGTTTCAACCGCAACAGTACCGACTAGAACTGGTTGACCATTTTCATGAAAGTCCTTAATCCGCGCTACTACTGCATCGAACTTACTTTTAAGTGTTGGGTAAAGCAAATCTGGCTCATCAATTCGAGCAATTGGACGATTAGTTGGAATTGTGATGGTCTCCATATTGTAGATCTCACTAAATTCTTCTTGTTCCGTCTTAGCAGTACCAGTCATCCCAGATAATTTAGCATACATCCGGAATAAGTTTTGATACGTGATGTTGGCCATCGTCTTATTTTCTTCTTGAATTTCAACGTGCTCTTTGGCTTCAATTGCTTGATGAAGTCCGTCAGAGAAGCGACGCCCTTCCATGATTCGACCGGTAAATGAGTCAACGATCATAACTTCGCCGTCCTGCACCACATAATCCTTATCGTTTAACATGATGTAGTTAGCCCGCAATGCCTGATCTAAGTGATGGGTCAATGCCGTATTTTCAGTGTCATACAAATTATCTAGATTGAAGTACTTTTCAGCTTTTTCAATTCCAGGATTGGTTAACGACACGGTCTTTGATTCAAGGTCGATCTTATAATCGTCTTCTTCAGTTAGCGTTTTAACAAAACGGTCAGTCCGTTCGTATAACTTGGTGGTCCCGGTCCCAGGACCAGAAATGATCAACGGTGTTCTGGCCTCATCAATTAAAATTGAATCAACTTCATCGATAATAGCAAAGTTGAGCGTTCGTTGTACTTGGTCTTCTTTATAAACAGCCATGTTATCACGTAAATAGTCAAATCCAATTTCACTGTTGGTTGAATAAGTAATATCAGCAGCGTAAGCAGCCCGCTTTTCTTCGGGTGATTTTTCAGCACCGTTAATACCAACGCTACAGCCAAGCCAATTATATAGTTCACCCATTTCAGTTGCATCACGACCAGACAGATATTCATTGACCGTAATAACATGTGCGCCTTTGCCACTGATAGCATTCAAATAGATTGGCATTGTGGCGGTCAACGTTTTTCCTTCACCAGTCCGCATTTCGGCGATATTACCTTCGTGCAATACAATACCACCCATAATTTGAACGTGAAATGGATACAAACCTAATACTCGTTTGGCCCCTTCTCGTGAAACAGCAAATGCCTCTGGCAATAAATCATCCAGAGTTTCACCTTCTTGATAACGTTGCCGAAATTCAGGTGTTTTAGCCTGCAACTGTTCATCGGAATAGCCTGCATATTCATCCGCATATGCTTCCACCTTATCAGCCAATTTATCGAGTCGCCGTAGTTCCCGGCGGTCACTTTCAATCCATTTTCTTAATATGTTCGCCATCTAAAAATCCCTTCTACGCTTTCATTCTCTTTTTTTAAGCAGGTTAATACTCAAAGCACCCGCAATTTTAATTTTTCAATATCATTCATCATTTTACCATTAAATGTCACTATTGAAAACAAACTTACTTAAAACCAATAAGAATGGGGAATATCTCAAATGAAATCGAGCTTTTTTATGGACTACTCGTTTAGTGTAAACAGCCGTAAATGTCCATGTGTAAGCCCAGAACAGCACTGATCCCTAGTACGGATCAGTGCTGTTCTGGGCTTACACACCGACATTTAAACACGGCTGTTTACACTCTATTTATTATTTATTCATCACCACTAGCTTCAATCAAGCCGTAGCGACCATCATTACGGCGGTACACAATGCTGGTACCATTGGTGTCAGCATCTTCAAATACAAAGAAGTCATGCCCTAACATATCCATTTGGAGGATTGCTTCTTCATTATCCATTGGTTTCAGGGAAACTTGCTTTGTTCGTACTACTTCTAATTCAACATTTTCATCAGCCGGTTCGACTGCATCTGTTGGTACGAATTCAAGCTTTTTGTAACCCTTTTCCCGTGATTTACGGTTAACCTTAGTCTTGTACTTGCGGATTTGTCGTTCCAATTTATCGGTTACTAAATCCACGCTACCATACATATCTTGTGAAGTTTCCTCTGCCCGTAATGTTAAATAAGGGAGCGGAATGGTAACCTCCACTTTTGAATCCTTATTCGAGTACACCTTTAAGTTGACATGTGCGGTTGCCTCGATATTATTGTCGAAATACTTTTCCAGCTTGCTAATTCGTTTACTTACATATTCCCGAATTGCATCTGTGACCTCGATATTTTCACCACGAATATTGAATTTAAGCATTGAACTTCTCTCCCTTCAGTACAAGTTAATACTTGTTCTGATATCAGAAGGACCACTCTTCTCATATCCTTAAACCCATTATAATTGAGTTTTGATTGATAAACAATCGAAATGGTAACGATTTCAAAATTATCTTGCTAAAGTAATGCTTTGCAACTGACTCGGATGACAACTTAGCACTAAATCAGCAGCATGATACAGCGTTCTTCCAGTTGTATAAACATCATCAACCAAGACTACTTTTTGATTTTTAATTTGCTCAGCAGCCTTGGCGATTAGTTTAAATGGTTGCTGCGTTGCCAATCGTTGTTCTCTTTTTTTATGTGATTGCAATGAATGCTTCCCTTGATTAATTGGTTGAATTAACGATTCTGTTTTGCCCAGTAACAGCCCACTAACTTGATTAAAACCGCGAGTTTGCCACGTATATTGGCTAATTGGGATTGGTAGCACTAAATCGGCCTGACAGTCATCAATCAGGTTCTGTAACTCAATGGCAAAAATGTGACGCAACTGAAAATCACCGCTGAACTTATACTGTTTCATAAATTGCTTTGTGGCATCGTTATACACAATCAGACTTCGATTATGAATTAAATAGCTATTTTTAGCTTGCCAAGCCTGACAATCAACGCATAATTGCCCATCTTGTTGTGGCTTACCACAGCCTTGGCAAACAGGTGCGTTTATATATTCAAACCGCTCACTACATTGCTTGCAGATTTGCGGTTCAATAATTGGGCTAAAAGACAGTATTTGTGTCAAAGTAAGTTGGCCATCAGTAACAGCATTACACATTAAACATTGCATTTTTGGAGTCTGCGTCCTTTCCGATTGACGAATTTGATTTGACTAATTGCACCATGTACATTTTTAGCGTACGAACCAACCCAAAACAGGACATCCCCCGTTGGACGTGAAATTGAACGTCCAGCTCGACCAGCGATTTGCACTAGTGCTGCGCTAGAAAAAAATTGCATCATCAGCACCTAATACTAAGACATCGATTCCAGGAAAAGTAACCCCGCGTTCTAAGATAGATGTTGTTATCAAAAATAAAATTTGCTGTTGCCTCATCAACTGTACTTTGTCCAGGCGTTGTACATCCGCGGCGTGTACAGTGACACAGTCTGTAATTGGAATACGCTTTATTAGTATTTCTCGTACTATTGGTAGATCTGCTACGTGGGGAACAAATAATAGGAATGGTCGTTGGTATTTAATACGTTTTTTTATGGCCGTAATTAATGAAGTTGGCAACTTTTTTTTTAAGTTGTTGCCGCCAGGTTGGTGTTAATTTAACTTTGATTTCAGGCAATAAATGGCCGTGATATCGTAGCGGTAAGTAACTAATTCCAAGTTTTTTTTGCTTGACTTGCTGCAATAATTTATTATCTGGCGTCGCAGTTAAATACAAACAACCACCGGTTGGTTTAACCGCCTGCTTCGTGGCAAAATACAGCTGTTGATTGGCAGCATAAGGAAAGGCATCAACTTCATCGATAATCAAATTATCAAAAGCATGGAAAAACCGTAACAATTGGTGAGTAGTACAAATGGTTAATTGACGGTATTCATACCGTTCTTCCTGGCGCCCATGAAGCAAACAAATATCGATTCCTTTGAAGGCCTGTTGTAAGCGTGGATACAGTTCCAAACACACATCAACCCGTGGTGAAGCAATTGCAATCCGTTCACCCCGTATCAATGCCTGGCTAATGGCAGCAAACAACATTTCGGTTTTGCCCGCACCGGTCACTGCCCATAACAAGTGCTGCTTGTGGTGCAACAAACACTGGCAAACTTCAACGGAACACTGTCGCTGCAATTTGGATAACTGGCCCCGCCACGTTAGCGGGTTGGCAACTGAATCAAATTGATTTGGTTCTGGTAAATGATAAAATTTAGTTAATGTGGAAACACGGCCAAGCATAATGCACTGCGAACAATAATATTGTTTGTTAGGCAGAGCTGCTGCCACTATTGAACTGGTATAATTACAGCGAGTGCATCTAACTGAATTAGGTTTAACTTCCATGGTTGATGAAACTTGTACTTCTTGCGTTGGTTCAAATTCATCTGGTAATTCTTGTGCCAATAATCGGCGCCCATATAAATATTCTGCAGTCATTCAGCTCAAGCCTCCCTACATAATATAAATACGCCTAAAAAATTATAATTCATTTAAATTGGAGAAAACTATGCCATATCTAACCATTGCTCAAAATTTCAACCATGAACAGACCATTAAAAAATCTCGTTTTATCTGCTCTTTAGCTCGTGTCACTGATGAAACAGCGGCGCAAAATTTTATTAAGAACATTAGTAACCAGGAACATAAGGCTAATCACCATTGTTTTGCTTATCAGCTTGGTCCACACGACGAAATTCAACGGGAAAGTGACGATGGCGAACCAAGTGGCACTGCTGGAGTTCCAATTTTACAATCGCTTCGACTACTACAAGTCCATGACGTTGTTGCGGTCGTCACTCGCTATTTTGGCGGAATTAAGTTGGGCGCAGGGGGATTAATCCGCGCCTATAGCAATACGACTTCAGATGCAATTCATGCCGCTGGTCTAATTGCAATTATCAAACAAACCACACTGCAATTGACGATTGCATACGCCGATCATGATTCACTTAATTATTTTTTACAACAAAATACGATTAAGATTGCCGATGAACAATACGGGGTCAACGTAACTATCTCCATTTTTGTCGACCAAGATCAAATAGACACAACCAAAGCAAAAATTATTAATCTGCTACAAAATCGAGTTACTATCTCACTTGGTGATACTCATTTTAATGAAGTTCCGTATCCAATTAAGTAAAGTAAACTCATCAAAATTATTAAACAAAAAAGTCCAGGAAAAATTTATTCCCTAGACTCCTAATATCTTATTCTTTTAAATGGTAATTATAGGTTGATACGATAATATTCTCACGTGAATTAAGCACCGACCGTAATCGTAAACTAGTTTGATTATGCAACGCCATCTGCCATGGATGCCGTGGAACAAATTGAGGCACCAGCACAGTTGTTGAATAGTTTCGGGCTGCAGCTCGCTTGGCAATCACGTCCACAAATCGCAATGTCGGAGTTGCAATTGAACGATATGACGAGTGAATATCCACAAAACGAACATCTGGAAATTCAGCTTTAAATTCATTCGCTGTTTTATGTTCTTTACCAGGATTTTCATCAAACGAAACATGCATTGCAATAACATAATCACCAATAGAACGCGCATAGTTGACCGCTTGAGATGTGACTCGTGTCACGTTGCTGACCAGTACAATCACTGTTGCTCCATCGAAATCTTTAATCTGGACCTGCGTTTTACCGGCCACTCTGAGCTGAGCGGCTACCTTTTTGTAATGCTCATTAATTTTATGAAACATCAACAAAATCAACGGCATAATAATCAGATAAGGCCATACATTGGGAAAATGCTGCCAAAATAAAAAGATAACTAGACTAAATGAAATTAAAGTTCCAGCTAAGTTAACAAATGACTTACCCAACCACCAGCCATCACGAGTACGGAACCAATGAATAATCATCCCCGATTGTGACAATGTAAATGGCACGAAAACCCCAACCGCGTATAACGGAATCAATAAGTTAGTTTGACCATGGAAAATAAAAATTAAGACAACCGCACCAACTGCCAAGGCAATAATACCATTGGAATAGCCCAACCGGTCACCACGATCCATGAATGCGTGTGGCATGAATTTATCTTTAGCAAGGTTAAACGCCAAAATTGGAAATGCTGAAAACCCAGTATTCGCCGCAACCGCCAAGATCATTGCCGTTGAAAGTTGCAACAGGTAATAACCGACGCCATGTCCACCAAAGACGGTTGAACCAATCTGTGACAAGACGGTTGCATGCGAATCCGGAATAATTCCTAGGTAGTAACTTAGAAATGTGACACCACCAAAGAAACTGGCCAAGATCACACACATGATTGCTAGCGTATTTGCCGCATTTTTAGAGCGTGGTTTATTAAAATTGGGGACAGCATTACTAATCGCTTCAACACCGGTTAATGAAGATGAACCAGCTGAAAACGCCCGAATGAACAGAACAGCCGTCATTCCAGGTACGGCACTGCCAATTGCTGAAGTAGCGTGGTACTCAATGTTGCCTGTCATAATATTGAACAGGCCCCAAATAATCATAACTGTAATCATAAACACAAAGAAATACACAGGAATTGTTAATAACTTGGCGCTATCACCCATACCGCGTAAATTCATTGCCATAATCAAAAAGACGATTATAACTGAAATTGCAATCGAATATGGATAAGCAGCTGGAATCGCAGAAGTAATTGCCTCAGTCCCAGACGTCGTTGAAACAGCTACAGTTAGCATGTAATCAACCAATAGTGAACCACCGGCAACTAGCCCTCCATCGCGACCCCAATTGGTGCTAGCTACAACGTATGCCCCACCACCACTTGGATAGGCATGAATAATCTGACGATATGATAACGTGATTGCAAGCAGCAAAATCAATACAATACCTGCAATTGGTAACGAATACCATAGTGCTGCAGCTGATAAGGTTACCAGGACAGTTGTAATCTGTTCAGTACCATATGCTACAGAAGATAATGCATCAGACGACAACAAGGCGAGTGCCCGAAACTTACTAAGATGTTGTCCGCCCTCATCAAGCGTTTTTAATGGTTTCCCAATTAACACGCGCTTTAAATAACGCCACATATTAATCTCTCCTCAGTTCTAAAATGAATTAAGAGCTATTGTACTACATTAAAGTTCTTAATACTATCTTCAATTTCATAATAATATCGTTTCAAAATTTGGTGTGCTTTTAAAAACTAATCGCGGATATCTGTCAGCTATTACTATACCTAAGATCGAAATAGGTTTTCAAGTTGAGCGGCTTAGATATTTTTGATTTTAAAATTATTTTTAGTTCTGAGATTTCACACAGAATAAAGGGTAATTTAATTACTTCTGAATCACTTTTTATTGCTGAAACGTGTTTTCAGCCACAGAAGCCTGAAGTGTAACACACAAAAAACCCCGACACGGTGAAGTTCACCGTATCGGGG
>NZ_AWTT01000038.1 GCF_000876205.1 Paucilactobacillus wasatchensis | reverse complement strand
GGCCAGGGATCACCCCCACATGCGTGGGGAATACCTAGAAAATGGCGTTTGCCAGCAATTGTGATTGGGATCACCCCCCACATGCGTGGGGAATACTGATACCGCCACACTAGCTTTAGCCAGTGGATAGGATCACCCCCACATGCGTGGGGAATACTTAGATCATCAGTTGCGAAATCCTTATCAGCTAGGATCACCCCCACATGCGTGGGGAATACAGTTATTAATTCGGTTGTAGACAAGAACAGTCTGGATCACCCCCCACATGCGTGGGGAATACTTAAGCGACCCAGCTTTGACTGCACCCATCTCGGGATCACCCCCCACATGCGTGGGGAATACCTTTTGCTGTTCGGCAAACGATAAACTACCGCAGGATCACCCCCACATGCGTGGGGAATACCTCTAGTTGCTGTAGTTGAGCAATTGACTCTAGGGATCACCCCCCACATGCGTGGGGAATACTAAGCTACGACGTAAGCAGGCTGCATGACATGAGGATCACCCCCACATGCGTGGGGAATACTTGGATTTGACGGTTACGATTACCGAGTTGATAGGATCACCCCCACATGCGTGGGGAATACTGGATAGGTCAGGCTTGATTGTCTTGCCATATAGGATCACCCCCACATGCGTGGGGAATACAAAGACAATATCAGCAAAGGTTGGACGCTAACGGGATCACCCCCACATGCGTGGGGAATACGCATAGTACGTAAACGGCGCTAAGTGATAGTTAGGATCACCCCCACATGCGTGGGGAATACCTTTGATCCGTTCCTTCGGTGTTTTCGTCATTAGGATCACCCCCCACATGCGTGGGGGAATACTGAATTTAGCCGCCTCCTTCAACTTGTCCATTGGGATCACCCCCACATGCGTGGGGAATACCTTCCCACCATGCACGAGCGAGCACGCCAGTTGGGATCACCCCCCACATGCGTGGGGGAATACCACCTGATAACGTTGGTCGCGCATTCACTGGTAGGATCACCCCCACATGCGTGGGGAATACAATAATTTCAGACCAAATTACGAGCTTATTATAGGATCACCCCCACATGCGTGGGGAATACTAAGTCGTGGTGGATGATAGCTGAGGAACTACAGGATCACCCCCACATGCGTGGGGAATACTGTGTTTCTCTTCTCTCGATAACTTCTCAATGAGGATCACCCCCCACATGCGTGGGGGAATACTGCAAATGTAGAATCTTTATGCGTCCCGAAGTAGGATCACCCCCACATGCGTGGGGGAATACCCAGTGTCCTGTTTTGCTACAATATGCCACATGGGATCACCCCCCACATGCGTGGGGGAATACTAGTCTTGTGTTTAGATCCGGAAGACTTAGCTAGGATCACCCCCACATGCGTGGGGAATACTAGCAAAGGTACTTCGTGGCAACGGGGTTGATAGGATCACCCCCACATGCGTGGGGAATACGATTGACTACTAGTCGACAGAATATTTTTGATAGGATCACCCCCACATGCGTGGGGAATACTCATTTTGGCATTAACATAATGTCACCGTGTGGGGATCACCCCCACATGCGTGGGGAATACATTTCGTTAACATCGCCATCATGAGTAGTTAAAGGATCACCCCCACATGCGTGGGGAATACTGCTGTCTATATATTCTTGCACGGATTAACTGAGGATCACCCCCACATGCGTGGGGAATACTCAAGTCGCTTGTCATCATCAGCAAGCTTTACAGGATCACCCCCACATGCGTGGGGAATACTTGTTTTCTGTAGCCATTTTTAGCTACCTCCTAGGATCACCCCCACATGCGTGGGGAATACACTAAAC
Organism: Paucilactobacillus wasatchensis; assembly: GCF_000876205.1. Classification (GTDB taxonomy): domain Bacteria; phylum Bacillota; class Bacilli; order Lactobacillales; family Lactobacillaceae; genus Paucilactobacillus; species Paucilactobacillus wasatchensis. The sequence continues at coordinate 18,595 of NZ_AWTT01000038.1, read as the reverse complement.
GATTCCCGCCATAACAGCATTTTTAAATTAGTAAATGTCCATTTTCTATGAGTTTGGTCTCCAATTCAAGGGTTGCTTGAGCATCAGATAATGCATGATGTGGTTTTGAATTTCTGACTGAGTATTCTTTAAGTACCGTACTTAAACGATAATTATCAAGAAATTTATTTGTTTTTTTTATAACTGGCATTAGATCTACCATTTGATTGGATAGATCTGGTTGACCAATTTTCTTGAAACCATAGGACAGAAATTCTTGATCAAATCGCAAATTATACCCCACAACGACTGATTGGCCAATAAACTTTTTTAATTGTTGCAATGCTGAATCCAAATCAATTCCCCTTGTCCTTAGCAAGTCAGAAGAAATCCCAGTTAAGTTCGTTATTTTCGTTTGAATGTTATCGTTAACCTGAATAAGTTTATAAAATTGATCAATTTCACCATTTTTAATTTTTTTGACTGCGCCAATAGAAATAATTTTATCAGTTGCTGCCTTTAGCCCGGTTGTTTCAAGGTCAATTGCCGTTACTTGTCTTTGAAGTTTGTGCGCCTTCTTTCTATCAGTTCTATGTGTCATAACTTTGGCTCGATGAAATTTGGCTGCGTTACTGAATCCATGTTTAACAGGGCTAGGGGTTGTGTTAAGGCGCATCATTAATGGAATTCCATCATAGTCAATAACTTGGTAGTCCTTTCGGGTCGTTTCCATTTGATAGCCCAATTCACTGTTGGTATTGTAAACCATTGTTGCTTCACCATTGCCAATATTTTTCATGATTCGATCCCAAAGTAAGTCTCTGATTCTAGCACTAACGTTGCCGACATAGACACCTGCTTGAACTTCCTGATACCACTTAGTCAAATCTCCCCGTAAGGATTGAGGAACTTTTGTCAGTGTGATGACAATCATGCACCATCATCTTCTTCAAATTCGTGATATTGAACACCAAATTTTTGCAAGCCCATTTTATCATCCCAGAGATTAATAACATCGACGCTAATATCCGTTTCAGTCACACCCAGAATTGATTTTAAATCTTTGACCATTCGCACTAATAACTTACCATTAGCAAAAGCATCTCGCATTGCTAATCGGGTCTTAGAACCAATGTCCTTATCATGACCGTATTTTGCGGCAATTTGAAAAGCAATTGGAATTGAAAATTCTGCTTTATACAAATCGGCAAAATCGTAAACAAATGATAAATCATGACCGGTATGGACAAATCCCAAACCAGCAGAGGCTCCCAGTGCTACAATCACACTATAACTCAAGCCATACAAAGCCTGGTGGGCAGCTGTAAGAGCCTTATTAATTGGTGTTCCTGCTTCGAAATTATCTGGATTATATTCCCGACGTGACCACCGGACCCTTGTTTTTTGAGATTGCATACGATACACGCCTCGCACCCGACTACCTTCCTTCCCGCGAAGCTCTTGCATTGATAACTCCGATACATCATCATCCGGGAAGCGCATTTGGTACATTTTTCGTGCAACTGCAACACGTGTCCGTTTATTCGAAACTAACCTTGCCTGAGCTTGAAGTAGTCGCGAAGAATGATTTAAAGATCGCCCATGCGCATATTGTCGGACGCCTTGTTCGCCAACCCAGACAGCCCCCATCCCAGCATCACCAATTAGTTCCATTGCTCGATGAGTAATGTCGACACCAGGGCCAAGCAGTAGTACGCTAACAATTGCAACTGGCACAAAAACAGTGCCCCGATTATCCGAAACCATAATGGCACTGTCTTGGCGATTCAATTTGGCGTGTTCAAGATAAAGAAACGTAATTCGGTCCCGCACCCGACTTAGTTCCGACAATTCAGGCTTTTTGGCACCCATATTTTTATTCATGATTTAACCTCTTGGAATAACTGTCATTAGGCCCATTCCAAAGGCCCTTTCGCGTCCAACTCCGTTTTCCAATGTTTGTTTAAACTCTTCCAAATTATTGACTCTTAAAAGTCCTTCAAAAGTAACCCGACTCAAACGAATTCTTCGACCACCATGTCGCAAAATTGGCCAATCCCGGTTAACAATGTCAAATGCTGCTAGCTCCGGAACGTTCGAAAACCTATCTTGATTTTGCTCAACTAATTGAAATCCCAGCTTGTCAGCCCGATCAGCTAACCACTTTCCCTGTTGCTGGATTGTAATGTGAGGAACAATCCGTGGCTGCTTACTGTCTGGGCGTTTGATAGCATGGGTTGGATTGGCTGTTAATCGAAACTGCATAATTTGTCCCTCTTGAATTTGCATTAAAAATGGATCATAAGCCCGTGACATTGCTGTTTGGGGAATCCCATATTTTACAAGTTCAGTTAAATCCGGCCTTTCTTTGCTTAATAACAACAGATACTTTTTACCGGCTAATTGATCAATTCGCCATAAATGGCGATAACGATTATGAGCCCTTATTTCATCTGGAAAGCAGTGTTCAATCCAGTTATGAAAAGCTCCAAGATGGGTTAGGCTCTTAGTTTTTTGACGATTATTAACGTCAATTTGAACTCTTGATAGATACATATAGCACTCCTTTCTAGAGAAATTGCATTGGATCATGATGGGTATTGGGTTCTTGGGGATTAATTGCGGCTTGTGTTCGTTCAACATAGGGGTTCTTTAGCCTAACTTCTTCAATAGCGATTGGCCTGAATCCGTGTCTTCGATTTCGCTGATCAAAAGATTCTACTTGGTCTTTTGCTAGTGTGCTTCTTTTTTGGGGTAATAAATTGGCATCGGCAATAATTTCAATGTGTTCCACAAATTCTTGCTTGGTTTGCCACCACTTTTTTTCTTGATACCATGGTGAGGCCTGCCACTTCAGCTCTTCTAAAGCCATAATCGGATTGGTATTAGAAAATGATTTTAAATCTAGGATCCCAGCTGGTACATTCGATCGTCGTCCCAGAAATAATTGAAACTTTGGGTTCTTTAAGGCCTGTTTAATTTTATCAATCATTGCGTCATTCTCATGACCAATTCCAACCATAAATACTGCATCCTGCAAATAATTACGATATGTAATCTTTCGGGTATTTTTCTTCCACTCTACGGTTTGAAAATCGGTTAGATTTTTGCCGCGCTGATCGACTCGAACGGCAAAACTTAATTCATTCAATTTAGAAATACGTTGATCGTCCCGTCGGTATCCTAAGGCTGCCGCCACCATGCCAACAACAACACTTTTGGATGGATAGTCTCCACTTGTTCTTCGAGCAAATGACGCTTCATTTCCATATGATTGCAATGGTGAAGTTAATCTAATCGTTAGTGTTTTCATCCTGTACCACCTCTGTTAACGTCTTGGTAACTTTATTGAGGAGTTCATCCAAGTTGGTAACTGGTTCAGCAAGTTGAGAGTCATACTTACTATTTGTTAAAACAACATTTAACGCTGGCTTGTTAACCAGCCCACTTTTCTGAATTGACTGATATTCGTCTTCAAGGCTTTTAACCGATTTTTCAACATATCCATGATTTGATCTAACCGGATCTTCAAAAGCCGAAACTAAGTTAACGGGCGTATCTGTCCGAATAGTTATCATGATGTAGTTTGGTAGAGTTTTATTGGCAAAGGTATTCTGTTTACCAGTTGGCATTGAAAGAATAAATGACTTAATGAATGCAGAAATACCCTGAACAGCATCATTTTTACCCAAATTTCGCACCAGTTCGTTCAAGTTCACGTTAGCATATCGATATAAAGTAGCAGAGTTAAACTCAATTGTTCCCAACATTGCAGCTCCAGCGGAATCTTCTGATTGTAAGTCATCTAGAGCTGTGTAGTAATCAAATTCGGGAACAATTTCATGAGTAGAAATAGCATGGGCCACTTGAGCCGACGCATCAACGTTTAATTCAGGATTGTCCGCTACCATTCGGCCAAAAAGGGCTAAGTCTAAAGAATCGTCACGCTTCAAGACCTCTTTGATCTCTTTTTTGTTAAATTTTTCATGTTCCGTTACATATTGGGCCAGCTTCCCAAGTTGACCAGGGCTAACTAATAAAAGTGCTCCCGTTTCACCATCTTTATTGATCTTAATGCCAACAGTCTTAAATACTCCAGTGGCCTTTTTGATTGCAGATTTCTCATTTAAGGAGGAATCAATCGTTACCATTTTGTCTGCCAATAATTTAACCGCTTTTTTAGTTCTGGTACCAATATTAACGTTTTCTGCTTTAAATGATGTTCGAATGGCGTGTTTCCAACTTTGAGAAGATACCCGAGCCCGTGTCACCCCACCATAAAGTGCCGTTTTAGGGGCTCCTGTATCGTCTCGATTAATGTTGGATGATGGTACAGTTTGTAAAACATTCAGGTCAATATATAAATTTTTGCTCATTAGTTTTTCTCCTCTTTAAATTTAATTGCGGATGTGATTACTCAAAAATACTGCTGCCCCCAAAGTAAACGGACCTCATTAGCATGCTCATAGCTTAATTGGAACCAATAGAGATTCTCAGCTAATTTGGCAAAATCAATTTTTGGCAGGTTAGAATTGGCTTTTAATATCTCAATCAAATGCGTAATCCCGTTAATCACGCTATTAATATTCGTCGTTCCCAAGATTGCTTGCACCCGACGATCCAATGCTACTCTAGTTTCGTCTCTCTTACGCAAATTTGCCAATGCCTGAAAAAGTTGAAGTCCATCTGCGTCTTCAGCTGGTCCAGCGGGACCAGAGACCATTGTTTCTTTTCCCTGTTGATAAATGGCGTAAAAGTGAATTACTGCATATATCGCAATTTCAGCATATGTTGGCTCACCAGTTTTACTAAGCATATTATCGTCCAGATTGGCCATCATAATTGGCCATACCCTTTGGGCTCTCTGACTATTAATAGTTGCTCCGCTTCTTGCACTTGCCAAAACAGCTTTATCTAAACTGCCATTGCCATAAAGCTTCTGGATAATTCTGGTAGCAGTATTTTGAACTTTATATGGCATAACCTTCAATCACCCTTTCCTCTCTATTTTAAGATCTACTTGTAATTTGTATCGCAAATGATTATTGGCCGTAAAAATATTATTTACGATCCCCTTATCATCTACCAAGCCACGGATATCTCGAGGTGAACTTGCTTGGATAACTTGGCTTGCAGCATCCAAAACAAGTTTACGGAGGGTTTCCTTCCACAATTCAATTTCCCTTTCTCGATCATCATGATTTGTTAAATGCGCCAGCCAAGCTTTGAAGGGTTCATTTAAACTTTCATAGAATTTACTGCTCAACCGATTTGCAAATGGGGCCGCATCAGAATTACGAATTTGACCGATTTTCATTGCAAATTGCCAAAAGTCTTTCCCAATAATCTGGGTAAGTTCAATCGTATCTTCAATTCGTTTGGGCCAATAATTGGGATTCCTTTTATCAAATAGTACATCCGCATTAATATGCATATCATCGTATACTTCAGCCGCTGGTGCTTGTGATGTTGCATTACCATCACTTACCAACGTAGCCGAGGCAAGGGTTAAGTGAGAATTGTATGGTATGATGCCCTTATTTTTTAATAAGTTCAGCCATTCAACGATTCCGGGTTCATGCATATCATCAGTCCCATTCACGTTGACGTATTGACCAAAGTTGCGCCACATTGCTGTCCCTAATGACTGAAGCCATTTAACGGCTGGTTTATATCGATTAGACTTTTTATCAATCCGCCAAATCGTCATCGGTTCAATGAAAGCATCTTGGCTGTCAAACATTGGTATCCCTGCACTAAAAATGGTTGGCCTTTCACCTTGGTGCCAGTCAATATGAAGTATTCGTGACCAAGATGTGTAGATTTCTGCTATGTTGTCTGGTATTTGTTGTTCTTTTCGCTTGTTTACATAGTCTTCAACACTTTCATATTCCCAAACGGGCTTTTGAGGATAATACATTTTGCCCTTTCGCATTAAAACCAGGTTTAACATCAACGTTTGAAAAATCGTATTACCGGCTGCATATACAGAATTCAGCTGATAGAGCCACCCTCGAGAAACCGAGAACTTTTCGGTAGTTTTAATTTTGGTTTTATCAGTCACACCAGTAAAATTCTGATAGGTAATTAGCCAACGGACGAATTCATCAAGTTTAATATCATTTTTAAATTCACCCGCCTTGGGAGAAAAAACCGCTGGTGTATGGGCACTTTCTGAAATTTGCCGGTTAATTTGTTTAACGGCAACTGTTCCGGGACCTTTACCAGCCTTAATTTGCTTCTTGGTTGGCACAAACTGGTTATACTCGCTTTCAGTTACCTGATAAAAAGGGTGCTCCCCAAACAGACAAAAGTGATCTTCATACCGTTTCAAATATTTCGTTACAATTCCTGTAAAATGTCCATTTCCATTCTGATATAACGTTTTCCAAGTATCAAGAAGATCATTCTCATCTTCTTGATCATAATCATCCTCATCGACGCTTTGACTCACTTGCATTGTATTTTCATCAATTGTTAACCAATCATACGGTTCATTATTGGCATTAAATCGCGAATAAACTGTCGTTAAAATTGCCAGTAGAAACCGCAAAATAGCAAAGTCCTGCGAACGCATCTCGCCAGCCAAATCTCGATAATCATGAGCATTTTGAAATAGTTTTATTAATGAAACTGCTTTTTCTTGATTTGTGCCCTTCTCAATCACTTTAATCCAAGGATCAGTGACCAAATTAAATTTCCTATCGCTCATTTTCATCCTCCCTTTCATAACTTAGCCCAAACTTTGAAGTGTACGTAAGGGACCACTCACCCAACCTTGCTGATAAGTTATCATCTAGTGGCAATGCTAGTGCCCCTCTTAACCATGGACTTTCCTGCCACTGGGGATAATATTTACTCGTCAAATTTTCTAAAGCATCAATTGCTTTATCAATTCTCGGTGTAACTGCTGAGGGAATTCTAATCAGCTGTTCGGCAATCTCTTGTGGCGCAACTTTAGCCAAATGACGACCATCTAACAAAAAATCGCCTTGATTTGTGTGCTTCAATAAAATAACTTCCAAGGTTTCCCTGATATCTCGGACCGCCGCATTGGCTTTTTGTTCATCCTTATCAACATCAACTTGACCGCGATTCAACCAACCATGAATGGTAGTATTTCTTCCATAACTCGGTTTATCAATCTGAAAAGCATTGGCTTTATGCTTTTCTGTCTCAAAATTATTATCAAATTCTGCCTTAGCATCAGCAATGTCACCAACTTGATCATCTGTATGGGGATCATAGACTTCCTGAACAAGTTTTGAAATATCATCTGGTAAAATAATTCTATTTTTTAAAAAATAATCCGTTTTTATCAGTAAATATTTCGGATAGATCGCTTGGTTAGCATCTCCATAATCACCAAAATCATTGATCCCCATTACATATACCTGCGGTAATTTAAGTGCTTCCGGCCTTTTAATATCGTGCCGATGAAGACGACCGGCTCGTTGTAATATTAAGTCCATTGGTGCAATGTCCGTATACAAAACGTCGAAGTCAATGTCCAAAGACTGCTCCAATACCTGAGTACCAATGACGATCATTTTGGTAGGACGTTGGCCATGTTTGCCAATTGAATTTTGTAAAGCCTCTTCCTGTTTCTCCCGATCTGGTGAAAGAAAAGCAGAGTGAAGAATCATCAGTTGGGTATCTTGGGGGACCAGCCTAGCAAGTGCCTGAGCTCGTCGAACAGTATTAACGATAATTCCGGCAATTCCACCAGCACTAATTTTATGTAAAACGTGCTGTATCAACGTTTTATCGTCAAGATTGAGGCGTTCAACATCCAATTGAGTTACCGGCTGATCATTCTGTCCTGGAAAGCTTGAAATTTGTGTTAACTTACCGCCATCCAAAATGCTTAATAAAGGATAAGCTTGTGTATCTTGCCAACCTGTAGAAGCCTCAAAAATTTGTTTGTACTTTTTACCATACTTCCCCCTTAAATACGCAATTAAAAGCAAATTTCGTTTTTCTTTGGGCAAAGTTGCAGATAAAATCACGATTGGTACATGGTAGGCCCCAAGCCAATTGATTGCCTTATATAAGTATTGATTCATGTAGCTGTCATAAGCATGAACTTCGTCAATAATGACAACCTTGCCACTAAATCCCAGATGTTTTAAAAATAAATGTTTTTGTTTTAATCCCATCAACAACAGATTATCAATTGTTCCCACCGTGAATTTAGTTAAAATTGATTTTTTGCCAGAAAACCACGAATTAACCACCACGGATCCAGCCTTACCCGAACCGTCAGGATCATCAATATTCGAAGCATAAGGTAAATTTTGATAGTTTTTATTAAATTGAGCTTTACCATGCATTAATTTAATTGAAAATTTTTCATCTTGATTCTCTGCCAGCTTTTCCAGCCAACCATCAACTCGATCAAACATAGCATTAGTTGTGGCTTGAGTTGGCAACCCCATGAATACACCATCTTCACCCTTTTGATATGCTAATTGTTCAGCCGCAACTAAAGCAATCTCCGTTTTCCCCAGGCCCATTGGTGCCTCAACAATCACCATTTCTGGATCAACCGTATCGCCAATTATGCTAGTCATAGCCAGCTGAACCGGTCGAGCATTGAACCCCCAGCGAGATTTGTATGGATCATTATCAGTTGAAACTCTTTGTGGTTCCCATTCACCACTCAAGTCCCAAGTTTCAATTGCGTTTTCAAAGCGACTATTCATATCAATATCAGTAAGCGACTGATTCATCTGAATCAAGGGGAAAAGTGGCTTGGATTCATCGTCGTTTAAATATTCGCTTGACGCCAACCAATCGGCCATGATCAAAAGGCCTTCTAGCAGGACTGCCTGTGGTTGATTAATCGAAGGAATTTGATCAATTCTTTCATATCCAGATAATTTTAAACCATAATCAAAAATATCTGTTTGAACCTGTTTCCAACGTTTTTGAGCCGCTTGATCAATATCGCTTTGATAATAATTAGCCGTGTAGTCATTCAATTGTGCTCTGGGGGCATCCGGCAATGGCTTTCCGTGGTGCCCACCAATAATAGCGCCCACCGAAACAGGAACACCCAAATTTTCCAAGATTGCTTCACCAGCTTCAGCATGCGGTGACTTCGAAGCACACGTTAAAAGTGAATCATCTAATTTTACAAAACCGCTCCTAACTAACCGCTCAATAACCTCAGCATCAAGTGATCGATCACCACCATATGATGGTTTCGTTTGAAATGCCGGAGTTGCCTTTCCAATGTCATGGGAGAACCCAATAAATTTCACTAATTTTTGAATGTTTTCATCAGAGAAACCATTGGCAATTATTTGGCGTTGCTCATCACTGATCCAGTGGTTAAACAGCCAATTAATTGTTTTTTGTGCATCAATTAAGTGAGTGACTAGTGGCAACCAGTGTTGATTACCATCATCAGACCTTTTTTTAGCCCATAAAGCCCGCTCCCGTTTAGTTAGATCAATCATTTACTACCTGTCCCCGCATATTCTTTTCACAATTTAAATAACACCATTATTATACCTCTATCGTTGATTAGGTTTCGAAAATATTTGAGGACACTTAAAGGCCCTCATTTTCATTTGTTGAAAATAAATTTAACCCTTAGTAAAATAAAGCCTCATTAATCGCTATTAAGAAGAGAATCTTTAATATTGGCCATAGTGAATTGAACTCTTATATAGAAAGAGGCCGTACCATAAAGTAATCATCCACCAGCATAGCTGGTGGCTTTTTTAGCCCTAGAAGGCTTGGCCCGACACAAAAAGCCCCTTAAAGGGCCCAGCAAACCACTACCAACCGTTACAGCATTATTTTTATTTTTGTTTTGACTGTTTAAATGGATCGATATATTCCCGTTTACTGATACTATCACTCAATCGATCCTCAGATTCTTGTTCTCGAATGTATTTTTGAATGGTCTTCTGATTCAAACCAACCGTGCTAACGTAATATCCGCGTGCTGGATGTAAGCTGATTCCTGAGACAACTTTTAAGAGAGGGTATAATGAATAAATCGTCTCTCAAAAGGAAGGAATTTTTACATGCCAACTCGTTACGACAAAGAATTCAAACAAAACATTATCAACCTATATAAGCAAGGCGAATCAGCTGCCCAACTGGCCAGAGAATATGGCATTGGCTATTCAACAGTTCATAAGTGGATCCAGGGCCAGGCCAAAACTCAATCCGGTAAATCGCCAGACGAAATCAAAGCGATGGAAAAGCGACTGGCTTCGCTGTCTGAGGAGAACGAAATCCTAAAAAAAGCCCTGGGCTTCCTTGCGCAGAAGTAACCAATATCTTTGATTACATTCACCAAGAAAGCCATCACCACCAGGTAACCAAGATGTGCCGAATCCTTGGTGTTTCCAGAGCTCAGTATTATCGTTATCGATCCCCCAAACCTTCAAAACGCCGGGCCGAAGATGCGGACTTGAAACAACGGATTCTGCGGATCTTTGCGGAATTTAAGCAGCGATACGGTGTTATGAAGATCCACCATGAATTGAATCTGGAACTTCAACCACTGCAGCTTCCAAAACCAAGGTTGAACAGCGTCCCAACTTGTTTAAGCAGGATTTCTCGACCACTGGTTTAAATCAAAAATGGACCGCTGATATGACCTATATTCAAACGAAGCGTAATGGCTGGTGTTACTTATCAACCATCATGGACCTGCACTCACGACGGATTATCGGCTATTCGTTCTCAAAAAAGATGGCTACTGATTTAGTCTTAAAGACCCTTGAAAGCGCGGTTAAAAATCGAACCATTACTGGGGACCTGATTATCCATACGGATTTAGGATCACAGTATACCAGCGATGATTACAATCAACGTTTAACTGAACTACATATCCGCCACTCTTACAGCCGTAAGGGGTGTCCATACGATAATGCACCAATGGAATCTTTTCATGCTTCCCTCAAAAAGGAATGTGTTTATCCAGTGCCGGTCTTTGAGAATTATGAAACTGCTGCTGCTGTCCTTTTTGAATATGTGCATGCTTTCTACAATAGGAAGAGAATTCATAGTTCACTGGGCTACCAGACCCCCTTACAAGTTGAAGTCGCAACACTTACGAGCCAAATGGCCGCCTGATTTAATGCTTTCCATGGTTCAAATAAGTTATTAATCACGATTAATGATTTATTTGAGCTGTGGAAGGTAAACGCGGTTCTGAATGTCTCTTAAAACCTGTCTCAAATATTGACTTCAATCCAGGAAGTGCCGGAATCGTTGTTGGTCTCGCTCCCGCTATTGGACCCACCTTTGCTGGTTGGATTCTAATTCATTATTCGTGGCGCATGTTGTTTCTTTCTATTATGCCAATTTCACTAATTGTACTGATCATGGGCTTCTTCACACTCCGAAAAGTATTACCCACTAGAAAAGCGCCCGTTGATTGGCTATCAGTGCTCATGTCAATGCTAGGCTTTGGTTCGATGCTGTTTGCTTTCTCATCGGTTGGCCAATACAGTTGGGGTGACCCCATTGTCTATTGCACCCTGATCGTTGGTGTCCTGGTCGTGGCCATGTTTATTTGGCGCTCACTTAAAATCAAAAATCCCTTACTTCAATTTAAAGTGTTCCAACATTCTGATTTTACTTTATCCGCCATTCTAGTATCAGTATCATTTATGTCAATGAATGGTTTTACGCTGGTATTGCCACTTTATTTACAGACTATTCGTGGTGAATCACCACTGGCTTCTGGACTGACATTACTGCCCGGAGCCATCACAATTGGTGTAATGAACCCGATCACCGGTCGCATTTTTGACCGATTAGGTGCTCGCAACATGGCTATTGCCGGCATGGCTATTTTGACAATGACCACCGCATCATTTATTCCGATTACTAATGCAACACCAGTTCTGTACCTGGTCAGTTTATATACAGTCCGAATGTTTGGTATTTCAATGGTTATGATGCCGGTTACCACTACAGGAACGAACGCCTTGCCCCTAAACCTGATTGGAGATGGAACCGTCGTTAATAACACTGCTCGTCAGGTGTTTGCCTCCATGGGTACGGCTATCTTAGTATCAATTATGGCCAACGTCACTTTGAATCATACCCCTTCTGGCGCAGTCGCTAGTGCCACCCCTATCTTATTTAAAAAACTGGCCTTGAATGCTAATGTACTCGGTTTTCGCTACGCATTTTTTATTGCCACCATCTTTTCATTAGCTGGCTTAATCTTGACGTTCTTTTTACACAAAGATATGCGGGAGGAATACTAATATGATTGTAATTTTTCTATTCGCTGGTGCCTTAATTTTTGCCATGAGTATGATTTTTGCTCATCCGGGCATTAAAAAAATTTGTTGGGTCACCGTTGGCCTCGTGTTGAGTGTTGGAAGCATTATTTTATTAACGTTAAATTACAATAGTTATTTGGGAATGAAACTAGTTAATTCAACTACTACCTACCCATTAACTTCGAGCGTTAAGAAGCAACATGTACTACTATACCGTCAACTAGGAACCAAAAATGAGCGGGTTTACTATTACCAAACTAATCCGCTCCAAACTAAACTAGCACAAACTAATCCTAATACCGGTAGTGTTAAAATTCATAAAAATGCTGCTACCAATAATTTGAAAATCACCCGTTTCTACTGGGTCTACAAGAATGAAGAAATGCGGCTGTTATTTGGTGCTGGCATTTCAAATCATCACTTTGCTAAGCAACAATATGACTTTCATTTAAAGTCTGGTTGGGTAGTTAAAGCCCGTTAAAAAAGAGTTGGGAAAAATAAATTTTTCCCAACTCTTTTTTACTACTGAATTTAATAACCAAAAGGTGCAAACAAGGCAATACATAGAATCTGACTGTCTTGATTTAACGCTCTGTTTTATTATTTCAATATTTGTTCAATTTGTTCTATTTCGTACCTTGAAAAATCCAGGTTGCCAAGTGCCTTTAAATTATCCTGTAATTGACTTGGCCGTGATGCACCAACAATCACACTAGCAACCACTTGATTTTTCAAGTTCCAAGCAAGTGCCATTTCAGCCAGCGACTGGCCTCTTTGTTGTGCTAATTCATTTAATTGTGCCGCAATTTTAACCGTCGGCGCAACTTTTTCTTGATCGAGAAACGGACTGCTACTGCGATTAGCACGTGAATCGGTTGGAATCCCGTGTAAATAACGGTCAGTTAATCTTCCCTGTGCTAGCGGACTAAACGCCACCATGCCCTTATTCAGCTCGCTCAGCGTATCAAGTAAACCATCATCTTCAACCCAGCGGTCTAACATGTTATAGCGTACTTGGTTCACAATAAATGGAGTTTTCAATTGCTTGAAAATCTTAGTAATGGCGCGTGTCTGCGCTGCATTGTAGTTTGAAATACCAATATATAACGCTTTACCTTGGCGAACTAATTGGTCCAATGCCTGCGCTGTTTCCCCTAGCGGTGTGTCTGGATCTGGCCGGTGATGATAAAAAATATCAACATAATCCAGTCCCATCCGTGTTAGACTTTGATCACAGCTAGCAATGATGTTTTTCTTAGAGCCCCATTCGCCGTATGGCCCTGGCCACATGTAATAACCAGCCTTCGATGAGATCACCATTTCATCTCGGTACTGCGCTAAGTCCTCCCTCAAAATGCGGCCAAAGTTAATTTCGGCCGAACCAGCTGGTGGACCGTAGTTATTGGCTAAATCAAAATAAGTAATACCATGGTCAAATGCAGTATGAATAATTTCTCGTTGCCGACTCAAGACATCCACATCACCAAAATTATGCCAAAGCCCCAGTGAAATAGCAGAGATTTTTAACCCTGATGCCCCAACACGGCGATATTGCATGTCCTCATATCTGTTCGGTTGTGCAAGATACATATTAAACGCTCCCCTTCACCTCCATTTTAGCTGAAAACGGTAGTTAGTGCCACCGTGCCTTCTAGTCCCAGAAAAGTTTAGCGATAAACTCGTTTTTGATTCGAGATATCGTTATAATTAAGGTATTACCAAGACAAACCAAGGAGGATTCACATGAAAACAATCACAGCATATTTTGTGCGGCATGGTCAAACCATGCTCAATCGATACAATAAAGTACAGGGCTGGATCGATTCTCCACTTACTGATAAAGGAATTAATGACGCTATTAGTGCTGGTAAACGACTGGCAGGAATTGACTTTGCTGCTGCCTTTAGCAGCGATTCCGGCCGTGCAATTGAAACTACTCGCCTGGCACTAAAACAAAATCCACATAACATGCACATCGTTTCGTACCAGCTTCCGGAGCTGCGAGAACAATGTCATGGCTACTTTGAGGGCAACGATTTAAGTCAAATGTGGCAATTCGTTGGTGAACAGGTGCAAACAACCACTGAATCAGGAATCATGGGTAAATTTGGCCTCGAAAAGGCCCGCGATTTAATTCACCAGGCTGATTTATATCATGATGCAGAGGATAATAATATGTTTTGGACTCGCCTCGACCGTGGCTTTCAAAAGCTATTGGAAAATTCAAATGACGGCGACAACATCATGGTCGTCTCACACGGTAACACAATTCGTTCAATCATTTCACGCTATGCTCCTGAACTAGATCAAGGCATTCCAACACAAAATGGTAGTATCACTAAAATTATTTTATCAGAACCACAAGAATTAAAGATCGAATATTTCAACAAATTAGACTAACCTGGAGGACCAGCGTTAATGGATATTTCAAACAATTTATTGACCTTAGCTGATGGCAACCAGATGCCACAACAAGGTTTTGGGGTCTATAAAATCACTGATCACACTGAATTTTTGCAATCAATCAAAGCTGCCTGGGAAAATGGTTATCGGTTGTTTGATACCGCCCAAATGTATGAAAATGAGCAGTTTTTAGGAGAAGCCATTCATAATCTGGCCATCCCGCGCGCAGAATTATTTTTGACCACTAAGGTATCTGAGGCAAACCAAGGCTATGATGCTACAATCAATTCAGTTAAAGCATCGCTACGCAAACTACAAACTGATTACGTGGATTTACTGTTAATTCACTGGCCAATCAACACCGAATTTTTTGATACATGGCGCGCTTTTGAAGAACTAAAAAAAGAAGGACTAACAAAATCAATTGGTGTCAGTAACTATAGCATGGTGCACTTGCAATATTTAGCAACGCAAGCCCATGAAATGCCAGTTGTTAACCAAATTGAAGTTAGTCCTTACATGAGTCAAAAACCGCTCCTGAAATTTCAGCAGGACCATCAAATTGTCACCCAGGCATGGAGTCCACTAGGCCGCGGTAAAATTTTTAATGATCCGACAATGATGCAATTGGCAGCGCAAAAACATCGTTCCGTGGCTCAGGTAATCTTACGCTGGCACCTGCAAAACAAAATTGCAATTATCCCAAAGTCAGTACACGCCAATCGAATTGCTGAAAATGCAGCAATTTACGATTTTAGTTTAACTGAACACGAAATGAAAATCATGGATTCAGTCAACAAAAATCACCGCGTTTCAAAGGAACCCGAGCTCGTGTATGAATTTGGGGAGCAGTATCCGTATTAAGTTATAGTCATCTTTT
Organism: Paucilactobacillus wasatchensis; assembly: GCF_000876205.1. Taxonomy (GTDB): domain Bacteria; phylum Bacillota; class Bacilli; order Lactobacillales; family Lactobacillaceae; genus Paucilactobacillus; species Paucilactobacillus wasatchensis. Next base: position 3,070 of record NZ_AWTT01000038.1, on the reverse strand, counting down.
CGCCACATTTCATTATGAAGTGTGGTTTTTCGTTTATAAATCCAAATTATCGTTTTTTCCCGGGAGATGCTTTGTAGCGTTCTTCATATTTACGATAGAAGAATGTTTTATTTTTAATTCCGACCTTTTTCATCACCTCCGTCACCGGCAATGCAGTTGTATCTAATAAAATATGAGCATTAATAATTCGTTGTTTGTTAACAATATTAGAAAAAGTATCCTCGACAATGCTCTTAAAAATATTGCTTAAATAATTTTTATTGTAACCGTACTTAACCGCTTCGTCGCTCAATTTCACCGTGGCATAATTATCATTAATATCCTTTAGAATTTCAATCACAATAATCTGTCGTTTGGATAGGTTTTTACCAATATTGTGATCATCAACACGATAATTCCTAACCATTTGCGCGATTAAAATCGAAAGATACGAACTAATAATCGAATCACCATAATTTTTTTGTAAATAATACTCTTCAATGATTCGGTCCAGTGTTTCAGAAATTTCACGCCCCCTTTGTTTGGGGAAAGTAGATATATTTTTCCGTATTACCAATGCCAATTTTACGATTCAATAAAAACTCGTACAAAACGCTCTGATTTTTTCGTAAATCATTCAACAAATCAATGTTGATGTCTCGATCACGAAATAAAATATTGATCAACAAATCATTAGTGCCAAGATAACCGATGGAGTGATTACAACCGACATCTAGCAATAGTAAGTCACCAGTTTTAAGATGCATTTCTCGGCCTTCTACCACTTCGTCCACTTCGCCCCTAAGGACATAATTAATTTCTAAAAATGTGTGTGTATGAACCGGGTACGGGGCATATCGATTGTGTTTACTAACATAAATATTTTTATTTTTAAAAAAATAATTATTTAAGACTGGTGTCTTTCGTTCTTGTGTCAAACTAGTATCATACGCAGCGACTGGCATATCGTTTTGAAATTCATAGATTTTTAATTGTTGTCGTTCGATTGCAGTTGTTTTCATCAACTGATTTAACACACTATCCAGCATAGTCTCAATCCCCATCATTTTCTCTAAGTATATAACAAAAGCAGCCAGTTCTTAAACAAGAATTGGTTGCTTTTACCTGAGTCTAATTTTTATTTACAACTCATCAATTAATTTGATTAACTGTGTGCGACACCAGAAGCATCTGTAGAATCGTTTGTTGGTGTGTGATTTGATTGACTGTTTTCACCGTCTTTGTCTAACATATGGTATTTCTTTTCAGCACTAATCATGCTAAATCCAGCGATACCAAAGATAACAACGACACCGACAAAGGCCCACATAGTTGTTTTAATTGTACCAGGTAGCACAAGCATTGGTGTTACCATGGCAAACAAACCACATAAGAATCGTGAAAAACCATTGATGAATCCTTGGATACTGGCACGGACATCTTCAGGGAATGATTCTTGTGTCCAAACTTTGTAAATTGCTTCACCTGAAAGCATACTACCTACACCCCAAATCAGCATGAAGGCAACAATCAAGCCAACGGCATCACTACCGAAGATAGCTAAACCACCCATCGCAACGATGGCGAAAAGAACACCAATTGTAAACCAGGTATTACGTTTTGCTGAACCGGCAATTGTGACGTACAAACCAAGAATGAACAATGCGGCAATATGCAACCCTAGTCCAATCCCTGTTGATAAGGTCTGTGAGGCACCAGCCTTAACAAGTACGAACGTTGTGAATTGCCCCCATGTATTGGAGATAAAGTTCCAGAATACGTAGTAAATTAAAATTGCAATAAAGAAACGCATGTACATCTTTTTCTTTGGACTGTGGAATAATACATCTGAAACAGAAATCTTCTTACCGTTGTTAGCAACAGTATGATTTGTACGTTCTTGCGCAATTCGTTCTGCAGCAGCAGCATGTAATTTGCGCATTCCGCCAGAAAATGTCCGCCATAGCCAGATAACAGCTGAAATGACAACGAAGAGGCCAAAGGCCATTCGACCACCTGTAACTGCCATCGTTGACACGATGAAAGCTGCACCTGTAGAAACAAATTGTCCTGCTTGCCAGAAAATCTGAGTTGACGCAACCATTTGTGAAGCTGTTTCTTGGTCAGGTGCGTCTCGTGAAATAACTGCCAATGAAACTGGTAAATCAGTTCCTGAAGCAACTCCGGCAATTACGACACCAATCAGTAACATCAAATAACCATTGGAGAACACACAAACCAATGCTCCAATCGCATACATAAAGTTGACCCAGTTGAAAATACCAATGATCCCAACTTTATCTGCAAACCGACTTCCAAAAATTGAACCAAACGCAATCGCAAACGTCAACGCTCCAGAAATAACACCAACTTGTCCGTTTGTTAAATGCAGCCCAGTTTGCTAAACCGTAATTGTACTTGCAAGACCAACAATCAGTCCTGAACCCAAAATGGATCCTAGTCCTGCAGCTGCCGCTAATATCCAGTAGCTACCTAATTTGTTCTTCATAATGTTTTCCTCCTAAGTTAAATAACATTACCGATACTCAATAGTATATTTTCCTGATGCTAAGTTTAATCCGTCTTCCACATTATCTAATGAAATTGCTTTACCATTCAGAGTGATTTTTCTTGCAGTATTAATATCCGACAGTTCAATCTTAGCTTTGGAATTCATGGGTACACTAACAGATACTATTCGCTGATCCGCCTCCTTTTTGTAATTAGCCTGAATAATCCCCCGTGCACTCGGAGTTTTAACACTAAGTGCACTTAACTCACCGGGCTGAATTCGAATTCTGAATTCTTCAAACCCAGGCTTCAATGGGACAATTCCCATGATTCCCTGAACAATTGTTAATCCAGGAGTTGCCCCCCATGGGTGAGATAAGGTCATATTTGGCTTGTAGTGATTACTCCACGCCTCGGGTGCAATGGTGGCATGCAGTTGATCCAGAATTGCTGCAAATGTCTTAGCATCCTTTGCGTTATTTGGATTGGTTAGTAGTGTGATGGCCTCGTCAGCATGACCACTATCAATCAATCCTTTTAGCATAAAGTAGATAAAGTAAACACTGCCGATAAATTCACG
>NZ_AWTT01000037.1 GCF_000876205.1 Paucilactobacillus wasatchensis | reverse complement strand
GTTTTTATTTCAGCCCTATTTTTTTACGAATATTATTTTTAAAACGTGAGAAAAAAAGCAGATTCTCTCCGATGTCCATATTACTAATCGCTAAAGCGATCAGTAATTATGGCTTCCGCTTAGCTACGATTAATAAACGATACACAACCCGTATCATTCATTAATCTAGGCTGCCATCAGAAATTGCTGCTTTAGCAGCATAGTTCTTTGGACAATGTAGTATGCTCAGAATCTAACCACTTTTTTCCTCACTCTCTTTTATTAGGCTTCTTCCTTCTCATGTAAATAAGTTGTAACTATTAAATGGCGCCGCGCAATAAATTCTTCATTAGCAGCACTTGGATGCACTCTGTTCGACAACATGATAAAGCCTTGTTGTTCGTCTCGATCAAGAATCATCCAAGTTCCAGTAAATCCGGTATGGTAAATGACTAAATGATTATCTGTTGCTCTGCTTTGCAACACTCGCCAGCCAAAAGACCGGCCGTGAAAACCAGCCATTGGTGTCTGATCTTGGAATAATTGGTCAATTGTATTTTGAGTCAATAAATTAGCCAAATTATTTTCAATCATTGAATGGCCAAAAAGCTCCAAGTCAGATAAAGTAGCAAATAAGCCTGCACAACCACAGTGTTCTTTCAAAATGTAGGCCTTGGGATCATGGACTTCGCCACGAATCAAACCTCTTTGTTCCTGCATCTCGGTTGGGACACAATCTTGTCCAGTCGGGTGAAATGTCGCCCCAGTCATTTTTAATGGTCGCAATACCTGTTGGTCAATTACCTGCTGCACTGGTTGCTTGTAAAAAGACTCAATAATCCAGCCAAGATAAATAAATCCAATATCGGCATATTTAACATGCGTATTAAAATTGGCCCCGACATGGAGCTGCAGTAACTCACTAGTTAACACATCCGCGGGCAACTGATTACGATTTTTAATATATCCCTCAATTCCAGAAGTATGGGTTAATAAATGCCGAACAGTCACGCGTTGATCCGCAAATTGGGGTAAATATTGTTTAATCGGATCATCAACTTTTAGCAATCCTCGCTCAACCAGTTGCATAATAATCGTTGTCGTGCCAATCACCTTGGTTAACGAAGCCACATCATACTTAGCATCATTCCATAATTTTATTTTAGTCGGCACCAGTTGTGCATTGCCAAATACCTCTGCATGCCTATTTTTCCGATCAAAAATTGCATACGAGACACCCGGAACCACGTTGTCAGTGACTAACTGATGTAACTGTTCAATTGTTGTCTGATAATTTGCCATTTTGCCAACACCTTAAATTTGGTTACCCATAAATTGACTGTTATATAAATCTGCATAAAAGCCATTTTGAGCTATTAAATTATCGTGATTGCCTGTTTCAACAATTTGCCCGTGGTTCATCACAATGATTTTTTCAGCATTGCGAATGGTGGATAATCGATGTGCCACCACAAAGCTCGTTCGATTTCGTTGTAATTTATTCATTGCTTGTTGAATCAGGGTTTCCGTTCTTGTATCAACTGAGCTGGTTGCTTCGTCCAGAATCAAAATCTCAGGATCGGCTACAAACGCTCGTGCAATTGTTAATAATTGACGCTGGCCTTGTGAAATATTAGAGGCAGACTCATCCAAAACTGTTTGATAACCATCCGGCAATTGTCGAATAAAACTATCTGCCCGTGCTTCCTTAGCAGCAGCGTAGACTTCGTCATCGGTTGCATTTTCCCGACCATATTTAATATTATCAAAAATCGTACCCGTAAACAGCCAAGTATCTTGCAACACCATCGCAAAATGCTGGCGCACAGCCTGTCGTGTCATGTCGTGCGTTTCTTGACCATCTAAATAAATATGCCCACCCGTGACATCATAAAATCGTTCCAATAAATTAATAATGGTCGTCTTACCAGCACCAGTTGGCCCAACAATCGCAACCATATGATTTGTAGGTGCTTTTAAATTAAAATTCTTAATTAGTGGATTTTCATCATAGCTAAAGGCGACATCATTGAATTCGATTTTAGTGTCATCCGCAGCTACATCAGCCAATTTTTTGGTAGAATCAATCATTTCAGGCTCATCTAGCACAGTAAAAATACGTTCCGCAGACGCAATAGTGGCCTGAATTGTATTCGTCAAGTTGGCAATTTGTGTAATTGGTTGTGAAAATTGGTTCGTATACTGCAAGAAAGCCTGAACGTTTCCTAGTGTAATTTGGCCTCCGGCAACTTCGATTGTCCCAATCACGGCAACCATCAAATAGTCTAAATTTTTAATGAAGTTCATCATCGGAAAAATCAAGGTTGAGAAAAATTGTGCCTTCCACGCAGCTTTATAATAGTTAGAATTTTGTTCTTCAAACCCATCAATTGCCTTTTGTTCATGATTAAAAGTTCGCACAACAGTATGGCCGGCGTAGTTTTCCTCAACGTGATCATTTAATAGTCCTAAACTAGTTTGTTGCTTACTAAATAATTTTTGTGAACGGGGGGCAATTAACCCTACGACTATCAAACTCAGCGGCACGCTAATCAGTGCAATTAGAGTTAATTTCCAGCTAATTGTGAACATGATATAAAGAACCCCAAAGAAAGTCAGCGCACTAGTAACAATTTGAATTAGGCTTTGTTGCAAAGTACCAGCAATGTTATCCATATCATTAACGGCCCGACTCATGATGTCGCCGTTCGAATGAGTATCATAATAAATAACCGGAACTCGTGCCATTTTGGCCTTGAAATCGACCCGCAGCTGATAAACTACCTGCTGTGAAATACGCGTCATTACAATCTGCTGGACAACACTAAATAATGAAGATAATCCATACAAAATACCAACCACGATCATTACATGCATAATTTTGTCAAAATCAATTGGCAAACTAGTCACATGCATCCCGGCTTTAATTTGAGCATACCCTTTTATAACTCCGGCATAAATTTCAGTCGTTGCTTCTCCTAAAATCTTAGGGGCATTAATTGAAAGAATAACGGAAATAGCCGCTAAAACAATTGATATAATCACACCAGGAATCCACTTTTTCATGTATGCAAATAAGCGCCAAGTGGTGTGCCAAAAATTATGTGGCTTGTCTACTACTCTGCCAGCACCACGATGTCCACCATGATTACGCATTTTTGACATCTCCTTCCCTGATTTGTGAATCAACAATTTGCCGATAAGTTTCATTATTGGCTTTCAATTCTTGATGATTTCCCTGACCAACTACCCTACCATCATCCATCACCAAAATTAAATCAGCATCCGCTACGGTTGAAACTCGTTGGGCCACAATCACAGTAACCGCCCGTTTAATCCGTTCATCTTGATGCAATGCCATTCGTAACTGCGCATCTGTTTTAAAATCAAGCGCTGAGAATGAATCATCAAAAATATAAATGGAAGCCTCTTTAATGATTGTCCTCGCAATCGCCAATCGTTGTCGTTGGCCACCAGAAAAGTTGCCCCCATCTTGTTCAACAATTGCTTCCAAGCCACCATTTTCGGTGACAAAGTCCTTAGCCTGTGCAATTGCTAGTGCCTGCCACATTTGCTCATCCGTCGCATCCCGATTACCATACTGCAAATTAGTTCGAATTGTTCCTTTAAATAAGACCGCTTTTTGCTGGGTAATTGAAATATTTGCGTGTAAAGAATGCTGTGAAACCTGTTGTATTGGCTGATCATTAACTAAGATCCGGCCGGCATCAAAATTAAATAAGCGGGGAATTAAATTCACTAGTGTTGATTTACCAGAACCGGTTCCACCGATAATAGCCACGGTCTGGCCGGCTTGCGCTTTAAAACTAATATTTTGAAGCGCCTTTTGTTCCGCTCCCCGATATTTGAATTCAACGTCGTCAAACTCTAATGACGCAGGTTTACTTTGATCGAATTGTTTAATTTGGTCGGCAGGCAAATCAGCAACACTGTTGTCTCGCTCAACCACTTCATTAATTCGAGCAGCTGAGGCTGAGGCTCGTGGCACGAACACAAACACCATTGACAGCATCATAAAACTCATTAAAATTTGGGTTGCGTATGTCATAAAAGCAACTAGATTACCCACCTGCATCTGCATATTAGCAATCAAATGGCCACCTAGAAAAATAATTCCAATATTAGAACCGCTTAAAATCAATGTCATGATTGGAAACATAAATGACGTAATCACAAAAGCCTTAGTGGCCGTTTGCGTATAATCACGATTGGCTGAATCAAATCGATTTTGTTCAAATGTATCCTGATTGAATGCTCGGATAACCCGCACACCAGTCAGCCCCTCACGAAAAACCAAGTTAATGCGATCAGTCTTCTTCTGAATGCTTTTAAACAGTGGCACAGCAAAATACATTATTGCCACTACAGCAACAGCCAGAATTGGTAAAGCTATCAAAAAAACCACAGTCAACCGCGGCTCCCGGTTATACGCCAACACACCTGCGGCAATTAGCATAATTGGTGATTGTAACATCATCCGTAAAATAGTTACCATCACATTTTGAATTTGTACAATATCGTTTGTTGATCGTGTAATTAACGACGCATCCCCGAAATCAGTGAATTCCCGGCTAGAAAAGTTCACCACTTTAGTAAACATCTGTGTGCGCAACTTTTGACCAACCTTCATTGACTGGGTGGATGCAAAATACACATTTCCAGCGGCTGCCAATAACCCAATGAACGAGACTACCAGCATGTTGACTCCTTGGCGCCAAATATACACTTGATCGTTTTGCGCGATCCCTTTGTCAATTAAATTAGAAGTGATGGTCGGTAAATATAAATCCGCACTGACTTGAATTATCAGAAACAATAATGCTGCAGTGGCCGCCCACCAATTTAAATTTTTCCGTGCAATTTTAATCATTTGCTTAATCACTTTCCTGTTCTGCATTAATTTGATTGATCGCTCGTGCAAATGTTTCACGATCCTGCTTATCATAATAATTCATTGTTTTTAACAGTTTTGTAAATATATTTGCCAATTGATGCTGTTCGTCATTAGTAAGTGCCCCAAAAACTAATTGGTCGATTTGCTGGCGGATGATTTTATTTTCGCGAAATAACTTACGGCCCTCACCAGAAATTGATACCCGCGTCACGCGGCGATCATGTTCATCCTGTGTTCTAATAACCAGCTTTTCTTTTTCCATCTTTTCTAATAATCCAGTCACTGAAGCTGGTCGAATATCAATTATTTGGGCTAACTGTGCTTGCGACAAATGATCATGTTCCAATAAAACATGCAATACATGCCCCTTGCCGTGATGCAAACCATGTTGATCTTTTTTGATCTTTAATCCTAGTCGGCGCATTAACGACATCATTTCAAACATTTGATGTGATAATTGCTCAAATTCATTTTCCATTTATTCTACCTCAATAATTATGCTTAGGTACCTAACAGTTTAACAAATTACTCGATTTTAATGTAATTGTCAATTGATATATGCTAGAATACAATGAAAATTAAGCATTGTCAGTAATCAATCAAAAGGAGTACGCCAATGATTCACTTTGAAGCAAGCGAGTTATCAACCAAGCAACAATACAAATTCATTAGTGGCAGCATAATTCCACGCCCCATCGCGTGGGTCACTTCACTTGCTGACAATGGAATCGTCAACTTAGCACCGTTCAGCTTCTTTAGTGGCTTGTCAAATCAATTGCCACTATTGTCATTAGCAATATTACGTAATCAAGATGGCACAATGAAAGACACCGCAAGTAATATTCTTAATAACGGCCAGGCTGTTGTGCATACTATTTCAGAATCACTAGCTGAGCAAATGAATTTGACGGCGGCTTCAGTTGACAGTGATACTAGTGAGCTCAACCTCACCAGCTTAAAAACAACTCCGAGTGTCACTGTCACACCACCTTCACTGGTAGAACCGCTAATCCGATTTGAAACAAACTTATTTCAATATGTTCCAATTGAAAAAAATGATGGAATTATCATTACAGACCTGTTAATTCTTCAAATAACTGATTTTTTCTTTAATCCCTCAGTCTTTGACCAAGAAAAAAACTATATTCTTAATCACAAATTAAATTTAATCGGCCGACTAGCCGGCAATGAATATACCCTCTTGGGCAAAACATTTTCGCTAACACGACCTAAATAAAATCCTCTCAGTTTACCAACCACAGTAAACTAAGAGGATTATTTTATTTCAATTCTTCAAACCACTTTTTAGCCGCTTGAATTTCCGGCATCGTGACTTCATGACTTTTTTCATGTTCAAAAACCGTTACGTCAGCGTGTGCTTCCTTTAATCTTTGTTGGAGTAGGTTAAAAATACGCTCGGGCACAATTGGATCTAGAATCCCATGTGAAATCCAAACTGATCCAAGGCTAGCCCCAGCAACTTCAGCATCCGTCAACAACATTGGGTGCATGAATATGCCAGATTTAAATGGCACTAGATCATGCAGCATTGCATATAAAGCCACGTTGGCACCATTAGAAAATCCAAGCACAATCATTTTATCGTAATCAAGTTGATACTCTTGGGCTAACCGTTTGATTTCTGTGACCAGCAAATCTGTTTCGGTTGCTAAGCTTTCTAGATCAAAGCCACCATTTGGCAGATGCTTGAAATATCGTGTCATTCCCTGTTCTACCAATTGACCACGTATACCTAATTTAGAGTTTTTAGGTGCAATGAAATCTGCAATTGGCAGCAGGTCTTCTTCGTCACCACCTGTACCGTGGAGCATCAGTATCGTCGGTAATCCGGCATCCCCTGGTTGATAGAAATGGTTAAATGTCGTCATGGCGATATTCCTTCTTATCTGTGTTAAATGGCACTAAGTGAGCTTCAATGTCTTCACGCTGATCCTCTAAAAATGGTGGTAATTCTAGATGAACCCCTGCCTCTTCATAAGTCTCGTCTAACAAGAAGCCGGGACCATCAGTGGCAATTTCAAACAAAACACCAGGACCTGGTCGGAAATATTCTGATTTAAAGTAGAATCGATCAACAAATCCAGAATGCATTAAGCCAACCTCTTCAATGCGATTAATCCAATATTGAAGTGTTTCCTCATCATCAGTTCTAAAGGCGACGTGGTGAACAGTGCCATATCCTTGTAGTTCATCCGGTTCAACCACGTTGGTAGCCATAATAATCTGAGCACCATGACCACCATCATGTAATTCGTAGAGTACTTCTTGTCCTTCAGTTGTAACCTTAGTGAATCCCATCACGTCCGTTAAGATATAATGCATCCGTGTGGGATAGTCGACCGTGACAATCGTTGGCCCCAAAGCATAGATGGCAAATTCATCTGGTACGGGGCTATCACGATATGGCCTTCCACCTTCAACACCATGATTGATTTCATCAGATACCAGCTGGTACCTTTGATTGTCAAAGTCATAAAAATTCATGGTTTGGCTGCCAAAATGGGTAGCAATTGGATCGTGGCTAATATTAAACTCGTCAAAACGAGTTTCCCAGTATTTAAGTGCTTCATCTGATGGCACTCGAAAGCCAATGCGTGAAACTGTATTTTTGCCTTTACGACCGGTTTGAATGCCAGGAAAATCAAAGAAGGTCAAATCCGTGCCAGCCGAACCCATATCATCAGTAAAGTATAAATGATAAGTTCGAATATCGTCTTGATTAACCGTTTTTTTAATTAAGTGTAGGCCAAGAGTGTTCACCATAAAATCAAACATTTTTGGTGAGCTAGATGTAATTGCTGTAATGTGATGTAATCCTGTTAAATTTGTATTCATAATTCGCCTCCATGGATTTTTAGGGGTTATTCTATTTAAGAAGATTACATCACTTACTTTTTGTAAGTAAAGATATTTGTTTAGTGTCACAAAAAAACATCACCAAAAAAGGTGATGTCTAAATCAATACTATGTTAAATTACTAGTCGACTTTAACTACCCATCCCTCAGGGCCTTTAACGTCGCCAAATTGGATGCCAGTCAAAGTATCATACAGTTTTTGAGTTACTGGTCCAACCTCTGTTTCACTATAAAAGACATGTTTATTACCATTATGTTCGATTGCTCCCACTGGTGAAATAACTGCAGCCGTTCCACAAGCACCAGCTTCACTAAACCGATCCAATTGGTCAATATAAACGTCGCCTTCTTCAACCTCAAGACCTAGTTCATGCTCTGCAAGGTATAGCAATGAATACTTAGTAATACTTGGCAAAATTGAAGGTGATTTTGGTGTCACAAACTTCTTACCGTCCTTGGTGATACCGAAGAAGTTTGCAGAACCAACTTCTTCAATCTTCTTATGTTCAACTGGATCAAGATAGATACAGTCAGAATAACCAGCCTTATGAGCTTGGTCACCAGGTAACAGACTAGCAGCATAATTCCCACCAACCTTGCTCTGACCAGTACCTTTATGTGCGGCACGATCATATTCTGAAGTAGTAAAGTTCGTTGGGGTCATACCACCTTTAAAGTAAGCGCCAACTGGCATTGCAAAAATCCGGAACAGATATTCGTCAGCTGGATGAACTCCAATATTACCGCCAACACCCATCATGATCGGCCGGACATATAAAGTACCACCAGAACCATAAGGAGGGACAGAGTCTTCGTTGGCCTTAACAACTTGTTTGACAGCGTCAACGAATTTATCGGTTGGAAACTTTGGCATTAATAACCGTTCGCAACTATTTTGCATGCGGGCTGCGTTACGATCAGGACGGAATAATTGAACTGAACCATCCTTAGTCCGATAGGCCTTCATTCCTTCAAAATCAGATTGACCATAGTGTAAGACAGTCGAACCTTCATTAATATGTACTTCATTATCTTGCGTTAATTCGCCTTCGGACCACTTGCCGTCTTTCCAAGTTGCTTGAAAACGATATGGTAAGTCGAAATAATCGAAACCCAAATTATCAAAATCAATGTCTGATGCTTTTACTTTTGCCATGTAGCAATGCCTCCGTTAATATGTATTAAACTCTCATTTTCTAATAAGAATTTAATAAAAGTCTAGTCATTTTATGGCAACCTGTCAAGGTCAATTCAAGATCATTATTTGCTTTTGGTGCTTATTAATACCACTTTAATAGACTAGTCAGAGTTTAGCTAAATTAAAATTTAATTATATTTTACTGAAAATGGCCGCGGTGGAAATCAATAATCTAAAAATACCATTGCAACAAAATTAACCAAAAAATTACCTAAATGTTAACTGCTACAACATTTAAGTAATTAATGCTTTTACGCTACAGGCGCTCCATAAAGCACTCAAATCGCCCGCACGGTCAATGGCATTGACTCAATAGTAGTAATTCGCTCATACGCCGAAACGACATTAAAAACTTGTGGGAAAATTACGAACTTTCAATGCAACCTAAGCATGAAACCTAACGCGAACAAGCTTTAAAAAAACAAGATAAATATTTCAAAAAAATAATAAAAGGCCTAAACCCTGAATTTTTTTATTTTGAGTGCACGCTTTAGGTCAACAGCCCCAAAGACTACAGCGATTTGTGCGGCATGAGTGCGGCATATTGACGAAAAAACACCCCTCGTGCCGCATTTATGCCGCACGCCGCTTTAAATCAACACCTTTGATTTTGGTATAAAAAAACGCCTAAGCGTTTGATATATAAGCGTTTAGACATTGATCGAAATTCCTGTTTTTAAGGCTCTGTAAGCCTCGTGATCGCCCGCACGGGTTTCGAACCCGTAACTCCGCCTTGAGAGGGCGACGTCTTAACCAATTTGACCAGCGGGCAAAAAGTACAATAATCAGTATACAGAAAAGGCAGGGACACTGTCAATACCTGTACCAACACATTAACGATAAATTTATGTTATTCATATGAAAGTTCAATCATATACGCATTTTTATTAACAATATGTGAAGTTGTTACCCATACATCGTGATAATTCGGAATCTCTTGCGCTGTAAAATCATAAAAGTAGTCCAACAAATCACCATTTTTGGCTACAAAATCAGGGGTCAGCCGGTTTACCATCAATTTTTGATCAGGAAAATAAATATCAGCATCGGCAATCTTAATGGTATCCGGAATACTTAACGTAATTACATTTGTGTACTCAACAGGTTCCGTCGCTACTATCTCTGGATGGGCCTTCATGTGTGTCAATACATAATAAATCGAATCAGAATTACTAGCCATCATCATTCTCCTTTTAACTTCTCGAATATGCCGATTATATTGTAGCAAACTTAGCTCCAAATAGTTAGCTTATCGCTCAAACACAAATAGTTTTTAATTTCAGTTGATTGTCGCTTTCTGATTCTGTATAATTATATTGTTCGTTGGTACTCGTCAATGAATTATGTTCTTGGGCATTCGCCAAACTGGTAAGGCAGCGGACTCTGAATCCGTAATTCTACTGGTTCGAGACCAGTATGCCCAATATTTAAATGTGTGAAGCTAGTGATGAATGCCATTTTATCACTAGCTTTTTTTATTGGCCTCGTAATCCTTGAAAAAACAGATTGCGTAATTGGTTGTCTAACTGCTGCAACCGGCTTTTATTTAATCCAAATTTTTGCACATTATTGCCTTTTCTAAAATATTGAAAAAACATATCAATATACATAAACACAACCTCATCATCAAATGAAGCAGAAATCTCACCAGTTTTGCGGCCAAGTCTAATTAGTTTTTGCCATACCGCACTATCAAAATTAAATAGTGCGATCAAAGTTGAATTGGCTTGATAAGCAGCCCAAGTGCATGCCAAAAAATCTTCATTGACCGTCCCCACGACCTTTCTAATGCTGGTTTCCACTAGGTTCATGGCACCATAAAAATCCAGATCCGGTCGCTGTAGTAGTTGGTCAATTTGCTCATTAATTTTGGTAAAGTAATCTGTGACTACCGTTTGTGTTAACAATTCTTTGGTTGGAAAATAACGATACAGTGTTGCAGTAGAGACATTAGTATGCTGTGCTAGTTCACGCATATCCGTTTGTTTGGGTCCCTGCTTGATGTACAGCTGCCGCGCAATTGTCAAAATACGAGTTTGCGTTTGCGCTTTTTTTTCACTTCTTTTCATCGGCTTCGCTCCTTCATTATTTCCATATTCTATCGATTCAGTTGTGCTTTGTCAAAAAAAGTAAAACATAATTGACATCATGTTTTACTTTATGTATAGTGTGCAAGATAGCAAAAATAGTGAGGAGTGAACTAATTTTGGCATTTTTAGAATTACATGATATCCATAAATCGTACTTTCTTGGTAAAGAAGAATTTCCCGTCTTAAACGGTATTGATCTGAACTTTGAACTAGGCGAGTTTGTTTCAATTCTAGGAGAATCAGGCGGCGGAAAATCGACACTGATGAATATCATTGGTGGCCTCGATCGGAATTTTGACGGTCAAGTCATCGTCAACGGTCAACCATTAAATCATAAAAAAGAAAAACAACTAGATGATTATCGGCGTGGCATGATTGGCTATATTTATCAAGCCTACAATTTAATCTCCCATTTGAACATCGTTGATAATGTTTTAGTTTCATTAAATATGACTGATTTAAGCAATAGCGCAAAAAAGAAACGCGCCATTGAATTGCTGGAAAAGGTCGGCCTCGGAGACCAGTTAAAGAAACATCCTAATCAACTTTCAGGTGGCCAAAAGCAACGGGTAGCTATTGCTCGAGCACTTGCCAGTGACCCGGAAATAGTAATTGCCGATGAGCCAACTGGAGCACTGGATTCGAAAAACACAGCCGAGGTTCTTGAATTACTCGAGAACATTGCGGCAGACGGTAAACTTGTAATTACAGTTACTCATTCACAAGATGTTGCCAATCATGGAACCAGAATCGTTCAACTAGAGGATGGTAAAATTGGAGACGACACGCGATTAAAGGATCCATTTCCCATTAATGATCACCAACCAGCGTTTAAGCCTAAAATTTTATCGGCCGCCGCTAGTTATCGCAATGCTTTCCAACATCTATCCTACAATTTTTGGCGTAACTCCCTGATCATGTTGGGTACGGCCATTGGTTTGTTTGCTGTTTTACTTTTCAGTGGTTTAGGAAATGGTATTAATGCATTCATTCAAAACCAAATCACCTCCATGATTAACCCTAATTCTGTCACGGTTTTAAAGAACCCAACAGGTAAAAATTTAAGTACTACTGAATTGCAGCAATCGCTCAGTCAGTATGCAAGCGACCCGGCCAAATTATTAATCACTGACCACCAAATCAACACGCTAAAGGATATCAAGGGCGTTGACAAGGTGGAAGCAGGGTATCAATTTAGTAACTTCACCATTTCATATAATGGAAAAAATGATACTGGCAACAGCCTCCAAACTTGGACCAAAGCCTATGCCAGTGACACAGTTAAAACTGGTCATGCTCCAAAGAATAATGAAATTGTGATCGATAAATCGCAAGCAGTCGCGCTAACTGGTCAAAAAAATTACAAGGATTTACTTGGTAAGAACATTAAATTAACGTTCGCATGGGTTGATAAAGATAATAATCCAGTTCAAGTTACTGGAAACTTAAAAGTTGTGGGCTTTGCTAACGGCGGTCAATCTAGTGCCATTACAGCCACCAACTATAGTACAATGCGAAATCTATTGACAGATGCAAATGGTGTGACTCAAGCTAACTTTGCTTCTGTCAACGTTAAGGATGCCACCAAAGTTAAATCCGTTTCTAAGAAGATTAGAATGACCAAAGAAAATGGTAAGTATATTTTTGGTGCCATTACTGTGGGTGATATTCTTGATACAGTTAATCAGTACGTCAGCATTGCATCCATTGTTCTTGCCTCTATTGCTGGTATTTCATTAGTTGTCTCAGCATTAATGATTATTGTCAGCATGTATATGTCCGTGTCCGAACGGACAAAGGAAATTGGGATCTTGCGTGCACTTGGTGAACGTAAGAAGGATATTCGCCGCCTATTTACAGCTGAGTCAATTCTGATCGGACTCTTTTCTGCCGTTCTATCACTCGTGTTAGCCTATGGTGGTGCCCTAATCTTGAATCATATTCTGTATAACATCGTCAAATTCAATATGGTCCAAATTAGTTGGGGCAACGTTGTCTTCACATTCGTGGTAGCACTCATTATTTCCTTCCTAGCAGCATTACTGCCCGCAAGGCGCGCTTCACGTTTGAATCCAATCGACGCACTTTCTGCCGATTAAATCTCGTTTAAACTAAAAAGATGGTTTGCATTGACTGCAATCCATCTTTTTTTATTGATCACTTTTACCGATCAACCATGAAATTCTAGCAATTAAGCCAAACAATACCAAACAATAGGCTGAACTCATCCATGCAATGTAAGTAACAAGCTGTGGTAGGACAAATAGTCTGATAATATAAAAACTAATCGTTGTCACTAACCAGACTACCAATTTAACCTGCAATTGTTGTCGTTGTTGAATTAACTTTTGCTTCATTTTAAAATCCCCTGCAAAGCGGTGGCTACTATTGCCCCTGCAATTGGTCCCATCATCGGTATCCACGCATAGTGCCAGTCACCGGCACCCTTATTAGGAACTGGTAATAGTGAATATGCTAACCGCGGTCCCCAGTCACGTGCTGGATTAAGCGCAAATCCGGTCGTTGTGCCCAGTCCAGCACCAATAACAAAAATCACAAGACCAACAATCATTGGTTTCAACCCACTCGTAAAATTACCGAGATTAAGTAATATCAAAACAAAGAAAAAAGTGGCAATCACTTCACTAAGAAAATTGAACACTGGGCTACTAATAGCTGGCATTGTAGCAAATATGCCGACCGTATTACCCTCTTCTTCCCCTTTTGTCGCTTTAAAATGGGGATAAAATTGAATGATCACTAACACCGCTCCAATAAACGCACCAATAAACTGGCCAAGCAAATATGGCACTACATTTGACCAAGGAAATAATCCAAACAAAGCATAAGCAATTGTGATCGCTGGGTTCAGGTGACCTAACGAACCAAAAGAAGCAGCAACATAAACTCCCATGGTGACAGCTAATCCCCACGCAAATGACACGTAAAACCAGTCATTAGCTTGCCCGCTAGCATACGATTTTTTCAAGTGCAAACCGGCCCCAACACCGGCCCCAATCACTATTAACACACATGTACCCAATAACTCCCCAATTAAACCATGCATCAAATTCAGTCCCTTCAAAAAAATTCTGCCGATGAACCTATTATAGTCATCTCACAGAATTTTTTGTCATTTTTAATTAATTCGTTGACGCAAAGCTGAGCCAATCTTTTCAAAACCCGGTTTGCCCAATAAACCAAACATATTTGTTTTGTAAGCTTCAACTCCTGGTTGATTAAACGGATTAATACCATTAAGGTAACCAGAAACACCAATTGCTACTTCGAAGAAATAAATTAAATAACCTAATGTGAATTCATCTTGGCGTGGAATGTGAACCGTCATCACTGGCACACCGCCGTCAATATGTGCTAATACAACTGCCTGATAAGCTTTAGTGTTCACAAAGTCCATTGTCTTACCTTGCAGATAACCCAACCCGTCTAGGTCACTTTCTTCGCTTGGAATCGTGACATCATGTGTTGGTTCATCCACCTTAACAACCGTTTCCATTAAATTACGACGACCCTCTTGAATGTATTGACCAAGTGAATGTAAATCAGTAGAAAAGTTAGCTGATGAAGGATAAATTCCCTTTTGATCCTTACCTTCTGATTCACCCGCTAATTGTTTCCACCACTCAGCAAACATCGTCATGGTTGGTTCATAATTTTCAAGCAATTCAGTTGTAAAGCCCTTACGATATAAGATATTTCGATAGGCAGCATACTGATAAGCCTCATTTTTAGCTAAGTCAGCATCGCTATATTCTTTTTCAGCACTGGCGGCGCCGGCCATTAATTGGTCGATATCAGCCCCGGCCGCAGCAATTGGCAACAAACCAACCGCTGTCAAAACAGAATAGCGACCACCCACACCGTCAGGAATCACAAAGCTTTCATAACCTTCAGCATCTGCCTCGGTTTTTAATGCCCCTTTTTGTCGGTCAGTTGTGGCATATATCCGTTGATTAGCCACAGTTTGACCATACTTTTTAATTAATAGTTCTTTAAAAATTCTAAACGCAATTGATGGTTCAGTGGTTGTCCCTGATTTTGAAATTACATTAACTGAAAAATCACGGTTACCAATTAATTTAATCATATCATGGATATACGACGAACTAATTGAATTACCAGCAAATAAAATTTGGGGGGCATTCCGCTCTTCATCATGTTGTGCTTGGAAAAAAGCACCATTCAAAAAGTCGACTGCCGCACGAGCACCTAAATACGAACCACCAATTCCAATAACAACCAAAACTTTTGAATCAGACTTAATTTTGGCAGCAGCCTGCTTAATTCGAGCAAACTCATCTTGATCATAGTCAGTTGGTAAGTGGAGCCAATCAGTATAAGCTGCTCCAGCACCGGTACCATTACGCAGCTGTGTGTCTGCAGCAGTCACCATGGCCTGCATCTCACCCAGTTCATTGTCGTGAATAAATTTATCCAAGTTAGAACTATCAAAAGAAATATGTGCCATTTTTCGAAAACCTCTTTCTTCTTTAAGCTTTTAGTTACAATTTACTTTAAACTTCCTAATAATGCCGAGCCAACAATTACTAAAACAGACCCAATCACAACATAGACCATTTCTTTGCTCGTCTTCTTTTCACCCAGCAAAAAGATACTGCCAAACGTTGAGATCACAATACCACTCTGCGCTAGCGAATAACTGATTGCTAATCCAACCGCTGGAATGGACAAAAACATGAACAAGTTACCCGTCCCCCAAACCAACCCAGTGATCACATTCTTATAAGATGCCTTATTTAATAAGTCACTGCCTGAATGTGAAATCAACGCAAAAATGATTGCTCCTGTCAGCATACCAATCGACTGTGGCAGTACGACTGCTTCAGCATTCACATTGGCATAATTGACAATAATGGTGTACAAGACATACCCCACCGTTGACAATGCAATTGCTCTTATCCCAGTTGATACATCATCATGACCACTGGCTGCATCACTAATGTTCGCTCGATCACGCAGTGATGTCATAGCGGCACCACCAATCAAAACAACTACCGCGATAGAACCAACGATGATCATATGTTGTGATTTCCATTCATGGAATAGCAGCACCCCAGCTAATGCATTACCGGCCAATTGCAGGCCAGTCGAGATTGGCACCGTTTTTGAGATACCAATTGCTTTCATTGAGGTGAACTGCTGACCTTGGCCAACAGCCCAGAATAAACCAGAAAGTAGTCCTGAAAGCCACACCTTACCAGTCATTTGTGGCTGATAAATAAACCACGTTAACAACCCAAATAAAACAGCACCAGCTGTCATTCCAAGTGTTTGTTGGGTCGGTGTTCCACCTAATTTCCCACTAATTAACCCAATACTGCCCCAGGCGAGTGCTGGAATTAGTGCGACTAAAATCGTCATCCGTGTCTCCTCCAATTTCAAATTCTCGTCTTACAAGAAACTATTGTACCCTGCTGTAATCGGTTCCACAACCCCTAGTTGCACCGAAAGCCTACAAAAACAGATTGGTCTATGCCAAAGGTGAAAATTGCACAAGCCAATCTGTTCCAGTCAATTTAATTAAACCAAAATTGGTCTAATTTTATAGTATCAAACACCTTTTTCGTTGGTATCATGCTTTTCAGTCGACTGATGCCTTGCGTGATCCCGATCAGGAAAGAAGATGGTAAACGTGGTTCCCTGACCATATTCACTTGCAACATCAATTTTGCCACCATGCAACTCAACCAATTGATGAACGATCGCTAATCCCAACCCTGATTCACCATACTTAGTATTCATCCGTGATCGATCAGCCTTATAAAATCGTTCCCAAATGTTTTTCAATTGCTCTTTGGTCATTCCAATTCCAGTGTCAGCGACTTTAAATTCACTTCCAGTAGGAGTCTTGGTGCCAGACACAGTGATAGTACCTTTATCCGTAAATTGAATCGCATTTTGAATAACGTTGAAAAAGATTTGCACAAACCGATCATAGTCAGCATACGTCATTAGTGTGGCTGGTACATCGACCTTGATTGTATCAGATTGTGTCCCTGCTTTTTTAGTTAACTGTTCTGCCAAATTATGCAACACATCGGCAGCATCAAACACTTTACGCGACATTGAAATTTGATTGGTTCTAATTTTTTCATAATCCAAATTATCATTCACTAATCGAATTAATCGTTTGGTATCGTTTTGCATCAACTTAATGCTGTTAGCCTTGTCTTCTTCTGGAATAGCATCATATGCCAACCCTTCCAATAGACCATTAATCGTAGTTAGTGGGGTCCGCATTTCGTGTGCTGCATCCGCCATAAACTGGCGCCGGCGATCCTCTTGCCGTTTAATTTCTTCTTGCGACTCTTGCAATGAATCCGTCATTTTGTTAAAGTCCAGCGACAAATCATTTAGCTCATCGTGACCTTTTAGCTGTAAATGAACATCATAATTACCTTGCGCAATTTGATGAGTCGCAATTCGCATTTTATCAATGCGCCTCGTCGTTGATCGTGCCAAAATATAACTTAGAATTAAGGCAATCAAACTTGAGACAATGAATGCAATCCACAGGTTTTCACGAATCTGCTGTAAGTTAGTTTGGATATTAGAAACAAACGAACCAATTGAAACAACAGCCACTAATTTACCCTTATAAAAATAAGGGCGAATCACATCAGTCATTAATGGCCGCGACGTGCTTTTAGTGCCACTTGACTGATTGCTCGTAGTTTTAGGCTTCAAATTACCATTTGGCTTTGTCGGCCGATCCATCATCTTGTGGACAGTTTTACCAGCTTTTAATTTCTTCCAATCCGCATTCGTAATCTTTGCGGTGTAATTTGAACTTGAATAAATTAATTCTTTTTTTGTGCGATAAATCGTAAAATGAACATTTTGACGTTGCAACAATTCGGCATTGTTTTCCAGTGGCACCGTAGTAAAGCCCTCGAATTGCTTGGTGGCTGAATCATACCGCATCGAGTCTTCGATTAAGCTATCTGAATAACTTTGCAGTTGTTTCCATGTATTCGTGTACAACATGCGGCTAGTAACATTAATAAACAGCAATCCTAAAACAACGATTAATGTTAAAATAACCGCGAAAAATCCTAGCATTTGCCGATAAATTAATTTCATTTAGCTGCTCCACTGTCATCAAATTTGTAGCCAACACCCCAAACAGTTTGAACCACCTGTGGCCCGACTTTTTCAATCTTTTGTCTTAACTTCTTGATATGCGCGTCAACTGTTCGCTCATCACCATAATATTCGTAGTCCCATACCAACTGTAGTAACTGTTCGCGTGAGAATACTTGGCGTGGCTTTTGCGCCAACGTCTTCAGCAAATCAAATTCTTTCGGCGTTAAGTCTTCAATTAATTGATCATTCAAATAAACTTCACGAGTTTTGCTGTTCAATTTAAAATGATCAGTAATGACATCAAATTGACTATCATCACTGCCAACTTGGTCGCCGCCAATTGTGTTTAATTCACTACGCCGATATAACGCCTTAATCCTTGCAATCAATGTAATTGGGCTAAATGGTTTAGTAACATAATCATCAGCACCCATTTCAAGTCCTAACACCTGGTCACTTTCAGAATCACGCGCTGTTAGCATAATAATTGGAACTGTGGGTGAAACCCGGCGTAATTCAGCAGCAACCTGCATTCCATCCATTTTTGGCAAATTTAAATCCAATGTTACAATATCCCATTCGTCAGCTGCACTTTTAAACATTTCAACAGCCTCTTCGCCATCGTAGGCAAAGTGAGTATCCCACTTTTCCTTTTTAAAAAACATTACCATCATTTCGGACACTGACTTATTATCTTCAACCATTAGTAATTTCATGAGTTAATCTCCTCCCGGAAGCGGTTTATTTACAATTCAGTATACGGCTTTTGCCGCCGTTTGGATAGTATGACTCGATTCAAACAAATCGATTATACAAAACGGATATAATATTTTATTGATAGAAATGTGAAGAAAAACGGAATTATGTACAAAAACTTAATCCGATCACAAAAATCCAACCAGTAGCTACGCTACCGGTTGGATTTACCAATTCTTTAATGCTATTTCTGAGTATTTTGAACTAGCCGATAATTGTGCGAATACGAGTAACTTCGTCAGCTGTGAAATCTAAGTGATCTAACGCCTTAAGATTATCATCAACGTGCTGAACACTAGTTGTCCCAATAATGACACTGGTAACAACAGGATCAATTAACAACCATGCTAATGCCATCTGACTTAGTGTTTGCTGGCGACTAATCGCTATCTCATTCAAATCGTTCAACTTTTTAATCAGAGCTTTCTTTCCATCCGCAAGTAACGCACTATTGGTATGGTGAATCCCAAAGCCTGCTGGGATATCCTTTAAATAACGATCAGATAAAAGGCCTTCAGCTAGTGGGCCATACGCAATCAATCCAGCTTTTGAATCACGAACAGCGTCCATTAACCCACTATCTTGAACATGCGAATTAAGCATATTCATACTCATCTGGTCCAAGACAAATGGCGTGCCCAATTGCTTAAACATTTTAACCGCCTGCATTAATTGCGGCTTTTCATAATTTGAGACACCAACATATAGTGCTTTACCCGAACGAACAATATCATCGAGTGCTCTAACTGTTTCTGCAATAGGCGTCCGATCATCGTATCTGTGTGCATAAAAAATATCGACATAATCAAGCCCTAAGCGAGCTAACGAATCGTTAATACCTTGCAACAGTGATTTTCGTGATGTACCAGTACCATAAGGGCCATCATGAATCTCATAACCAGCTTTTGTGGAGATTACTAATTCATCGCGGTAGGATTTCAAATCTGTTCGCAGAATCTGCCCAAGTAAGTTTTCAGTACTACCGAAACCGGAACCATTATTACCATAATTATTGGCAACATCAAAGTGGAAAATACCGCGATCAAACGCATGAAGAATAACTTCACGACGTTGATTTAACGGATCATTACTACCATAGTTGCGCCACAACCCAAGTGAAATTGGTGGTAACATTAATCCTGTCTCACCTGCATGCCTAACTGAATCTTTTTGATAACGTGTATCTGCTGCTTTGTACAATTTATCCATTCCCTTCCTATACAAAATTAATGATATATCACAGCCAGCCTAGATACAATCATGTACCCCAAAATTTTTCAGACATAATTTATTCACGCGACACAATCTAAAAAAAGATATATTCAGAAAATACGAGCTTAATTTTGGAAAATGCTTTACTACTTAAAAATTTCATTTAATCTGCAAAATATATTAATTTCTAAAAGACCTGCAACGGCCTTTTTTTATTTATACAGCTATTATAATTAAATAAAACAACAGCATTTTTGATTAACTTTTGATTAACTTCTATTGAAACTTATTAAAAACCAAAAAAATAGAATGCCGGTATAGCAGCATTCTTAAAGGCTATTGAAACCTATGAAACCCTATTATGGAGATGAGGGGAGTCGAACCCCTGTCCAAGCATATCGCCATCCCAACCTCTACGCTCATATCTCAACTATTTAAATTTCACCAACTAAAACGCCGCTGATCAGGGCTTTGTTAATTGGCTAGCCTGATTAGTCTCTTCTAGCTACTCCAGACGGAAGCTACTAGCGTAAGTTCACTAAATTTAGGACCCGCGATCGAACCGTGAACAAACTCGGACGGATCTACGTTAAGCTGTTATTAAGCAGCTAAAGCGTAAGAATTGTTATTATTTTTTGCAGTTATAATAAACTGAGCGTTTTAACGAAGACGCAACCTTCGGAGCGCAGTCAAAACTCAACCTATACCTGTCGAATCCATAAACATCCCCGTATTTACAAGAGATATCTTAACATAGATTGGATTATTCGCCAATGCTAATGCATTCCAATTCCAG
>NZ_AWTT01000036.1 GCF_000876205.1 Paucilactobacillus wasatchensis | reverse complement strand
AATCCAGTTTATAAGAAACGAAAGTATTGAACGTAATTCACGATTGAAATATATAAGTGCTGCCATAGAAAGCATGATGTTTTGGGCTCTAATAATATTTGGTCTATCAGTCCTGACAGATGGCTCAAAACCTTATATGTATTTGTTTCCGTGTGTTTTTGTCATGGCAATGGTGTTAGTCGGAACTTGGTCGTTTATATATGACAAGAGTAATTATCCAGTAATGAATTTAGTAATTTACAGGCAACGGTGTGCTGGCAAATGGCGCGACCATATTTTTAAAAATAAGTGGTGGGGAAATTAGTTTCCATGATTTTTATGGATCCCGTAAAATTATATATTATTAGTATTATTCTATAAATACATTAGAATATATTTTATTTAATCATACATTTTTGCTTCTTTTTTTATGTATCATGATGTTATTGAAAACAGATTTTATCTGCTTTCAATAACTAATTAAATAAAAGAGTGATGAAATTATGGTTGATAGTGTAATTGGGGAAAAGTTTCATATGCTAACTGTAATTTGCCAACTGGAAAGTCACGACAAACGAAGAAAGTTATTACTGTGCCAGTGTGATTGTGGCCGGTATATTGTGGCTTCAAGAGGTGAAGTTGTTGGGGGAAGAAAAAGAAACTGCGGTAATAAAAGTCACCACTATATTGATATATCAGGACATCAGTTTGGTAGACTCACCGCCATCAAAGAAGTGGGCGAGACGAGTAGTGGGGACAAAAAATGGTTATGCCAATGTGAATGTGGCAATCAGGTGGTTGTTAAATCGTATGCATTAAGGAAGGGATTGACCAGAAGTTGTGGTTGTTTGCGTCGTGAATTAGGGCAAAAAAGATTTGCCAATGATATCCGGTTCTTAGCAAACAAGGGCAACAGTACTAGTTTTCTCAGCGCAGACGGAGTCAATTTGGTTTCATTAAGAAAAGGTGAGCGCAATACAAGTGGTGTGATTGGAGTGTCAAAGGAGAAAAAAACTGGTTGGTGGAATGCTCGACTATATTTCAATGGAAAATATGTGTTGCTTAAAACGTTTGATTCGTTTGAAGAGGCAGTTGCTGCTAGAAAAAATGCAGAAGCGCAGTATTTACAAAGAAATTATCAGGTAGAACAACATTCTGTTGCGAATGACTAGTATATTTAAAATTAGACAAAAATAATGGATCATAATGAGAAACTGATTAGTTTCCGATTACGATCCATTATTGTATTTACGAGTTCATTTTAGCTTTAATGTTAGCCAGAGTAATCTCTTTTGTATCCTCAAACACCATGTCAGCTTCGGTCAAAATTGCGGGACTGCCAACTCCCAGCGAAACTTCATTGGCTGCATTAATTCCACTAATACCGGCCGTCGCATCCTCTAGCCCAATGCATTGTTCTGGCTTCAAGCCAATAATTTCGGCGGCTTTGATAAATATTTCTGGATCTGGTTTACCTTTTGTTAACGTATTTGGATCCACCACGTGCTCGAAGTAATCCGTTAGCTCTAATTTACTTAGCACAGTAGGGGCATTTTTGGAGGCAGATGCAATCGACATTAGGTACCCCTGCTGATTTAATTCATCCAAGAATTCCTTGATGCCCGGGAAAATATCAGCAGGTGTAATTGTTTTGACAAATTGGAGGTATAGATCGTTTTTTTGTGTCGCCAATTTTTCCTTTTCGGTTGCAGAATAATCATTTTCTTTGCCACCAGTTGTAAGAATCAACTCTAATGAGTCCATTCGACTTAGCCCTTTGAGACCATTTTGCAGTTCATCGCTCCATTCAACGCCTAGTTGTTGTGCTAATTTACTCCAAGCTTTAGTGTGAAACTGGGCGGTATCAGTAATAACACCGTCTAAATCGAACACAAATCCTTTAATATCTTCAAATTTTGTCATTAATATTGACTCCTTTAATTAGTATTCAATTGTTACTGGTTGTTTTGCAGCTAACTCAACTGGTTGTTCGATAACCTGTAAGTTAATCGCCTGGTCAGCGGTCAACTTGATTTTATGATGGGTAATTTCAAAGTCAATGCAGGTACCATGATATTGTTGCGAGAAGGCGATTTGCTGCCATTTACTTGGCAGGTGGGGATTGACACTGATTTGATCTCCTAACAGGTCTACACCGCCATAAACGCGCGTTTCCAGTGCAATTGTAGCGCCCATCACACCGAGGTGAATTCCCTCAGCCGTCGTTCCTCCTTGAATATCATAATAATCAGAGAAGAGTGCCTGGTGGAAGAACTTCCAGGATTGATCCATGTTATCATCGTATTCCGTCAAAGCGGCGTAGACAATCCGTGATAGGGTCGAGCCATGCGTCGTCCGATCAAGATAGAATTGTAAATTGTGCGTTAGGTAGTTAGCCGGAAGGTGGTAGCCCATGTCAGAAATAATTTCATCCACATCACTAACATCAAAGTTGTAGTAGGCCATCAGTGCATCAGCCTGTTTAGCAACTTGATAAGCATCCGGGGTTTTGCCCTCGGACTTCAAGATACGATCAAGTCGGGAAATATCACCATACTTTTTGCGATAAGTGTCAAAGTCAAGACTTGGCAGATTAAAGTAGCCTTCAAATTGACCGATAATACCGTGTTCATTGATATCTAACTTTAAGCCATGGCTCACTTTATCCATTTCTTGATAGTCAGCATCGGATAATTCAGCTTTTTCATTTAATTGTTTTAGTGTAGCAGCATCATACATGCCAGTTAAACGTTTAACCAACTTGAACAGCCAAGCCACCATGATATTTGTGTAGGCATTGTTAGTCAGTCCCTCAGCGTCACTGTTGGGATATTCCTCGTGGAATTCATCTGGTCCCATCACGCCGTGAATACTGTAGCGTTGGTCGGCTTTATCATAGCTCGTCATGCTGAGCCAGAATTTAGCAATCGATAGTAACATTTCGAGCCCATAATCGGTCATAAATTGTTGGTCATCAGTTAAGTGTAGGTACAGCCAGACATCGTATGCCACCGAAAGCGACACATGGCGTTGCAGGCGACTATTATCTGGATCCCACTGGTTTGTAATCGGATTTAAATGCACAAATTGTGATTGTTCGTCGCCATACATCCCTGATTGCCAAGGGTACATAGCACCTTGATAACCCTCTGATGCAGCATATTTTCTTGCAGCACCCAGCCGTTGATAGCGATACATCAGTAGTTGTTTGGCCAAATCAGGGTAGTGGGCTGCATAAAATGGGATGATGAACATTTCGTCCCAAAAAACGTGACCACGATAAGCTTCACCGTGAAGCCCGCGGGCGCCAACAGAAGCATCTAGCTTGCCAGCACCAATTGCTTCGGCAGAAACGAAGAGGTGAAAGATGTTAACCCGACTTAGCTTTTGGCTGGTCAAATCACCAGTAATTTGCACATCGGCTTCTTGCCACATATTTTTGAAGAAAGCTTGAGTATGTTGTTGAGTTGATTCAAAGTCAGCCTGATCAACTTCTTTTAACACTAGTTGATCCAGTTCGTCAGAATGGCATTCCAGACTGGTGAAAATGGTGACTGATTTATCAAATGTATAGGTATGATTTGATTCAACATTGATGTTTAAAATCTGGCGTACAGCCGCAGAGGTGTTGCTAGTAATGATCTCTTTACGCGTGTCAACGTCAGGTGAAGTCAGTTTAGTTCCAATTGCAAACTCAACTTGTGAATTTTTGGTTTGACCGCTTAAAACAGCCTCGTTAGTAGAGGTCCCCATACTTGTAATATCAAGATGACGTTGATCAAACTCGGCGTAGCGGGCGACATTATCGTTGATCACATGGCCGTCAATTTCAGAATAAATCTGCATATTGCCAGTGAAATTTAATGGTGTAATTTCATAACGAATGGCAAACCGGTGCCACTCTTTCATATCAGCAATTTTAGTTGCTTTAACTTCCAATTGGTGTCCGGTCGACAAATTAATAATCATTGAAGTCGTTAATTTACCGGTGCGTAAATCAAGACTACGGTAAATGTCACGAATATCACTTTTTTTAATTTTAAACGGATTTGAATTATCAATGCCAAAAGTGAGAAATTGTGCGTTCGGCAAATTAACTAAATCCTCATTGACAATGTCACGACCGTTGATGTTGGTGGTGTTTTGATTATATAAGCCAGCAACATACATCCCCGGGTAGTTATCCTGATCGGCGTGCGCCTCAACATAAGCGCCTCGCAAACCAAAGAATCCATTACCGACTGTTAGCATTGATTCTTGACCGTAATTTCGTTTGTCCTTGTACTGACCATAATAATCAAGATGCCAGCTGTTATACTCACGCTTGTGAGCAACAGCTTTAGTTAGACCAATTTCTGTCACTGTTGATTGGGCGACTACTGGCACGTTAAACATGTTGGTCAGTGCTAACCCAATATCAATTCGTTGATGGTTAATACCAATAATTGTGTCTGAAAACGAGTAGCTAAGGGGATTTTCGATGATAATAGCGTCAAAAGTCACCCCTACTAATTTAACTCGAATTGTTTCTAAATTTTCACCAATGGACTGTTCGTCATTGTATGAAATAATGATTTTACGAGACTGCTTACTGGCTCGTTGAATGACGTAGTTAACTTCGATCGCATCGTCAACAATTTTTAAAGAGATTGTTTTCAAAATCAGCGCCCCTTTCTCAGTCTAAAAAAACTCTATATATTTAGACTAATGCTATTAGGCGAAATTATCAAACAAAACGATATGAATTTCGTTAAATATTCAATTAGAAAAAAGCTATAGTTAGGATTAATAATCATGGATTTAACTAGTATTATCGCAAAAAAAGAACCTAGCTAGACAGCCAGGCTCACATTTGTTCTGATGGATTAAGATTCATCGGTTGTTTGCTTTTTTAATAGATCGCGAATTTCCTGCAAGTATATTTCTTCATTAGAGGGGGTGGCCGGTGCTTCATCCGGTTGTGTTTTTAGAAACTTATTGATCAATTTTACCATGACGAAAATGACAAATGCGATGATCAAAAAGTTAATGATGGCGTTGATGAATGTTCCGACTTTGAATTCGGCACTGCCAAGCGTGATGATCCAACTAGAAAAATCAATTTTGCCGAGAAATAGGCCCAAAAATGGACTAATGATATTGTCAGTTAGTGATTTGACGATGGTCGTAAAAGCGGACCCAATAATGACACCAACTGCCAAGTCAACTACATTGCCGCGCAAAATAAATTGTTTAAATTCTTTTAGCATACTAACCTCCATGAATATAAGTCTTTAATTAAATATACCACATGATTAGTTGACGATGTATTTTGGTGTTTGCGAAGTTGACATGGTGACTGCATTATTTGCTACAATGGCGGCCATGGCGTCGCGAGCCTCAACAGTGGCATTGCCAATATGTGGTGTCAAGATGACATTAGCAAGTTGAGTGAACTCTTTTGCCACGTGGGGTTCAGCTTCATAGACATCTAACGCAGCACCCGCAATTTGGTTTGTCTTCAGTGCTTTCAATAGAGCCGCTTCATCGATAATTGGACCACGTGCCGCATTGATTAACAGTGCATTTGGTTTCATCTGAGCGAACTGTTCTGCGGCTAGTAGATGATGAGTTACATCTGAAAGCGGGGCGTGAATCGTCACAATATCTGCTTGTTGCAGGAGTTGTGTCTGGGTCACAAAGCTCGCTGAGCACTGTGCTTCAACTTCCGGTTGTAATTGCTGTCGTTGTGTGTAAATAATGTTCATATCAAACGCATGCATCCGTTTGGCAACGGCTTGACCGATCCCACCCATGCCAATAATGCCCAGCGTTTTGCCAGCGAGCTCATGGCCTAAAAAGTATAGTGGTGCCCAGCCGTCAAAACCAGTGGTACGCATGACGTGATCGCCTTCGACAATTCGACGGGATAATGCAATGATTAAACCAGTGGTTAACTCTGCAGTTGCAGTTGTGGAGACAAACGGTGTTTTGGTAACTAAAATATTTTTTTGCCGTGCATACTGAGCATCAATATTATTAAATCCGGCCCCAAAATTGGCAATCAACTTTAATTGGGGTGCGGCATCAATCACTTCGCGAGTGACGTTCGTAGATAAAGCGGTGATCAACACTTTGGTTGAATGGACTTTGCTAATTAACTCATCAGTCGTGATTAAACCGGGCTGATTAAATTCATCGTAAGTTAAGCCTGCCTGTGATAAAATAGCTGTTGCGTTATTCGGTAATTTTGCCGAAAGATAAACATCTGCCATGATGAAATGCCTCCTAATGTATTTGGGAATGATTACGGTTTCATTATGGCTTCAAATTACTATTTTGTACAGGAATGCACCCAAAAGGGACGATTAAAAATGGATCAGTTGGATCAAATCAGGCAAGAATTAGTACTTGCACAGCAACAAAATGAATTAGTTGCTATCTACAATTTCAATACAGACCAGACTTTTTCTGTTGGTTATATCATTGCACTTGATAGTGTCTTTGTGTTGATCGAAGGAATTGATATGGAAGGTAAAATTAATGGTCTCAATGCTATTCGGTTAACCAGTATCACGCAGTTAAGGCGCAATGGTGACTATATTGAGACTGTAAAAATTAAGCAAATGGTAGCCCAAAAATACAATTATTATGATATTTGGCATATACAAGATGTTGTCAAACAGCGTGATTTTACAAGCCATGGTATTTTAACAAATTTTCTGCAGTATAGTTACCAACATAAACGACCGCTGGTGATTGGAACACGAAAGTTCAAGGATCAGGATGATTTCAACGGTTATATCCACACCCTTAGCGCTGTGAAGTTAAATTTACATTATTTAGATTTCAACGATTTATCCTCACTGTGGGAGCGTGAAATTTTGTTGGCTGATATTGATTATTTACGAATGGATGGCAGTCAAACATATACTAGTAGGGCAATTTTGCAACAAGTGTTTGGGGAAAAGTTTCCAAAATAAAATAGTGTCAAAGGAGGCTAATCATCCTTTGACACTATTTTTTAGTTAATCATCAATTTCAATTTTACCATTGCGATTAGTCGCAACAATTCGATTAGTGGCAGTTGCATTTTCACTCAATTCATGACTTGCATGACGACCGAAAAGTTGAATGTTACCATTGTCAGATGATAGTCGGTAGCCGTCCGTTACAGGGCTTTCGATTTCAATCTTGCCATTTCTATTTTTGATGTTAACAACCTGTTTAAAAGTGACGTTATCAAATTCTTGGGCACCATTGCGAGATTCCAAGGTTCCGCCAACCAAAGTACTATTATCAAATTCGGTAGAACCATTGTGTAAGTCCGAGATTGTATTGGTTAGGGTTGAATTTTTAACTTCTAGTTGGCCGTTATTAAGCGTTAGCTGACCGTTATCCGTGATGTTTAAATTGCGCGCCTCTAAGCTACCAGTTGCTACTTCCAGTTGTACTTGTTTAGTTTCCAATGTATCGATATTCACATCACCGCCATTGAGAACGCCTTTAATGGCTGCCAGTTTTGTACCTGTTGGAACTGTGATCGTTAAACGCGGTTCAACGCGACCAAAACCGACATTAATGGGATCAAACTGTTTGTTGCTAATAGTGAGATTACCATTTGACTGTGAGATGGTCGGTCGCGACAGCTTTGAGCTGTTAATTTCAACCTTAAATGTGGTTCCGGTTTGAATACTGACGTCATAACCGTCAGTATTTAGTGTCAGTTGGTTGAACTTTTTTAATTTTTTGGTTGCTTGATAGCTTCGGTCAATTTTAACTCCATTTTGCCAGACTAGGTCAGTGGAGGCACCGCTTGCTAAACCAATGAGTGCAGCCAATAATCCAATGGCAGTTAGAATAGTCCCAATTATAATTGATTTTTTCATTACTAAGCGACCTCACTTTTGCGTTTATTTTTATTTTTAACGTAACGGTTATAGAGCCACTGAGTAAAATTGGCAGTCATTTGAATCAGTGCTTTAATGACTAAGTAGCCAATCGGGGCAAGGATCATCATGAGACCAATCGCCACTAACCCGGTACCGATAAATAAGATACCGGTTGGAATCGAGGTTCCAAAAACAGCCACGCCGCCGGCAATCGCTGCTAAACCAGCTACTACAATTCCAAGTAGTACCATGATGATGGCGATAAAAACACCCGCGATGGCAATAAAAATACCGATAATCGTGATGAAGATGGCAATTACGATTGGAATGGCAACAGGTGAGGCCATTAAGGCCAATAATACTAACCAAATCATGCGAATATTCTTTTTTGATTTGGGTTCATAGTGCGGTTGACCAGCTTCTTCATTATCTAATGCTCGGATTGAATAATCGGCTAATATTTTCCGGGATAATTGTTTTGGTGTTCCTAGTTGATGCACAATAATCGCTTCACTGGTCATCTGTGCATCTAAGATATATTCGCTATAAAAATCAAGGACATCGGCCTGCTCATCCTTAGTTAGCTGAGTTAAGTACGTTGCTAATTCTTCAATGTATGGGTTACTTTCCATCAGTTGTTCCTCCCAAAATTTGGTCCACAGTTACTCGGTATTGTGCCCAATCTGTCTGAATTTGTGCTAATCGAGTTTTACCTGTATCTGTGATGCGATAATAGCGGCGGTTACGACCTTGATAGGGCTCATCATAGGTATCCAACCACTTTTCTTTGCGCAGTCGTCGCAAGACAGGATACATTGTCGACTCTGAGACAGGGGTGAATTCTTGCACACGTTGAGTTAGTGCATACCCGTAATAGTTTTCTTTTGTTAGCAGGGCTAAAACGCAGCCATCTAACAATTCCGTGGTGATTGCAATGCTCATAGCTATTTCTCCTGTCATATTATACTCAATATAGTATTGGTTCAGCAATAATATAACAAGAATCAAAAAGATTGTCAAATAAAAAATGAAATGCTCAACTTTAAGGCTTATGCTATACTGCCATATATAATGAATAGGAGAATGAAGAAGATGCGAAATTTACAATTAATTGTTGGTATTTTATTGTCATTTATTATTTTTGCCGGTTTAATTTGGATCACCCTGATTAAGTTAGTCAGTGGACTGATGCTGTTTTTTTGTTGGTTGATTGGTTCCATTATTGTGATGAACTTGGTTTCCTACCTGGTGATTAAATTGCACACTAATCATCATGAAAAAAAGGAGTAAACTAATGGACACACAAGCATGGGATCGTTTTTGGCAACAAAAGACACCTAGTAACTTCTATCTTTGGCTGTCAAGTTTGGTGAAGCGAGCTGCATTAATTGGCGTTTTATTCATCTTAATTCAGCTGCCACCAACTGCAATGGCACTAATTAAACGCCATCCGCACTTAGACGCTGTTTCCGGTAGTGGGATCGTGATTTTTGTGGCTTTATTTGCGTTAATTATTGGGTGGACCTACCGCCTGTATCAGCGTTATAACACGACTGAAATTAAACCTAGTAGCAATTTGAAGGATATCAGGACAGTTATTCTTGGTTATTTGGCTATTTTTGCTGGGCAAATAGTGCTGGGCACCCTAAATTCCATGATTAATCATCAAACCTCAACAGCGAATAACAATGCCGTGGCTAAGTTAATGAGTAGCAATCATTTAATCATGATTGTCTTTAGTTTCTCCACTGTATTATTGACTCCGTTTGCCGAAGAATTGATTTTCCGTGGTGTGCTAACTAATTTATTTTTTAAACCACATCAATTTTGGTGGAAGGTGATTTTATCTGGCATTGTATTTTCATTGGGGCACGCTAGCACCACACTGATCAGTTTTCTGATTTATTTTTACATGGGTGGCGTGCTCGCGTTTGTCTATCAGCGAACCGGTAAAATCAAAAACTCCATTATGCTCCATGGTCTGAATAATCTAATTGCAATGATCGAAATGCTGCGATTATTAATGTAAATAGTAATCGATAGCAAAAAGATCCCCACGGCTTTAAATTCAGCCATGGGGATCTTTTATTTAAATTTGCGGAATAATATTATCTAACCGTTGTGTAATATCGTTAATTTCATTGACTCGTTGTTGGTAGTCTTGTTT
The DNA here is from genome assembly GCF_000876205.1 of Paucilactobacillus wasatchensis. Classification (GTDB taxonomy): domain Bacteria; phylum Bacillota; class Bacilli; order Lactobacillales; family Lactobacillaceae; genus Paucilactobacillus; species Paucilactobacillus wasatchensis. The sequence continues at coordinate 10,936 of NZ_AWTT01000036.1, read as the reverse complement.
AGGGAGGTCAAGTCGGGCAAGGCTACTTTTAACTTTGCTAACGATCAGTGGTTTGCTTTGATTTGATTTGTCAGTTAATTTGACGAGCACATGCCGTTCATCAGATGGGTCTTTTTGCCGTTCAATCCAACCATGCTGTTCCAGTCGTTTGAGTAATGGAGTTAACGTGCCACTATCAAGCATCATTGTCTCGCCCAGCTCATGCATTGACAGATTGTCCGTGTCAGCATCCCAAAGAGTAGATAACACAATGTATTGTGGGTAGGTAAGCTTGAATTGTGCTAGTACTTCAGCGTAAAAACGGTTGAAACGCTTGTTAGCGCTATAAAGTGCAAAACAAATTTGATGGTCTATGTTTAGTGGTTGGTTTAAATCGTGATTCAAATTATTTCCTCCTAAAAATATGTAATTTCAGTTGCGCACGATATTGTATCTTATAATGAAAAGTTTGCCAAACATTTGGAATCATGTGAAAATTTAAATGTGCAATAATTATTTTTGTAAAGCGGTTGTAAAACCTTTTATGGCAAGAAAACGGGTCATAGCAACTTTTTTGATTTTCACATTATTTCACAAGCGGAAAAACTAATTTTGCATTAAAACAAAAAGTGGTAGTCTAGTAATAATTACCAAAAGGTATAAGGGAGGAATTAATTTGGTAGACGAACAACGTTATGGTGCAGATGCACTAGTAGAAAGTTTAATTAATCATCAGGTTAAATATGTGTTTGGAATTCCAGGTGCAAAGATTGACCGGTTATTTGAGTTACTCGATCATCCTAAGAACCCTAAGGCACCCCAACTAATTGTGACACGGCACGAACAAAATGCCGGTTTTTTAGCCTCTGGCATTGGCCGATTAACTGGCGAACCAGGAGTGGTTGCAACCACGTCAGGTCCCGGTGCTAGTAATCTAGCAACTCCAATTGTTACTGCTACTGCAGAAGGTGATCCGGTAGTTGCGATTTCTGGTCAGGTACCACTAAAAGATTTATTCCGTCAGACCCACCAAAGTATGCCTAACAAAGAATTATTTGATCCCATTACTAAGTTCAGTGCTGAAATTGGTGACCCGGAAAACATTTCTGAAGTGGTTGCTAATGCGTTTCAATCAGCAACTGAAGGCAAGCAGGGAGCCAGTTTCATTAGTTTGCCGCAAGATGTTGATGACGCTAAGGTCACAACCGCTGCATTGCCGCCATTGGACGCCCCTAAATTAGGACTGGCCAGTGGTGAATCAATTGCGGAATTGGTCCGCCGCATTAAAACAGCTAAATTACCAGTATTACTGGTTGGTATGCGTGCATCGTCCCCAGATGTCACTGCCGCCATTCGTAAATTAGTTAAAAAAGCTGGTATCCCAGTTGTTGAAACGTTCCAAGGTGCCGGTATTATTTCACATGAATTGGAACAGGATTATTTCTTTGGCCGGGTCGGTTTATTCCGTAATCAACCAGGTGATAAGTTATTGAAGCATGCTGATTTGGTTATTACAGTTGGCTATGACGCCATTGAATACGAGCCTCGTAACTGGAACGCAGAGCAAGAGGCTGTGATTACTGTCATTGATTCGACTGCGCCACAGTTGGATAAGAATTTCCAACCCACCACTGAATTAATCGGTGATATTGCGGCTACTGTATCGCATTTAGCAGACCAAGTTGAAAACTATCAACCAGCTGCTGAATCAAAGCAGTATTTGCAAGACTTGCATACCGAAATTGAAGCCGATCAACAAGAAACTGCTCCTACAGGTAAGGATAATTTAAATCACCCGTTAGCCGTTATTGAAGCATTACAGCGGCGCGTTAATGACCAGATGACCGTTTCTGTTGACGTTGGTAGTCATTATATCTGGATGGCCCGCCATTTTCGCAGTTACGAACCACGCCACTTACTATTTAGTAATGGTATGCAGACTCTCGGAGTCGCACTGCCATGGTCCATTTCGGCTGCGTTGGTCTGGCCAAATGCGAAGTCCGTTTCGGTTTCGGGTGATGCTGGTTTTCTCTTTACAGGACAAGAATTAGAGACGGCCGTTCGCTTAGGACTAAATACTGTTCATTTGATTTGGAATGACGGGTATTACGATATGGTCCGATTCCAAGAAATTATGAAGTATGGTAAGGACGCTGCGGTCAAATTTGGCCCAGTCGACTACGTTAAGTACGCCGAAAGTTTTGGTGCAACTGGATTGCGCGTTGAAAGCCCAGATCAGTTAGGTGAGGTATTGGACAAGGCGTTTGCAACTGAAGGTCCGGTCGTTGTTGATATTCCAATCGACTATTCACATAATTCAGAGTTAGGTCAAACCCTATTAGCTGATCAATTTTAAACAGTCATTAAAAGGAGTAGAGTTAGAGGTGGTAAACACGCTAGCTCTATTTTTAATCGATGAGTTATTTTTTGAGGAGGTAGTATTTTGAGAGATACGACAACATTGTACCAACACGGTACATTAGCAATGTTAGTAGCAGGATTATTTGAAGGGACATTGCCACTCGGGGAGTTATTGGAACATGGTGACACTGGCATCGGTACAGCTGATTGCTTAGATGGTGAGATGGTAATCGTCGATGGTCAAGCATATAAAGTACAAGGTTCTGGTACTGTGGTTCCCTTAACTCCCGATACGAAGGTTCCGTTTGCGTCTGTCCATTTCATGGATGCGCAGGAGCAACGTTCAGTGGTGGGCGTGACTGATGAGCAACTGAAGCAACAAATTCAAACTGAGATGAAAATGGATAATGTTTTCGTCGGCTTACGGATTGATGGTACGTTTAGCCATATGCATACTCGGGCAGTGAATAAACAAGAACGGCCATTTCCAAACTTAACTGCAGCAACTAGAGTTCAACCAGAATTTAATGCGGATCAAGTTAGTGGTACAGTGGTGGGCTATTTTGCACCGCACCTGTTCCAGGGAGCAACAGTTGGCGGTTTTCATTGGCATTTTATTAATACAACACGTAATTTTGGCGGTCACATTTTAGATTTTACCATTGACCAAGCTGAGATTTCCGTTCAAGTATTGGAAAACTTGGTTCAGCATTTACCAATTAATAATACAGAATTCAGAGCAAAAAATCTGGATTTAAAAACTTTGAGTGATGATATTAATGAAGCTGAACATTAATTAATGCGTCTGTTATCGGACAAATATTAAGAAAAAATAAAGTAGAGTTATATAGTTGTAATCGCTTTCATCATATGCTATAGTACTAATTGAGGAAGGCCAAATAGTTCTCGCATTGCAGTATTGGAGCTAAGTGAGTGAAGACTTGAGTTCCTAGATCGAGAAGCGTTTTCTGGATGTCAAAGCTGAGTAGACAAGCAGCAGCGTAAGAGTGACTCTAAATATCGAAATCATAAATGGATGAAAGTAGTCACCAGCGTGCGCCAGGGGATGTCAAATAACAACTTTGCGGAAGAAGTTAAAGATTCAATGATTGCAAAGTCGTATGGTTCTTCCGAAAAAGTCCGCCAATATTAAAAATTGGCGGTTTTTTTGTACTTATTTTAAATATTTAATTATAGAAACGATAATAATTTAATTAAAATTCATGTTTTTTTCAAATCTGCTAGGTATAATTAAGATAATGTTAGAAGTGAACAGACCAAGGAAAGGATGATGTTAGATGCACCATTTAAACCAAGATGAATTAAAAGAACGATTAGAGATGGAAAATCAAGCAGCAGAATTTTCATTAGATTTGATTTGCCATGAAGAAAAAGAAGAACTGAAAAAAAAATCAGTTAGAATGCCATAATTAGTGATAGTTGTAACATACTAATTGAATTAATAGGCTTGTTTTTCAAATATTAGCATGCTATATTATTGGTAATTAAGAAGAATGGGGTATTTAGGCCAATGCGCATCTAATCATTTTTGACAGTTAAATTTTACCTGAGAATTAAGAACCACAGGTGGAGTTTGTTTTGTTGGAGCTGATTAGATGCGTGCGGACTAAGACTAAAATAGTCAGCACACTTTTTTAAGGTGTGCTATTTGTTTGCCATTTTTTTCTAATTTGCTTCCAACCAAAGGGGGACAAATGAATGGCACAAGTTAAATTAACACAAATTACCAAGGTCGTTAACGGTAAAATATTATTTGAGGCGCCCAATTTAACCGCACATACTGGTGAAATTGTTGGCATTATTGGCAACAATGGTGCCGGCAAAACAACGTTAATGAAAATTATTGCAAACCAAGATCCAGATTTCGATGGTCAGCGGCTAGTGCAGGGATCGGTTGTGCTAGTACGTCAGGTCAATCCGTTAGTGGATCAAAGTGGCGGGCAGACAACGATTACTAACATTAGAACTGCATTAGCACAACATGCGGCGATCCTGATTTTAGATGAGCCCACCGCTAATCTAGATGAAGAACATCAAGACTGGCTAATCGGACAATTACGACACTTTGCTGGTTTAGTATTGTTAATCTCGCATGATCAGCATTTATTAAAACAGGTAGCTACTAAAATATGGTCCGTCAGTAATCATGCATATCAGCAGTTTGATGGTGGTTTGACAGAGTTCGAACGGTTAAATAATCAAAACCAAGCTTCTCAATTCCGTGAGTATCAACGGTAGCATCAAAAAGAGCATGAATTGAAACTAGCGGTTCAAGCACGTCATGAAAAAGCAGCAAGAATTAGGCGAGGTAATCACAAGATGGGGCAAGTAGAGCTAACGAAAACTAAATCAGCTCGCGAAGAAAATGCCGGTAAAATGGAACGTGGTGCTCACGCGTTACAAAAGCGAGCACACAAACAAAATGATGTTACTAAACCATTTCAGGGCTCGTCAGTTAAATTGATGGCCTCTGATTTCCCAGTTTTTACAGGCAAGACGGTCGCGCATGTGGATCATTTAGATTTGAGTAGAAACGGCAAAAAATTGTTGCAGCAAGTTACTTTTCAAATTAAACCAGGTGAACGAATTGCTCTAGTTGGCCCGAACGGCATTGGTAAGACGACCTTAATTAAGGCGATGTTAAACGGACAAATGCACACTCAGTTATCACAACATGCTCGAGTGGTGTATTTTAATCAGGATATTACTAAATTACCAAAAGCAAAGTCAGTCTGGGCATTTATCCAGCAAGCGAGTGTCTTAGATGATGTCCGTTCGAGACAAATAATGGGAGCTTTTGGTATCAACCAAGTGTTTTATTCGCGATTAATTGGTGAACTCAGTGGCGGCGAACAAGTTAAATTGCAGCTGCTGAGTATTTTATTAAGTAGTAGTAATTTTTTGATCTTAGATGAACCAACTAATTTTCTTGACCGTCAGGCACTGACCGCATTGGCGGACTATTTAATTAATTATCCTGGCACCGTCTTATTAGTTTCTCATGATCTTACATTTCGGACCCAAGTTGTGACCCGAACATTAATGTTTCGTGAGAAAACGTTAATTGATCCGCAACAAATAGTCTTGCATGCAAAACAGCCCAGTAAATTACCATTATTACAACTAAAGTACGATCGATTAATGGCTGCTGCTGATTCTGATACAGCAGAGCTACAAGCATTAAAACAAGCGATTGATAAACTTAAATAATCGGTTTCATCAAAAAATTAATTAAATTGACATTAGATTAAAATAGGATTAAAATCTTGCGTATCTTTTGCGAGCACAAATTGACTTGGGAGAGCCAGATAAATGAATGCAAAAACAAATAAGGCCCATGAACTAATTGCCGAGGAAAATAAACACTATGCTAAATCTGCGCGGATTAATTACTTTGATTTGGTGGTCGATCACGCCCACGGGGCAACGCTGGTCGATGTTGACGGCAATGAATATATTGATCTATTAGCTAGTGCCTCAGCGATTAATGTTGGCCATTCACCTGACAAAGTAGTGCAAGCAATTCAAACGCAGGCGGCCAAATTGATTCACTATACACCGGCATATTTTCATCATGAGCCTGGTCAAGAATTGGCACAGCGATTGGCGAAATTAGCGCCGGGTAATTCTGAAAAGATGGTAGCATTTGGCAATTCTGGTGCAGATGTTAATGATGCCATTATTAAATTTGCTCGTGCTTACACGGGCCGACCCTACGTTGTTTCGTATATGAATAGTTATCATGGCTCTACGTATGGCTCACAAACGTTATCTGGTGTTAGTTTAAATATGACCCGTAAAATTGGATCCATGCTACCGAATGTAGTGCATGTGCCATTTCCGGATACTTATCGACACTATCAAAATGAATCAGAACATGAAATTTCGTTACGATATTTTGCCGAGTTTACACGACCATTTGAAACTGATTTACCGGCAGATGAAACTGCGGTAGTTCTGATCGAACCTATTCAAGGCGATGGTGGCATTGTGAAGGCGCCAGCTGAATATATCCATCTAGTCTATGATTTTTGTCAGAAGAATGGTATTTTGTTTGCAGTGGATGAAGTTAACCAGGGACTAGGACGAACCGGCAAAATGTGGAGTATTGATAATTTTGATATTGAGCCCGACCTGATGTCCGTTGGCAAATCAATTGCCGCAGGGATGCCATTGAGTGCGGTGATTGGGAAAAAGAAAGTGATGGCAGCACTTGACGCTCCAGCACACTTGTTTACGACGGCAGGCAATCCAATTTGTTGTGCTGCAGCCTTAGCTACGTTAGATATGATTGAGGATGGTCTGGTCGAAAAATCGGCAAGTGATGGTGAATTTACCAAACAAGCTTTTAAAAAACTGCAAACTAAATACTCATTTATCGGGGATGTGCGGATGTATGGCTTGAGTGGTGGAATTGAAATTGTAACGGATAAGGAATCTAAAACACCAGATGCGCTGGCAGCAACAAAAATTATCTATCGCGCTTTTGAAAAAGGGTTGGTACTTGTGACATTGATGGGTAACATCCTCAGATTTCAGCCACCACTGGTGATTACGCAGTCTCAATTAGAAACATCGATTCAAAAACTAGATGAAGTATTTAACGAATTAGAACAGGGGAAGATTGAGTTGCCAGCAGAAATGAATAATGTTGGTTGGTAATTGGTAGTGATGAGAGACATTAAATAAAGAGGCATAGGATTACCCAGTGGGTAAATTCTATGCCTCTTTGCTTTATATATTATTCTTTAGTAAAACGTTCAGCCTTTTTGGCGCCATGTTTGCGGTACTCAATCCGGGCTAATTTGATCACTTCTGTGATGAACAAAACGATTATCCCTGCGATAATTGGGATAAACCAGCCGTAAAAGAAGTTAACGCTAGTGGTATGGAAGATCTTGTGCATAAATGGCAGATAGATAATGCCCATTTGCAACAGGATCAAGATCCCAATGATGTAAAACGCCATTTTGTTTTGAAAAAAGTATTTTGAAATTACAGGAAACGAATTCCGTATATTGAACAAGTAGAAAATTTTGCCAAATATGATGATATTCAATGCCATGGTGCTACCAATTACCGTTGAAACTCCCATTTTGGTAACCCAATCGAATGCGACTAAGCCCAGTCCAGCGATCAGGACTGATACATAAACGATTTCAACCACATCCATTTTGGATAGGATACCGGACTTGACTGAACGAGGACCACGCATCATGATTCCTTTTTCTGGAGGCTCAAAGATAAACGCAAATTGAATCGTCAATGCTGACACCATGTTAATCCATAATAATTGTGTCGGATAAAGTGGCATTTCTTGGCCTAACAATATACTGAAAGCAACGACTAACCCTTCTGCAAAACTAGTCGGCAGTAAAAACCGAATCGTTTTATTAATATTATCAAAAACGTGCCGGCCTTCGCGGACAGCAGCCACGATATCTGTAAATTTATCGTTGGCTAGGACCATGTTGGCTGATTCTTTTGCTACTTCCGTCCCTTTAATGCCCATTGCGACACCAATATCAGCTTGTTTAAGGGCAGGAGCATCATTAACACCATCGCCAGTCATGGAAACCACGTGCCCATTAGCACGCTGGGCGTTAACAATTTGTAATTTGTTGTTTGGTGTTGTCCTTGCAAAAACATTGTAATTATCAATTTTTGCTTGTAATTCTGCCGGTGACATTTCGTCAATTTCTGGTCCGGTAATCGCACTAATGCGATCATCTAATCCGAGATTGGCTGCAATGGCACGCGCTGTGTCAGGGTGGTCACCAGTAATCATTTTGACTTTGATCCCAGCTTGGCGTAGTTGCAGGATTGATTGCGCAACTTCTTCTCGTGGCAGATCAATCATGCCGACCATGCCGGCGATGGTCATGTTGGTGTCAATTTTTTCTAAATCAATCGTTTGGGTTTCAGCTGGCACCGGTTGGTAAGCTAATGCTACCACTCGTAATCCTTCAGCGGTCATTTTAGCCATTTGTGTTTTCCAGTATGTTTCATCAACCACCATGCCGTTGTCTGCTGCCATGTTGATAATTGTTGCGGGTGAACCTTTCAGCATTAATATCCGTTGGCCCTCAAAATCAACTAAGCGAGCCGAAAATCGAATTGCCGAATCAAATGGCAAAGAGTCAATTGGCTCTGAATCTGGGTAATCGCCAGTTAACTTTTTATATAGAGTCGTTAGGGCGCCATCAGTTGGTTCACCAGTGACTTCCCAAACACCATGTTCAAAATGGAGTTGTGCATCCGTTGTTTGCCCAGCAATGTTGACTAGCCAGCGCATTTGTTCATCGCTAGTCCATTCAACTGATTGGCCGTTGTACTGCAACTGACCTTCAAGATCAAGGTTACCCTCTGTATCGTAACCGACACCGCTAACAGTATAAACACGATCCTTAGTCGTTACTACCGTGACAGTCATTTCATTTTTGGTTAGTGTCCCAGTTTTATCGGTGTTAACAATGTCAACGGCCCCAAGTGTTTCTACAGCTGGTAAGGTTTTAACAATCACATTTTTCTTCGTCATTTGCCGAGTGCCCATTGCGAGCACAACGGACGTACTGGCAGGCAACCCCTCTGGCATTGAACCTACGACCATGGTAACAATTACAATTAACAAGGCGGGTAGACTGTAGACTTTGGTGACCCAACCAAGAATAAATAATGCTACGGCGGCAATTAAAATTGCCACGGATAAACCGAATCCTAATTTATTGAGGTTGCGCATCAATGGTGTTGGTTGTTCCTTAACCGCACTCACAGACTGTTGAATTTGCCCAATTTCAGTATCAACAGCAGTTGCAGTGACAATTCCAAGTGCCGAGCCTGTGGTTACTAGAGTGGAGGCAAACACCATATTAGTTTGGGCTGTGATTGCCAGTTTTGCTTGTTCCAGGGGTGTATCAATTTTTTCTACGGCGATTGATTCACCTGTTAAGGATGACTCTTGCACGCTAAAATTATCAGCTGAAATGAGTCGAATATCAGCCGGAACTGCATCCCCAGCCTCGAGGTTGACTAGATCACCGACAACAAGGTCACGAGAATCAAGTTCCAGTTTTTCATCGTCTCGAATGACAAAGTTTTTTGAAATCAATAGTTCACTAATTTTTGCGAGTGCATCGTCAGCCTGCCGTTCCTGCACATAACCGATAATCGCGTTGGCAAAGATAACCAGTGCAATAACGATTGAATCAGAGTAGTGATGCATTAAGAAGGTGATTACTGCAGCGATGGCTAAGATGTAAATGATACTGTTGTTGAATTGTTTAATAAAGCGAATGAAGTTAGATTTTTTCTTAGCGGTTAATTCATTGCGACCATTAGTAACCAGACGTTCTTGTGCGGCTGCACGACTCAGTCCAGTCTCGGGGTCGGTTTGTAATTTAGTTGCTAGTTCAGCTGATGACAGTTGCCACCATTGTTCGTTGTTAGTTGTTTGTCTATGCGGGTCATCATCAATCATTTAATTTATATTCCACCTGTCGTTTTATTTTGATTAATTATGTTTGGTCGGTTGGTCACAAGACCAAGGCGTCCACAACCTTTCATGTCATTTGTGTATTAGTGTAGAATAATTATATCATTGATAAGGTAGTCCTTGGAAGTGAAAAGCAGTGTTCCAAAATAATTCATTTAGCAGCATGATTATGGTTGCAATCGTAATTTTATTTAAAAGCGCTTTCAAATTATTACGTAAATATGCTAAGCTGATACAAGAAAATATGAGGGGATGGAACAATGACAATTGAGGGGCAAGTAGTTGTAATTACGGGAGCATCATCTGGAATTGGCAAGGCGACGGCAGTTAAGTTAGCTAAATTAGGTGCCAAAGTGATGCTCGGTGCCAGACGAGAAGCACAATTAAAAGCGATTGTGGCGCAAATTAAAGCAGACGGTGGCGTGGCTGATTATCAGGTGACTGATGTAACTAAATTTGCAGATATGCAGCAGTTGGTTCAAGCCACAAAAGATAAATTTAAACGAGTCGATGTGTTATATAGTAATGCAGGGGTGATGCCAGTTGCAACACTCGATAATTTAAGCATCGAGGAAATTAATGCAATGGTGAATATTAATATTAAGGGTGTTTTACACGGTATTAAGGCGACGCTGCCCATTTTTCATGAACAGGGTAGTGGCCATTTTATTGCCACCGCATCGAATTCAGCCCACGTAATTAACCCACGTTTTGCGGTTTATTCGGCTACTAAATTTGCAGTGCGAGCAATCATGGATGGTTTACGCCAAGAAGAAATTGGTAATAATATTTTATCTACTATTATTTCGCCAGGAGCCGTAAATACTAATTTATACCAAACGTCCAGTGATCCACAAACACGGGCGGAGTTAAAAGATGTGGAAGAAAATCGTGGGATTAATCCAACGACAATTGCGAATGCGGTGGTATATGCACTGTCGCAGCCTAATAATATCGGTATCAATGAAGTATTACTGCGTGAAATTCACCAAGATGATTAGCCGTATTTTTGAGAGAATTAAATAAAACCAGTCAATTCCTAAAAAGGGATGGCTGGTTTTTAATTTTATTATCTAAATTTTC
>NZ_AWTT01000035.1 GCF_000876205.1 Paucilactobacillus wasatchensis | reverse complement strand
AAGATTCTTTTAAAATGGAGATTAAACGTGTAGAATGATAGGTAGCTATAGAATTTGAGGGATAATAAATGAATAATGCTCTAGGAACTGTTATTACAGCGATTATGACTGATGAAAATGATGACTATTATTTTGTTCAACAAGACAAAGATGGTGTGACGTATAGTTTAGCAAAAGAAGAATGTGACCAACCGCTCCATGTTGGTGGTCAAATTCGGGGATTTGTGTACGAAAATGAAAATCACACATTGCAGATGACACTCAAAATTCCATCTGTTTTAGTGGACCATTACGATTACGGCACGGTGGTTTCAGTGCGCCGTGATTTGGGCGTTTTTGTGGATATTGGCCTACCAAACAAGGATATTGTTGTGTCGTTAGACGACTTATCAACAGTTAAACCACTGTGGCCCCAAAAAGGGGATCGCTTGTTGATGGCACTCAAAGTGGATGCTAAGAATCGCTTGTGGGGTCAATTGGCAGATGAAGATATTTATACCGCCATTTCTAACCGGGCGGATGAAAAATTAATGAATGCAGACATGTTTGCAACTGTTTATCGGCTTAAAATAGTCGGTACGTTGGTTTTGACTGATGATTTTTACTTGGGCTTTATTCATCCAGACGAACGGGAACAAGAGCCACGATTAGGTGAGCACGTTAAAGTACGAGTGATCGGGGTTCGCCCTGATGGCACGCTTAATTTGTCAATGAAACCGAGAGCTTATGAGGCCATTTCTGACGACGCAGCCATGATTTTGGCAATGTTGCAACATTCTGATACTAATCAGTTGCCATACACGGACAAGTCGGCACCTGATGACATTCGTGAGGTGTTTGGTATTAGTAAAGGTCAATTTAAACGAGCTATTGGGCATTTATTAAAGGCTAGATTAGTTGAGCAAAAAGATGGACAGCTAATACTCAAACAGTAGTTGGTGAACAAAATGAACGATGAAATTGAGGATTATTTACATTATCTCAGGGTAGAACGAGGACTGGTACACAACACTACGGTGAGTTACCGACAGGATTTAGTTGCTTTTTCGCAATATTTGCACGGGCAGCAAATTGCAAGTTTTACCACGGTCGATCGATATACTGTACTGAACTATTTAGCAACACTGCAGCAAGCTCAAATGGCCAAAACGTCTGTAGTCCATGTTGTTTCGTCATTGCGTCAATTTTTTCGGTACTTAGCTAATGAAAATAAAATTAACGCCGATCCAATGCTTCAAATTGATACGCCTAAGAGCGGCCACCATTTACCCCAAGTATTAACAACAACTGAAGTGGACAGTTTGTTAGCGGCCCCTGACACAACCAAAAAATTGGGCGTTCGCGATCGTACTATTTTAGAGGTGATGTATGCCACTGGATTGCGCGTGAGTGAATTGGTCAATTTAACTTTGGATGAACTTCATTTAGAGATGGGGTTGATTCAACCGTTAGGCAAGGGTGATAAAGAACGAATCATTCCGATTGGCGAAGTGGCAATTGATTGGCTGCAGCGATATTTGACGACTGTTCGTCCTGCATTGCTCAAGGATCAAGCAAGCCAATCTGTTTTCTTAAATGCCCATGGGCGCCAATTAACGCGGCAGGGGATTTGGAAAAATTTAAAAAGTTTAGTTCGTCAGGCTAACATTAATAAAAATGTAACGCCCCATACGTTGCGGCATTCTTTTGCGACCCATATTTTGGAAAACGGAGCAGATTTGCGGGTGGTGCAGGAATTATTAGGTCATGCTGATATTTCAACGACTCAGATTTATACTCATATTTCACAAAAAAGATTAACTGAAGTTTACCAAAAATATCATCCACGGGCGTAATTATTGATTGGTAATTCAAGGAGTGCTTAAATGTTAATTCAGTACCGAAATGACTATGAAAAAATTGCAATGGGACTACTTTCTTTTATTCCGGAGTTGAAGGATTTAAACCATTTGAAAATGGAAATGAAATGGTTTACGCAAAGTGACCAGCGATCAATGTATTTGTGGCGCAATGAGGCTGAACATTTTATTGGCATTGTTTGTTTAGAAGTGGGAGTAAATTTTGTTTTGGTGCGACGATTGTCCTTTACACCAACTGAACGAACTGGTCGCAACATTTTTGGCTTGTTGACTAGTATTCATCATTTGTATCCTGATAAAAAATTGCTGGGTACGATGGCCACACAACCGGTAATTACAAATTGGGGGAAAACATTGCATGGATAAGTTACAAGAACCATCAAATCTAAAACAACCCACAATTAAAGTGAGCGATTTTGAGGGACCATTAGATCTGCTATTACACCTTATTCGCAGCGCTGAAATGGATATTTATGATATTAAAATTACAGCCATTACATCGCAATATTTGGAATACTTACATCAAATGCAAGATCATCAATTAGAGGTGGCAGGTGAATATTTGGTGATGGCGGCTACTTTAATGTCAATTAAAAGTAAGATGTTATTACCTAGTGAACCGATTGAAGCAGAACCAGTAGATGATGAAGAACCAGCCGATCCACGCCAAGAATTGGTAGACCAGTTGCTGGAATACAAACGATATAAATTAGTGGCAACAGAATTAAAACAAAAAGAACAGGAACGACAGTTAGAGTTTACACGTGAGGCGGTGGCGATTCCTGCTGGCGTTGTGGGAGCAAAAATTGCGCCAGGGATCACATTGGACCAGCTGCAGCATGCATTTTCGCAGGTCGTTAAAAGAAAACGATTAGCTCAACCAGTTAATCAAACGGTTAAGAGTGAAACAATCAGCATCACAGCTAGGATTGATGAAGTTTTTAATCGCGTTTTACGGGGCACCGTCGCATTTGATGATTTATTTGATGTAGGGGTGGTCCTTGATGATTTAGTAACCACTTTTTTAGCTGTGTTAGAATTAGCTAAGCATCAGGCTGTGTTACTCAAACAAACTGATTTATTTAGTCCACTGACATTATCGGTTGGGCCACGAAGTGAGGAATTTGCCCATGACCAACTTGCAACAAATTGAAAGTTTATTATTTATTAGTGGTGACGAAGGAGTCACATTGACTGATTTAGAAAATATTACCGGTTTTATGCGGCCGGCAATCACGTTGATGTTAGAAAAATTAACTGACAAATATCAGGCAGATCCAGACTGCGCCCTGACACTGTTAACTAGTGACCAGACATATCGGTTAGCAACAAAAAAAGAAATTGCACCAGTGGTTAAAAGATATTTTGAAGTTCCCCTCACAGCGCCACTGTCACAGGCATTATTAGAAGTATTAGCTATTATTGCTTACCGACAACCAATTACGAGGCTGGAAGTTGATGACATTCGGGGGGTTCAGAGTTCTGCTTCGGTGCAAAAATTAGTTTTGCGTAATTTGATTGAAGAAAAGGGTCGCTTGAATGCACCGGGCAGGCCGTTTTTGTATGTTACAAGTAGTTATTTTTTAAACTATTTTGGCTTAACAGATCTGTCAAAATTACCACCGCTAGAACAACAAACTGAGTTGACTCCCGAAGAGTTGACTGGTGATTTATTTTTACAAGCATTTGAAAATCGAAAACGTGAGGAAAAAAATGATGGAACGACTACAAAAAGTGATGGCTGAGGCAGGGGTTGCTTCACGCCGTAAATCAGAAGAATTAATTACGACTGGCCACGTTAAGGTTAACGGGCAGCTGGTCACTACATTAGGTACTAAAGTAACGAATAAGGATGAAGTGATGGTTGATGGCGTGCCATTGAGCCGCTCAAAGCTAGTTTATTATTTATTAAACAAACCTCGTGGTGTGATTTCATCTGTACATGATGAAAAAGGGCGTAAGACTGTGACTGATATCTTGGCTGATGAGGTGACTACTAGAATTTATCCTGTTGGGCGGTTAGACTACGACACTACGGGATTATTGTTGTTAACTAACGACGGCGAGTTAGCAAATAAATTGACTCACCCTAGGTATGAAGTGGACAAAACATATGTTGCCAAAGTTAAAGGCATTCCAACTAACGATGAGTTAAAACAATTACGATTAGGCGTTAAAATTGATGGTCGTAAAGCAAAACCGGCCAAGGCGAAGGTGCTGAATACAGACTATAAAAAAGGGACGGCGATTATTTCCGTCACGATTCATGAAGGGCGTAATCACCAAGTGAAAAAGATGTTTCAGGTGATTGGACATGAAGTCTTGAAGCTACACCGAGAAAGTTATGGTTTTTTGACGTTGCAGGGTGTACCAGGTGGTCAGTGGCGAAAACTCAAAACTAGTGAAGTACAACAATTACGCAAATTATAAGCTACAATCATTGTCACAAATTAGATGTTTTGCTATACTGTGGTTGCACAAATAAAAAATGAATAGGTTCGTCTTCAGGGCAGGGTGTAATTCCCGACCGGCGGTGATAGCCCGCGACCTGCTGAATAAGCAGCTGAATCTGGTGGAATCCCAGGTGCCGACAGTATAGTCTGGTATAAAGAAGATTTTCGTAAACAATTGGCGTAAATCTTTTCTTTGATTTGCGTTTTTTATTTGCAGAAACTCAACTTCATTGAAGATGACCTCTACGGGGGCATATTAGAATGAAAGTGTTAGGAATTCGCAGGACCGTCAGTATTTCTTTGTTGGGAGCAATTGCATTTTTATTAATGTTTATTGAATTTCCGATTTTACCGATTGCACCATGGCTCAAGATTGATTTTTCAGACATTCCCGTCTTATTAGGATTACTAATCTACGGACCGGTGGGCGCAATCATTGTTACGGCGTTGAAGTGTGTGCTACATGCACTTGTCTATGGGATGTCGTTGCCAGAAATTATTGGGATTATTAGTAGTTTTGTTGCATCGTTGACATTAATTTTGCCGTTTCACTGGGTTTTTGCACATAAAAAATGGAGTGTCAATCGGCGCTATGTAATTGGAATTGTGGCATCAACAGTGACAATGGTTGTGGTGATGTCAGTGCTAAATTGGCTGGTAGTAATGCCAGTTTACATGCAGGTTTTAGGAATGAAACTAACAATTTCACTGCCTAAGTTGATTTTAATTGGTGTCGCTCCGTTTAATTTAATTAAGGGAATTTTAGTGGGCGTCGTCTTCATGTTAATTGGTAAAAGAATGAGTCATTGGTTAGCCAAACAAATATAATAATTAATTTCCATGGAAAGTCTGGCAATTTGCTAGGCTTTTCTTTATGCTTAATGGTATGACTGGAGGAATTATTGTGACTTATTTGATAACGTTATTGTCTGCAAAACAGTCCCGTAGAATTAGAGTGATTGAAAATATTTTACATAATAAACGAACCGTAACCACCCTGTTTTGGGGAATGCGTTATCAAATATTGCCGTGGCTTGGCAGCATGCGACAGTTAGAGCGAGCAGATTTTGATGCGCAACTATCCCAATTGGTTGCGGCTGGGCTGGCCAATATTTCGCAAAATCAGGTATTATTGTCCTCAGCAGGTTATCAGGCACAATTGCAATTCTGGCAACATCATCAGCGACCGCAATTCCTAAAATTTTATCTACTTGGTGATATCGACAAAATGGAAAAACGGGTCTTGCTAGCAGGACAAGTGCTATCTGAATATAGCTTTCAAAATAAAAATTATGCCCCGTTATCATTTGATGGAGATGAATTAAGAGCCGTCAAGTTGTGGTTCCATCAACAAAATAAGTCAAATTTAGTATTCCAATTCAAGCAAGAATTAACAACTTTTTTATCAACCTTGGGAGAGCAACAGGCTAATTTTTTGGTCATGCAATTAGTTGGTCATAAGGTAGCCGGTTGGTCAACAGAACAAGCCGCCGAGCAATTAGAACTGCCAGTTATTGATGCAACAATGGTCCGTCGCGATTTGTGGGCGGGGTTAACTGGTTTTTTTGTTGACAAAACTGGGCCAATGCATGATTTGATTGCTCCATTGATACAAGCTACACCGCTTAGTCACAGCACACAAATTACATATGAATTATTTAATCGTGGCTATTCGATTGAGCAAATTTGTCGAGCACGTCATTTGAAATTGAGCACTATTCGAGAGCATTTATTAGAAGTGGCGATTTTTTTACCAAGGAAGTTTCCGTTTCAAACATTTTTATCAGATCCGGTCATGCAACAGTTGGAACAACATTATCAAGGCAACGTCGATCAATGGCAATTTAATGCCACTGATAAAAGTGATGGACAATCATTTTTTTATTTTCGATTATTTCAAATAATGAGGAGCTACCAAGAATATGCTCAGTGAGCAGCAGTTAACAAAATTTTTACAGCAAAAATTTGGCTATGAATCATTTCGTCCAGGCCAACTAGATGTCGTGACGGCTGTTATGAACGGTCAAAATACATTGGCTGTTTTACCAACGGGTGCTGGTAAAACTTTGCTTTACCAGCTACCAGCTTATTTAATGAATGGTAGTGTAGTGATTGTGTCACCATTATTGTCTTTAATGCAAGACCAGGTTGCTCGCCTTAGAAGTAATGGAGAAAAATCAGTGACAATGTTGAGCTCGTTGCAGTCGGTTAGTCAGCGACAAGCAACTTTGGCACATTTGAGCCAGTTTCGATTCATTTTTGCATCGCCAGAAATATTGGCCCAACAAAATGTCAGTGATGCATTGCAACGAATTAGTGTCAGTTTATTTGTGGTGGATGAGGCCCATTGTGTTTCTCAGTGGGGTCCGAATTTTAGACCACACTATTTGATGCTTAAAGGGTTAATACAACACTTAGGAAAGCCTACAACGTTGATGCTGACGGCCACCGCAACGAAGCGGGTCCAACGAGATATTTTGGATAAATTAGGATTAGACAAGCAATCAGTCAAATCCGCAGTTCGGTCCGTCAATCGTGAAAATATTTTTATGGCAGTAAAAAAGTTACGCACTAGTGAAGCCAAAAACCAAGAGCTTTTGGAATTAGTGACGCAACTCACAGGCCCTGGGATTATTTATTTTTCCAGCCGCAAACAAGCAACCCAGATTGCCGGCTGGTTACAAGAACAAACGGGCTTAGCGGTGGCGGCTTACCATGCTGGTATTGACCAAACA
Source organism: Paucilactobacillus wasatchensis (assembly GCF_000876205.1). Classification (GTDB taxonomy): domain Bacteria; phylum Bacillota; class Bacilli; order Lactobacillales; family Lactobacillaceae; genus Paucilactobacillus; species Paucilactobacillus wasatchensis. Next base: position 15,200 of record NZ_AWTT01000035.1, on the reverse strand, counting down.
GCACGTTATAAAATTCAGCATCAATTCATGCAAAATAAATTACAAATAATCTGTGCTACAAGCGCATTTGGGATGGGAATTGATAAAGATGACATTCGCTTTGTCATCCACTATCATCTTTGTGCCAATTTGGAAAACTATGTCCAAGAAATTGGTCGGGCCGGGCGCGATGGTAACCAAAGCATTGCCATATTATTATATTGTGATGGGGATGAACGAATCCCACAGCGCCTCAATCAGCTAACAATTCCGAGCCCACAAGTAGTAATTGATTTTGTTAGCGGTCGAGTTACAGTTGATCAACTTGGCGAAAGTGGCGAACTGTTAAGTTTTTATGTATCAGCTGGTTGGAATGCCGAGCGAATCAATCAAAGCTTTATCGAACGTAAACAACAAGAAAAAGAGCAGTTGAACGCCATGCTCCAGTATATTATGAGTGAGCATTGCAGGCGCAACTTAGTGCTAGCATATTTTGACGAGACCACAATGCAGCATGACGATGGTTGCTGTGATGGTGAACAAACGGAGTGGAGCGCTGCTACATTAGGGCTGCAGCGAGAAAATGAAGCTTATATCGTACCCCCAAAAGGACAGTTTAACTGGCTACAGCAACTAGATTCCCTTTTTTTTGAAAATTCTTAATAAATTGTGAAAGTTGATATGCTACAATGAGAGAGATGTAATAAATCAAAGGAGGTTCTCTTGATGAATGACAAACGTGAAGATCAACCCCAAAAAGAGGATAAACCTTGGGAAAAAACCTTTAACGATAATCAAGATCTGGATCAAGAAGGTAACTTATCGCGAACTAAACATCGCAAACAAAATTCACATAATTCGATGATAACGACAATCTTGGTAGTGATAATTGTGCTACTAGCGGCGACACCAGTCGTTTATTTTATTAATCGACAAAACTCATTTAATCACCCAAGTACGACAGAACAAGTGGCTTCCTCTAGCTCGAAAAAAAATAATAAGACGTCATCTAGTGAAGCATCCACCAGTATTGAAACTAGCAAAAAAAAATCTAGTAGCAAAGAGAAAACCAGTAGCTCTAGTAGTTCAGCTGACAGTTCAAGTAGCTCATCAAGTAGTGGAGCAAAATATATTACTGTGCCATCAGGTCAAGGATTGTATCGTGTTGCCGTAAACAATGGGTTGACGGTTGATCAATTGCGCACGTTAAATGGGCTGAGCAGTAGTGCCACGTTGCAACCGGGACAAAAATTAAGGGTTAAGTAATAATTTATTAGGGGTGGACTGGAAAAATGAGTAAGGCATTACAAGTAGCAATTGATGGGCCAGCATCGGCCGGTAAAAGCACAGTTGCTAAATTAGTGGCACAACAGTTTAAATATATTTATTGTGATACAGGAGCCATGTATCGAGCAATTACTTTGGCTGCCCTACAAGAAAAAGTTGCATTAACTGATGACAAGGCAGTCACTAAAATTGCTCAAAATACGACAATTACGTTTAAACCTGGAGATCCAGTGCAGCAAGTTTTCATTGGAACACAGGAAGTCACCCAAGCAATTCGCGAGCCACAGATCACAAATAACGTTTCAACCGTTGCAGCTATTGAGGCTGTGCGAACTGAAATGGTAGAGCAGCAACGCGTGATCGCCAGTCGTGGTGGCATTGTTATGGATGGGCGAGACATTGGTACTACTGTTTTACCTGATGCCCAAGTGAAAATATTTTTGGTAGCCAGTGCCCATGAACGGGCTGTTCGTCGTTATCGTGAAAATATTAAAAAAGGAATCAACACACCATTATCACGGTTACAAGAAGAAATTGAAATTCGTGATAAGAAGGATTCGACCCGTGCAATTTCACCTTTAAAACAGGCTGATGATGCCGTTTTGCTGGATACTACGTCGTTGTCGATTGATGAGGTAGTAAAAAAAATTAGTACAATTATTATGAAAATTCAACATGAATTAAGCTAAATACTAGCTTTATTGCTCGTTTTTAGGTATCATAGAAAACAGAGCTAATTGTTGCAAGGAGGAAATTTTTTTCATGGCTGAGAACGAAGATAGAAACGACTTATTGAATGCTTTAAATAGCGTCGAAGAAGTAAAAGTTGGGGATGTTGTCAAGGGCGAGGTACTTGCTATTGATGATGATCGTCAAGCAATTGTTGGTATTGAAGGTGCCGGGGTTGAAGGAGTAGTCCCTGCAAAAGAGTTATCAACAAAGCCAGTTGAAGATATAAATGACCAGGTTAAAGTGGGCGATGTCCTTGATTTGGTAGTAATTTCAAAAATTGGAAATGATAAAGAAAATGGCAGTTACTTACTGTCACATCGTCGGTTGGAAGCCCGTAAAGTTTGGGATGAAATTCAACAAAAATTTGAAGCAGGTGAGACTGTTACTGCACCTGTAACTCAGGTTGTTAAGGGTGGCTTAGTGGTCGATGCTGGTGTTCGGGGCTTTGTTCCTGCATCAATGATTACTGATCATTTTGTTGAAGATTTGAACCAATTTAAGGGTCAAACACTTGAATTTCAAATTATTGAAATTGAACCTAGTGAAAATCGTTTGATTTTGTCACATAAGGCGATTGTTAAAGCACAGCATGCTGAGGCAGCTAAAGAGTTATTTGCAACCTTGGAACCAGGCCAAACGGTTGAAGGTACAGTTGCTCGGATGACTAACTTTGGTGCATTCGTTGATTTAGGTGGCGTGGATGGTTTAGTTCATGTTTCTGAAATTTCGTATGAACGAGTTGAAAAGCCTTCAGATGTTTTGAAGACCGGTCAGAAGATTAATGTTAAGGTTTTGTCTGTTGATCCAGACCGTGAGCGAATTTCACTTTCGATTAAGCAAACATTGCCAGGTCCTTGGGATGATATTGCTGAAAAAGCACCTGAAGGCAGTGTCCTAACTGGAACTGTTAAGCGTTTAACTAGTTTTGGTGCCTTCGTAGAAGTCTTCCCTGGCGTAGAGGGATTGGTCCATATCTCTCAAATTTCACATAAGCATATTGCCACACCGGCTGATGTTTTAACACCAGGACAAGAAGTACAAGTTAAAGTCTTAGAAGTACATCCTGACCAACAACGATTAGGATTGTCAATCAAGGCTCTAGAAGAAAAACCACAAGTTTCTGGCAATCATGAGCCAAGAGAGCACCAGTCAAGTAACGTGTCTGCTGATGCTCCAGAAGAAGAGAGTGGCTTTACACTCGGAGATATTATTGGAAGAGACTTAAAAGATAGTCAAGAAAAATAGATTCTATCTTATAAATGAGGCTGGGATGTTTGTCCCAGCTTCATTTTTGTCAGAAAGCAGGTGATTTTTATGTCTAATCCCGTTGTTGCTGTTGTCGGACGTCCTAATGTGGGGAAGTCAGCGATTTTTAATCGGATTGCTGGCGAACGAATTTCGATCGTTGAAGACACACCTGGTGTAACTCGCGATCGAATATATGCTCACGCAGAATGGCTTGGCAAAGATTTTAATCTTATTGATACTGGTGGGATTGAAATTTCAGATCAACCATTTGTAACACAAATTAAACAACAAGCGGAAATTGCAATTGATGAAGCAGATGTGATTGTTTTTCTGGTTGATATTAAAACTGGAGTGACTGATGCTGACGAACAGGTGGCCCAAATTTTATATCGCTCAAACACACCTGTGGTATTAGCAGTCAATAAAGTTGACAATCCTGAATTACGGAGTCAGGTTTTTGATTTTTATTCCTTAGGCTTCGGAGATCCATACGCGGTTTCCGGTGTTCACGGAATCGGTATTGGTGATTTACTGGATGCGGTGATTGATAAATTTCCAACTCAAGCAGCTCAAATCGAGGACGATAGTATTCGTTTTAGTTTGATAGGGCGACCCAATGTTGGCAAATCGTCGTTGGTGAATGCCATTTTGGGTGAAAACCGAGTGATTGTCTCCAACATAGCTGGCACAACTCGTGACGCTATTGATACTCGGTTTACTTCTGATGATGGTGCCAAATTTACAATGGTTGATACTGCTGGGATAAAAAAGCGTGGCAAAATTTATGAAAATACAGAAAAATATGCCATGTTACGGGCCATGCGGGCGATTGATAATAGTGATATTGTTTTGGTTGTTTTGAATGCTGAAGAGGGTATTCGAGAGCAAGATAAGCGAATTGCGGGGTATGCGCATGAAGCTGGTCGTGGCTTGATCATTGTTGTTAATAAATGGGATTTAGTTGATAAAAATACGCATACATTGGATGGTTTTGAAACCATCATTCGCCAGGAATTTCAGTATTTGAGCTATGCACCAATTGTGTTTGTTTCGGCTGAAACAAAACAACGGTTAGCTAAGTTGCCCAAATTGATTCAGCGAGTGTATCAAAATCATACCAAACGAATTAAATCGGCAACGCTCAATGACGTTCTTATGGATGCCATTGCGGCTAATCCAACTCCTACTCAAAATAACAAGCGGTTGCGTGTCTTTTATGGCACTCAGGTAGCAATTCAGCCGCCAACTTTCGTTGTGTTTGTAAATGATCCAGATTTGATGCATTTTTCTTATGAACGTTATCTAGAAAATCAAATTCGCCAATCATTTGATTTTTCAGGTACCCCGATTCATCTGATAGAACGTCGTCGTAAATAACACTTTAGGCTATAGTGGGACGCCATTTGAGCAAATTATTAAGATTTTTTTATGATTTCGATGGTTTTTCGGTGAAAAAGTCTTAAAACCCCTTGCCAGTAAGGTTTACGTATGATACTGTTATCTTTAGAAATAATACGGAATACCGTTATTGTTTCGTTAATTTTGGACCACTCAAAATTAACACTAAAAATAGGTGTCAAATGATACCCGACTTCTTCGGTGGGAGGTGAAATTTACATGGCAAACAAAGCAGAATTGGTTAACAATGTTGCATCAGCAACTGGTTTAACTAAAAAGGATGCTACTGCAGCAGTTGACGCAGTCTTCGGTTCAGTACAAGCATCATTAGCTAAAGGTGAAAAGGTACAATTGATTGGCTTTGGTAACTTCGAAGTTCGTCAACGTGCCGCTCGTAAGGGACGTAATCCACAAACTGGACAAGAGATCCAAATCCCTGCAAGCAAGGTTCCAGCATTCAAGCCAGGTAAGGCTTTAAAGGACGCTGTTAAATAAATTGTTTAGCGTGTTCAAAATGTCAGTGTGGTTTTTACCATACTGATTTTTTTGTGTCGTAAGCTATTTTGCATGCAAAGCAAACAATAACTGGTATCATGTAACTTACTGAGAGGGTGAACAACAATTATGAGTTTTTCAGAAAAAATGCTGGATCAATTATCTGCTGGCCAGTTAGATGATGCCAAGAAATCCTTTGCCAGTGCATTACGTCACGACGATGATGATATGTTGTATAGTTTGGCAGAAGAACTGTATGGCCTAGGCTTTTTACGCCAATCACAACGGACATATTTAAAATTATTAGAACGTTATCCAGGCGAAGATGAACTGAGGACTTCGCTAGCTGACATTGCCATTGATGAGGGCAACAATGATGAGGCATTATCTTATTTACAACAAATTAAGCCAGATTCAGATGCTTATTTGCAGTCACTGTTGGTGGCAGCTGATTTATACCAAACTCAGGAATTATTTGAAGTATCTGAGCAAAAACTAGTGGCAGCTTATCAATTGGCGCCCACTGAGCCGGTGGTTTTGTTTGCATTGGGAGAGTTTTACTTTATGATGGGCCAGTACGAGCCTGCTATTCCGTATTATTTTGATTTAATCAAACTGGGCACAACAAGCTTTTCTCAGGTTGATTTAGCAGGAAGATTAGGGACTGCATATGCGCAGAGTGGCAAATTTGAACAGGCATTGGGATATCTGAAACAGGTGAAGCCCGATTTTCGCTCGACTGATATTTTGTTTCAAACTGGTTTTACGCAACTGCAACTGAATCAGGTTAAAGATGCAATTGAGACATTCATCACGTTACAAGATAAAGACCCACAGTACGCTTCGGTCTATCCTTACTTGGCACAGGCCTATGCGAAACAAGAAAAATTTGAAGAAGCATTAACAACGTTGCAAGAAGGTTTGGCTGTGGACCAGTACAATGAACAGCTCTACAAGCAAGCGGCACAAGTTGCTAGTCATTTGGACAAGGAAGATTTGATGGTTCAATATTTAACCAAGGGCCATGAATTGGATCCAGATAATATCGAAATTGCGCTAGATTATAGTAATTTATTATTGAAATTGCATCGGCATGAGGACAATATCAAGTTACTGGCGGCGTATGTGGCGGCTGATGAAACGGATCCACAAATTTATTGGAATTTGGCAATTTCTTATCACGCACTAGACCACTTTAAATTGGCAGCACAGTACTACCAAGCAGCACAACCATCGTTTCAAACAAATCCAACTTTTTTGAAGCAAACCGTTTATTTTTATCGGGAAAATGGCGAACTAGATCTGATGCTGCAACAACTTAAACGTTATGTTGCGTTAGTACCAGATGATGCTGAAATGGCTTTAAAGCTAGAAGATTATGAATAGTGAGCAGAGATTAATCCGTTGTTAACAGATTAATCTTTTTTTGTGCTCTTAATTACAGCCATTTAATTAATAAGTGCTGATAATAAAGTAATGATTGTGGATCTAGATTTAATTTTTGCTCTAAGACAGAAGCTGGCTGGTCCGATAATTGAAGGAGCATTTGGAGAATATAACTTTGTTGCAGTTTTTTGGGGGTTAAATCAAAGCCAACATATTGACTGTCTGGTTTTAGATATTTGTGAAGCCCCGGAACGGTTAATCGCGGTTCATTAATGTTTAAACGCTGTTTCAAAAATATATCAGCGCTATGCTGGCGTCGTTGCAGTGGCACAATAAAATTAGTGAATGATGTCTTGAATTGTTGTTCAACCGTACCGGTGATAGTAATTTTCTGCCATTCAAGATAAAAATTAGGTTGCATAAACTCATTTACCCGATAACCCTTGCTAATCAAAAATAATGTTAGCTTTGTGTAGTAGTGCAAATTTTCATCGGCCAGCAATGTTGGTAATAGTTGCAGCCATTTCAGATGGAGAGTTTCATTTGAAAAACGAGTCTGGCCATGTAGTTCAAGTGTGGGGAGATTTGAGGTGAGTCCATGAGTGAATAAAAATTTGAAGTAACGATTTATTTGAGATAACAATTTGTTGTAGGTGGTGGGTTGAATCTGATGTTCTTCGACCAACATTGATAAATATTGGGTTATATCTCGATTGAAAATATTAGTGACGGTGGGATTGGCGGCGAAGCCCTGGTTATGAGTAGTTAAATAAGCAAATAATTCCGTTAGAGTCTGATCATAGGAATGACGAGTGATCGAAGCTAACTCATTTTGCTGCAAGTAGTTGAGAAAAGTCTTTTGATATGGATAATCCATGGTGGTGCCTCCTTTAGTTAAATGTTAAAAGTTACTTTAACTTTACCATAAAAAGTAAACGCTGCACAACCCGCAGCGCAAAACCATGAACAATCATTCACTTCAACCGCTAAATCTGTTAAAATAAAACAAGAAATTAATCGATTGGAGCGAATAAATTTGACGAAAGTAATAATTGCCGGTTATCAAGGTAAAATGGGCGAAAAAGCCGTTGAAATGGTACAACAACATGCTGATTTTGAACTGGTTGGGGTCTATGGACCAGAACTTGGTGACACACCTCAACTACCAGCTGCAACGAAAGTTTTTCACGATCTAAATGAAATTAATATTGATGCAGATGTGTGGGTTGATTTTACTGTGCCAGCATCTGTGTATACTAACACTAAATTTGCGATCACTCATGAATATTCCCCGGTTATTGGTACGACAGGATTAACTGATGAGCAAGTGACAGAATTAAAACAATTAGCTGAAAAGAAACAACTCGGTGGTTTAATTGCACCTAACTTTGGTATCAGTGCGGTTTTGTTGATGCAGTTTGCCCAACAAGCGGCAAAATATATGCCGGACGTTGAAATTATTGAGATGCACCATGATCAAAAATTGGATGCTCCCAGTGGGACAGCTATGAGCACGGCTAAATTAATTAGTGAAGTTCGTAAACCGCATGAACAAGGGAACCCAAATGCCAAAGAAACACTCGATAATGTTCGTGGTGGTGACTATGATGGCATCCGAATTCATGCAGTACGTTTGCCAGGACTGGTTGCACATGAACAAGTGCTATTTGGTTCGTTAGGTGAAGGCCTGACCATTAGACAGGATACATTTGACCGCCAATCGTTTATGAGTGGGGTTGCAATTGCAATTGAAAAGATTACGGATAAACATGAACTATTAGTGGGACTTGAAAACTTATTATGATAATCAAAAAATTACCAGTTGAATTTGAGCGTGCTCGTGTAATTATGCAGCAGATTGAAGCCGCTGGATTTGAAGCGTATTTTGTGGGTGGTAGTGTTCGTGACACGATTTCCGGTAACCTCATCCATGATGTTGATATTGCCAGCAGTGCGTACCCAGAAGAGATCAAAAAGATATTCACACATACGGTTGATACTGGAATTGATCATGGTACTGTGATGGTGTTAGACCACGGTGAAGGTTATGAAGTAACGACCTTTCGAACTGAATCAGGGTATCAAGATTTTCGCAGACCAGATTCTGTTACATTTGTTAGATCATTATCAGAAGACCTAAAGCGCAGAGATTTTACCATCAATGCGTTAGCCATGCGCGAAAATGGTGAGGTAATCGATCTTTTTAATGGTCTTAAAGACCTTAAGAATGGGGTTATTAGAGCTGTCGGAACTCCCCAGCAACGATTTCATGAAGATGCATTAAGAATGATGCGAGCTGCTAGGTTTGCCAGTCAATTGGATTTTAAAATTGAATCTAAAACGATGGCAGGTATTGAAGCAAATGCGCCGTTATTGGCTAAGATAGCTGTTGAACGAACCCGAGTAGAACTCGAAAAACTATTTCTAGGACAAAACCCGGCTGATGGAATTGAAGTGTTCGTGACTACTGGATTGTTTAAGTATTGCCCAATGTTGGCACCATTTGAGGCAGATTTACGACAGCTGGCCACTTTATCTGAGTGGAATTTATCTTTATCAACTGAAGTTTGGGCACTACTTTCATATACATTTTATTTCCAAAACAAACAGATCGGCCAATTCTTACGAGCTTGGAAAACCTCTAACCAGGTAATTAATGATACGGTTCAAATTGTCCGAGCAGTGACCGAGATCCTAGAAGAAGAACAATCGCCAATGATGTTATTTCAAACTGGGCGAGACCGGTTAGTCAGTGCAAACAAAATTGCACTACTATTTGGTGGTGAATTGCAGACAAATGATATTTTGGCACACTACGATGCGTTGCCGATTAAAAATAAAAGCGAATTAAAGATTGATGGTAAGCAGTTGCTCCAGGAGACAGAATTACAACCTGGGCCTCAACTTGGCACTATATTGATGCAACTTGAACAAGCTGTTGTTAATGGCACGATTGACAATCAACACGGGCTATTAATTGAAGCTGCACGGAAGATGGCAAAAGAGGGATAATTATGCAAACATTGCGTGCTGATGAAATTTCAAGTACATACGGAGAGAAAGTGTTATTTGATCAAATTTCATTTATTATCAATGAAAAAGATCGAATTGGTTTGATTGGGACTAATGGCAGCGGTAAAACATCATTGTTAAACGTGATTAGTAACCAAGTTGCTGCTGAAAGTGGCACCATTACTACCCCAAATGACTACACAATTGGATATTTAAAGCAGTTACCCGAATTACAGGATAATCTAACAATTTTAGATGCCGTTTTTGCGGGCACACAAAAAATATTTACTGTAATCAGAGACTATGAAGTGGCCTTGCAAAATTTTGGTGAGCATCCAAATGAACCAGCAGCATTACAACATTACACAACGGCACAAGCCAAAATGGACCAAGAGGATGCATGGGTGACCGAAAGCGAAGTTAAAACGATCCTGACCCAATTGAAAATTAGTGACTTAAATCAAACTGTGGCCACACTATCTGGTGGCCAGAAAAAGCGGGTTGGGTTGGCACAAATATTGATTCAATCACCAGATTTGTTATTGTTAGATGAGCCAACTAACCACTTGGATTTGGATTCAACGGTGTGGTTGCAAGACTTTTTAACAGCTTATCGTGGTGCTGTCATCGTTGTTACTCATGATCGTTACTTTTTAGACCAAGTTGCCAATCAAATTTGGGAACTATCTTTTGGTCAATTAAATAAATATCAAGGTAATTACCAAGATTATGTTCAAAAGAAAGCTGAGCGAGTCGAACAAGAAATCGACACTGAACACAAACAGCAGCAGTTATATAAAAAAGAACTGGCGTGGATGAAAACAGGGGCTAAAGCTCGCTCAACTAAGCAAAAAGGTAGAATTAATAATTTTCATGAATTGGAAGATTCAGTTGGCAAATTACAAGTGGAACAAAATGTGTCAATTGATCTGGGCCAACAACGGCTGGGAAAAGAAGTTATTTCGGTAAAAAATGCCAATTTGAGCTTTGATCAACGGGTAATTCTAAAAAACTTTGATTTATTGGTTCAAGGTGGGCAAAGAATCGGTATTACAGGTGAAAACGGTGCCGGTAAATCAAGTTTACTGAACGTGATTGCCGGTAAATTGAAGCTGGATAGCGGTGTGATCAAAATTGGTGAAACAGTTAAGCTGGGCTATTATACACAGCAAACCGAACCAATTGATGAAGATAAACGAATGATTAATTATTTAAGTGATGTGGCCACTAACGTAACTGACAGCAATGGCCACCAAATAAATGTGACACAGTTGCTGGAACAGTTTTTGTTTCCACGATTTATGCATGGTACTTTAATCCGAAAGCTGTCTGGTGGCGAAAAAAGACGGTTATATTTGCTAAAAATTTTAATGTCACAACCTAACGTGTTACTGCTGGACGAGCCCACTAATGATCTAGATATTGGAACATTAACCGTATTGGAGGATTATTTAAGTTCATTTGCGGGTACCGTTATTACGGTTTCACATGACCGCTATTTTTTGGATAAAGTGGCGGATCGCCTGTTTATATTTAACGGTCAGGGCAACATTGAGCATTATGACGGCTTGTATTCGGATTATTTGCAGCAATTAAATGAAATTAGTAATACGAGTAGTGTTAAAAAAGATCCCGTTACAATCAACCCACATGATGGCGAGCACCTTGCTACTACCACAAAAAAACATAAATTAACCTATGCTGAGCAAATGGAATGGGACAAAATTGAACCACAAATTGATGAGTTGGAAAAACAAAAACAAATGGTTCAGGTAGCAATGGCAGATAATGGCACCAACTATGAAGAATTAGCCAAATTGCAGGAACAACTTACGCAACTAGATCAGTCAATTGAGCAAAAAACGGAACGCTGGGAATATCTGAGTGAATTTGTGGATGAATAACTATTAGGAGGCATTATATGAGTACAACAAGCAATGAAGAACAGTATCTACAGTTAGAACGAAACGTATTAGATCATGGTAATTTAAAGATGGATCGAACTAAAACTGGAACTCACTCATTATTTGGCTACCAAATGCGTTTTAATTTAAACGAAGGATTCCCACTATTAACTACCAAAAAAGTACCGTTTGGTTTAATTAAAAGTGAGTTATTGTGGTTTTTACGTGGTGATACAAATATTCGCTTCTTGTTGCAACATCACAACCATATTTGGGATGAATGGGCGTTTAAAAAATGGACCATGTCAACGGATTACAACGGTCCCGATATGACTGACTTCGGACTACGGTCACAAGTTGATGCTAATTTCAATGAACAATATGTGGCACAAAAAAATATTTTTTGTGATCGGATTTTAGCTGATGATAATTTTGCAAAGCAATATGGAGATTTAGGCTTGGTTTATGGCAGTCAGTGGCGAGCTTGGCAAACAAGCAATGGTCAATCGATTGATCAAATTAAAAATGTGGTGGAACAAATTAAACAAACACCTGATTCTAGACGCTTAATTGTGACTGCTTGGAATCCTGAAGATGTTCCTTTGGTGGCATTACCGCCATGTCATACGATGTTTCAATTTTATGTGGCTGATGGCAAATTAAGCTGTCAACTCTATCAGCGTAGTGGTGATATTTTCCTAGGAGTGCCGTTTAATATTGCTAGCTATGCTTTGTTAACACACTTAATAGCACAACAATGCGACTTACAAGTCGGTGAATTTGTGCATACTCTTGGAGATGCGCACATTTATAACAATCACCTCGGCCGGGTAAAAGAACAACTACAACGTGTTCCTAAAGCAGCACCAAAATTAGTGTTACCAGATGAGAAGAAATCACTGGACGAATATGATATGAAAGATATCAAGCTTGAAGGATACGAACCATATCCAGCAATTAAGGCACCAGTGGCCGTTTAGGTGAGAGGAGAATCACAATGATCAGTTTTATTTGGGCCGAAGATTTGGATGGAACAATCGGTAAGAATGGACAGTTGCCATGGCACCTACCAGCCGATATGAGACGTTTTAAGGAATTTACGACTAATCATACCATCGTGATGGGTAAACGCACGTATGAGTCTTTAAAACGGCCATTACCACAGCGACGCAACATTGTTTTGTCTAACGCGCTTGAACCAATCGATGGGGTTGAAATTGTGCGTGACGCAGCTGAATTGGAAACAGTACTAAAGTCACTGACTGATGATGTGTATATTATTGGTGGAGCGATTGTATTTAGTACTACTTTCGGTTGGGTAAATCAATTAATCAAAACAGTGGTGAGTGGCCATTTTGCTGGTGATACAAAAATGATTCCGATCGATTATGATAAATGGCAATTAACTGATCGGACTGAATATAGCGCGGATGAGACTAATAAGTATGATTATGCATTTGAAACTTGGCATCGGAAATAATTGTTATACAAATAGCAGAATTGAAAAATACATTGAAATTGTACCGGCTAACACGAAAAAATGCCAAATGAGGTGTGCATAGATAAAATTGTGTTTGCTGTAAACTAACGCACCTACAGTAAAAAAAACACCGCCAATTACGAGTAAAAAAAATCCAACTGGTGTCAATGCATGCCACAGTGGTTTAAAGGCGATCACACACATCCAACCCATGACGACATAAATCGCGGTGGACCATGGGGTGACTTTGTTCAGATAAATACATTTGTAGACGACGCCGCAAACAGCCATTACCCAGATGATTGCCAATAATACCCATCCCAGCCATCCTTTGATGCTAACTAAGCAGTATGGGGTGTAGGTGGCACCAATCAAAATAAAAATCATACAGTGGTCAAAGATTTGGAACAGATGATGAGCGCGTGTAAAGACGAGCGCATGAAACATCGTGGAAGCTAGATAGAATAAAATCAGGACACCACCATAAATACTAAACGCAAAAACACGCGTTAAATTAGCGGAAGTGCCTGCTGTTAGCATTAAAAAAATCAATCCGATTACTGCTAAGATCACACCAACACCATGTGAAATAGTGTTGGCAATTTCGATTAATACTGTTTGTTTTGTTTTTTGAGGTTGCATTTTTAAGACTTCCTTTAGCTTTTTGTTCAATCAAATGAAAAAATATGGCAATTCTGCTATACTAGGTTTCATATTAATTGATGAAAATTGATTGACATTACTGTTCTAGTTGGCTTATATTTATTTGTAAGTTGATACAACTAGGACATCTAGTTTTGAATACTAGATTGAGTATAGCATAATTATAATTTGTAAGAAAGTGTGGTCAGGTTTATGACGAGCATCAAAATCGTGACTGATTCCTCAGCCGGATTGACGGATGAAGAAATTGAAAAATATAATATTACAATCATTCCATTATCTGTGATGATTGATGGTACGATCTACGTTGAACGTGAAACAATTACAAATCAGCAATTTCCAGAACTAATGAAAAATGCTAAGTCACTCCCAAAAACTTCACAACCGCCAATTGGTAAGTTTGTTGAAGCATTTGATCGACTGGGTGCTGATGGCAGTGAAATTTTGTGTGTTACTATGATGGAATCAATCAGTGGCACCATTCATGCTGCTCAACAGGCGGCATCACTGAGTAAGTCAAATGTGACAGTTATTGATAGCCAAACCACTGATCGTGGGCTAGCATTTCAAGTTTTAGCTGCGGCCAAACAAATTGAATTAGGCGCAGATATGAAAACAATTGTTGCCAAAATGGAAGAGGTTCGTGACCACTCTAAATTATACTTGGCGGTTGTTAATCTAAATAATCTGGTTGCTGGTGGACGTATCAGTAAGATGGCCGGTGCTTTATCAAACCTGCTAAATATCAAAGTAATGCTTGAAGTAGCACAGGGCGAAATTCAGATTCGCATGAAGGGCCGGGGCATGAAACCAATTAATAAGTTTATGGATGACGTTTATGAAAAGATGAAAAACGGACATAAAGTTAAGGCAATTGGTATTTCACATGTTCAAGCTGATGCTGCAGTTGCGAAAATGAAAGCTACTCTGGAGGGGTTATTTCCAGAAATAAAAATTGTGGTGCGTGAAACAGTGCCAATTATTGCAACACACACGGGCATGGGTGCTTTTTGTTTGCTATACTATACAGAATAAAAATGGTAATCATAAATTAGGTAGGGGCTGATGCAAAACATTGTTTTGCTGCAGCCTCTCTTGTACATAATGGGGGTTATAATGAAGCGCAGTAGAAAATTCATAGTGTTTGTCGTTGGATTAGTGATTTTACTGGGCGGGATCTATGGTGGTTACCGTTATTTTATGGGGCAGTCAGATAGTGTTGCTCACCGTACGACCACCAAAAAAACGGCCCATAAAAAGAAGATCCAGTTAGTCGCACTGGGAGACTCGCTCACGCAAGGAGTAGGGGATCAAAAAAAGCAAGGTGGCTACGTTAGTTTAATCAAACAAAAAATTGAAAAACAAGATCATACAACAGTAGTTACTAGTAATTATGGGGTTGCTGGTGATCGATCCGATCAAATTTTAAAACGATTGAATGAACACCCGGCAATGCAAAAAAAATTAAAATCGGCCGACGTAATTGTGATGACGGTGGGTGGCAATGACTTGTTGCAGACCTTACAAAAAAACTTATTTGTCGGTTCACAAAGTAAATTTGAAAGTAATGTCAATACAGCTAGCAAAACTTACGCAGCAAAGTTAGATAAATTATT
>NZ_AWTT01000034.1 GCF_000876205.1 Paucilactobacillus wasatchensis | reverse complement strand
CTGATTGCCAACTCTCATTTATTTTCCCATCCTAATTGTAGTATGATGATATATGGCTTAACTTATTCGGAAAGAAGAGAATTATTATTTTAGCAAAACGAAATGTCTTGATTGTTACCTGTGCATTGTTGCTATCTAACGCAATGAGTGGCATTGATAATACCATTATTAACACTGCATTACCTGCCATTATTTCGGACCTACATGGAATTGAGTTGATGGGCTGGATCGTTGCCATTTTCCTACTGGGCACTGCGATTAGTACCCCACTGTGGAGCAAGCTTGGTGAACATACCGGTAATAAGCAAGCCTACCAATTGGCTGCTATTTTTTTTGTGGTGGGATCCTTCCTGCAAGGCATGTCCCCTAATATCATCTTTTTGATTGCAGCCCGCGCCATTGCCGGAATTGGTAATGGTGGTTTAATTTCATTGCCATACATTATCTATGCCAATCTATATAAAAATCCACGTAAACGAATGCAGGTTCTCGGCTTCGTTTCAGCTAGCTACAGTATGGCCACCATCATTGGTCCACTGGTCGGTGGCTATATTGTCGATGCCTTTAGTTGGCATTGGGTCTTTTATATCAATGTGCCCATCGGACTAATTTCAGCAATTCTTGTACAAATTTATTACAAATCGACCAAAGAGGTGCGCAAAACTAGCCCCGTGGATTACCGTGGCGCCACACTGATGACGATTGGGCTTATCAGCTTACTATCAGCGATTGAGATGATTGGCACCACCAGCTGGTCAATCATCGCGCCTATTTTAATATTTGCATTCATCTGCTTAACGGCCATGGTTTACTTTGAAAGCAAGGCAATCGATCCCATTATCCCAAGCCGATTATTTAAAAACCGCTCATTACTAATCGATTTCACCTTATTTGCATTAATTTGGGGTGCTTTTCTAGGATTTCTCACCTACGTGCCAATGTGGGCGCAAGGCATTCTAGGCACGACGGCTTTAATTGGTGGGGCCACCCAAATTCCAAGCTCCTTTACCAATTTTATGGGTTCTGGTTCTGTGGCGCCGTTGCGTAAATATTTTACCCCACAAAAAGTAATTACAACCGGTATTATTACTTTAACCATCGCATTTATTTTATTGCTCATTATGGGTGTCAAAACACCATACTGGATTTTGTTAGTGGCCGGTATGTTTGAGGGCTTTGGCAATGGAATGTGCTTCAACGAGTTACAGGTAAAGGTGCAGCAGGATGCCGCCATCGATGACATCCCCGTCGCAACTTCGTTCAGTTTTTTAATTCGAATGCTCAGTCAGACATTTATGGCTTCGATTTTCGGTATTATTATGAACCGTGCATTATATCAAGGTGTTTTGCAATCAGGTGGCAAAATTACCATGAAAATGATGAATAAACTCAGCGATGCCGCCAATGTTAGTTCATTACCCAGCCATCTAATTCCTGCAATGAGAGTCATTTTGCATAACGGCTTGCAACATATTATGTTGCTGGCGCTGATTTTAATGCTGATTTCGTTGTGCGTAAATATTTGGGGACTGCATTTAGAGAAACAAAAAAATATTAGTAAATCTATTTTATAGATACGAAAAAACAGCATTAGGGGTCAGTTGATTGATAATGCTGTTTTTTTGAGCTGAATCACCAATTTAATCCGGTTGTAAAACCCGCATGTTCAATTTTTGCAAATACATTTGGCGCTTCAACTTCGAGCCAATGATACATACCACTTTTACTTCCTTGCAAGCCATAATGAGGTATTTCAACTAAGTCTTGGACTAATTTAGTCACATTCGCATCTTGCCGAAATGCGTCTGTTTTTAGCATTTGTTGCAGTGTCAAAGCAGCGGCATCACCGAACACAACTAATTTATTCGGTCTAACAACATTGATTGCTTTGGAAAATAATTCAGCTGATTTAAAATAATTTTCTTTGTTAATTTGAACATTCTTTAGCGCTTGCTCACGCGAAAGATGTTTACGAAGATAGGTAATCCCTTTCTTTACAGCGTCTTTTTCAGCTTTATTTTCATTCGATTCAAATATTCTCTGTAATTCTTCTGCACGTTCATCGTCATTCCCATTGGCACTGGTAAATGGTAAATTAGGTTTTCTTTTTTTCTCATGAATGAAAAAAGAATCTACAATTTTACCTGCATTACTATCAACTACATTTTTGATAATGTCAGTTATATAAGAGCCTTCAAACATGTCATTTTCTCCCAGCTCTTCGTAAAGTTTATAGGTGTTAGTAATTATTTTCGTGTCGCGAAAATTACCCCATTTTCCTCGATCTGTTCTTTCGCCATCAGCCTCGCCACGGGCCGCAATATTGACGCCAACAAACATATAGTTATTATTGAACTTTTCATTAGAAAAGAAATCTTTCGGAAAGCTAAAATCCACAGAATTGCCATAAAATGATTTTGCTAACTGGTTAGGCATAGCAGCTTCTTTACGTTCCTTTTCAGATTCATAATTAGTGTCAATATATTCTCGAACTTTACTGTTTATTTCTAACGGGTGGGTACAAGCTACAAATGATGAAAAATCCCAATCGTGTAATTCTTCACCGTTATAGCTAAAACCTGTATTAATTTCTCCCAATCTAGTGCCAACTTCTTTTCGTGTTAAAAATGTTGTCATACATGTTCTCCCTTAATATTTAGTATTTTGAAAATAGTAATCTTTCATTAACGGCTACACCTTTTTAAAATTATTTTTTTATAACAGTCAAATTATAGGATAACGAAAATATGATCGTCAATTATAAATATAAATTAGTTTTACAGTGGATAATATTATTCTAATTCATCTGCCCGTGCTAATCGGAACCACAATTTAAAATATCGGTTAATTGCATTTTGCATAATTAATACTTTATCCTTGGTTAACGGCAAGGCACCGGCGACGTTCTTAGTTAATAATTCATCAAATAACGCCTTTTTTAGTTCATTAATATCGTCACCTGCAGTGAACAACGAAATAGCTTGCTCTTCATTGTTCGTCATTTCTAAACCAAACCGACTACCATCATACGAATAACCAGCCACCAAACTCGCCGGTTTATCCGTATTAATTTGTTTCAACCACACTCTCATTACTGCCATAAATGAGCCGCCTTTCCAGTCAATGCAACTAAACTATATCAACAGTATACAAAATGGTTCGACACTATATGTCGTAAAAGCTGTTTTGCATCTTTTTTTATAAAAAAAGCTGACTAAACTCTTTAATCATAAAGTCTAGCCGCTTCATTCAATCTAGTTTTAATTTTATTGACCAGCTTATCTGGCGAAATCACCTGAACATTTGCTCCCTGGCCCAGTAACCATAAAATAGCCCCTTCATCCCAGGACCTCGCCCGAATAATGGTATCTTTGTCACCCGGTTTTGAAACAATCTTTGAATCAGGAAAACGATCAAGCGCGGTTTGTGGGTAGATCCGACATTTGAATTCAAACGTCACTAATTCGCCTTGCTGTAACAAGTTTGTTTGTTGGCGATAATCATGGAGCGAAAATTGATCGGGCGACCATTGCGTATTACCCACCTTTCCACTTGTGATATCAGTCATCCGGTCCAAGCGATATAGCCAATACTCATGCTTAACTGAATTTCGCACCGCAATGTAAAAATATGCATTATCGAAAAACATTACTTCTGGTTGAACCGTATGTTCTCTCCGACCACGGTTACGGCTGCTTTGATAATTAAATTTCACTCTACGATGTTCATTAATGGCCCTGATAATGATATCTATTTTCTCGAGGAGTGACTCATTTAACTCCTCTGTTTCATCGCGTTTCAACGGAATATAGCTATCCTTGGCCGTTTTAATATGCGCATAGAATTGAGATTTGAATTTAGGGGCCGACCGTTGTGCCAAGCTTGTTAGTAATGTCTCGAGTGCTCGTTTAGAAACCGCCCGACTGCCAATCAAAATCTGTGCAATGACGATTGAATCTCTCAGACTGCTTTCAGTTTCAGTGCCAATTAATGTGAACACTTTATCTTTTTTGATTATTTCGGCATTAAATTGATTCACGGTTAATTGGTCACGAATATCGTCCAGATCACGTTGAAAGTTTCTGCGAATGGACTCTATTTTTTTACCAGGATCTGCTTTATGATAGCGATCTGACCAGCCATCAAATGTAATCTCTTCACCGTGAATTAACTGAAGGGCCATGTCGAGCACTCGACGTGAACTGCTAATATATTTTCCTTTTTTACCTTTATTTTCTTGTTCTTCCATACTATCGAAGTCCATGTAGTTGCCTCTTTATACAATATGCTCAAATTTAAACTATAATAAACTTAGTATAACGAAAAACAAAACTAAATTGGCAAATTTTTATTACAGAAAAATATAATTTCTTATCAACCACATATTTTAGCAAAAGCTTGGGCTCAGGTAATCTGTGTTAGCTTATTTTTTAGGTTGACCAAAATACAGACTAGAGCTACTCATTTAGACTGCATTATTAAAAACGACGAGCACCAATCATTGGGTTCTCGCCATTTTTTAGATTACCAGTAAAAAAATAATACCAGTCCTTATTTTTCATTTTCATTCGTCGTCGGATTAAATTTATCAGGCCGATCCGATTTATCAAATAATTCTTTGCGTAGCTCATCCGGTACCATATCAGGATGTTCTGCAAAACCTTTAAATGGTGTTGGATTTTTGTGAGCCCGGTTCTGATAGCGACTCCCCACGCGCAATGCGTATAACTTTAGCGAATCGTTTTTGATATGATCACATAGTGTCGCACTGGGCGTTAAACTAGCATTATCTAACCGATCTTGCATCACATCCAATACTTCCTGATATTCCGGTCCCCAGTGAATCGTAGCGCCAAAAGTTTGCAGCTGTTCCATTAGTTCCTGTCCCTCGCGTTGATAAATCGTTTGTTCCTTGGGATTTTCTAGTGCCACAGTTTCGTTCATTGCCATGCCTTGGTCCAGCTTAGCCACAATTTGATCTTTATCAGCCAATGCAGGTGTCATCAAAAAATACGTGAGTAACATCCGGATGAAGCGGACCGTTGATGTACGTACCCCGACTGCCGCACCTGGATCGAGATCCAACATACGCAGTTCAACATAGTCAACCCCCGTATCAAGAGCTTGCGTGAGCTCGGCATTTGTTTTCTTGAAACGAACACTGCCATGAAATTCCGCTTCAGTTAGCAATGCACCATCCTTAATTCCCTGCTCAATACCATTGATGTAGTTAACCACCGATGAATAGTCGCCCTTTAACTTATTTCCCAAGCCAAAATGGGATTCGCGAATACTGCGCACTGGTTCTTTTGGTCCTTCATCATCGTCAAAAAAGTTGGTCTCAGCAATGGGGCTATTACCAAATAAATAGGTGATCAGCCACTCATAATAAACGATTCCCTGCACAATTTTTTCATACACATGATTAATAAATTCAGCATGCGTTAAATCTTGTTTCGCCTTAACTTTTTTCCATACGACATCAAGCACATGCTCACTTACACTGATATTCAAATGAACCCCTGTTGGAATTCCAGACGTATAGCCATGAATTTTGGCCCATTCATGATAATAAGCTTTTTTCGCTGGATCTACATCAGAAATTGGAATCTGGCTTTTATCTTTGGGTAATGCTGGTGGCATACTAAGTGGCCATAATAATTCATCAGGCGCCAATGCATTTCTCAGTGTGTCATTTAATTGCATTAAATAATGCATTGCATCAACCGAGTGAGCAGTAGTTGGAGTGATTATTTCAGTCTGCATTTGCAAAAAATCATTTTTTATATATTTATTGCGTCGCTGACTACCGATTGCTTGCGGATATGGTCGGTCACTCAATTCCCCAGCAGAATTTACTCGATGCATTTCAACTTCAACACCCATATTAAAATCACTTGCGGTTGCAACGATCTCGTTTTCCATAATAATTTGACCAATTTCATCAAACATGTTGCCGCCTTCTCCTATGTATTATTGCAAAAGTTAATAAGCATTTTACCGCCTTTTCGCATATTACTCAATAAATAAATTAACGATAAATATTATGTTACAAATTGATAACCTAACATTGATGGATAAGCTTTTATTAGGTGTTGCTAACTTCGCACTACGTTGCATAATCAAAAATAAATCAAATTGCCCTTTACAATTAAAATTTGATGAGGTAATATACCTTTAAATTAAAAAACGATTAGAAAAGCAACGAAAAGTAGGAGTAAATAGCGAGAGGTATTTAGCGAGTGTTCGTTTGGTGAAAGAACATTGCCAGTAGTTATTGAAAGTAGGCTTGGAGCTGTAAATGCAACGAACGCTGAGTGTTTACTGGGTGCCCCCATTACAGGGCCAACGAATCTGACAATTGTCATGCTCGTCAAGACTGTTATTTAGGTAACAGTAAAATCAAGGTGGTACCGCGCATATGCGCCCTTCAAAGATCAATTCTTTGAAGGGCGTATTTTTTTCGTTTTAATTTATTACATAAGGGAGGAATTACATTTTGACACTAACAAACATATTTTCAAATTCAACGAACCAAATCATTCCAGCAGCGGGTGATGGTCAGACCATCAACGCATTGGATGAGGCTGATTTTCCAGCTATTTTGCTAGACGGGACCTTAACCACACAAACATTACTGGGCGAAAATAATCAAGGACTGTTGTCCCTATCAGAATACGCTAAATTTTTGCGCGATATGCACCTTAAAGCGACATCCCCATTAATTGCGGATTTGCAGTCTGGTTTCGGTAGTCCATTGAACACTTACTACGCAGCTCAAGAACTTGAACGTTCCGGTGGCAGCACATTATTGCTCAACGATCAACTTTATCCATCACATTCGATTGACCAGCCCCAAACGACTACTCCAGAAGATTTGCTCGGAAAAACCCGCGCGGCTAAAGATGGCTTAGAAAATCCTGAAACACAACTATGGATTAAGTTAGAAGGGCTGTGGGATTATGGAATTACAGGCGCCTGGCAACGAATTAGTTATCTAGAAAAGGCTGTGCCGATGCCATTCTAATCGCCCACTACAATCCAGATGAACTCCAATTGCTGGCAAATACTGACACAAAATTACCATTACTAGCAACTTGGACGCCGGACACAATCCAAATCGATGGCATCTGCGGTTGGATTGACACAGGCAGCATTGCTCATGAAGCTGCAACTGCACGTCAAAACGCCATTAACAAACTAATGCAAGGAGAAATGACATATGCTGAAAAATGATCGAATGCGTCACCAATTTAAAGAAGATGTAATGAGCGGTAATATTGTCCGAATGATGGTAGCGCCCGATGCGTTAGCAGCTAAGATTGCCGAGTCCTATGGGGCCAAAGCAGTTTTCTCTGCTGGTTATGCCACGAGCGCTTCAGCGTTAGCCATGCCAGACCGCGGGATTAGTGACTTTGGTATCGCATTAGAGCGATGTCGTGAAATTATCAATGCCGTGAATATTCCCGTCTTTGCGGATGCTGATACAGGCTACGGTGATCTCGATAATGTTAAACGCACCGTTGAAAGTTACGAGGCTATTGGTGCCAGCGGAATTTTCATTGAAGATCAAGTTTGGCCGAAGCGTTGTGGTCATATGGACGGTAAAAAGATTGAGCCAACTGAAGTGTTGGAGGAAAAAATTAAAATTGCTAAAGCAGCCCGCAAGCATGATGACTTTCTCATTATGTCACGAACTGATGCTCGTGCCGTTTATGGATTAAACGACGCTATTGAGCGCAGCAGACGATATCAAGCTGCCGGCGCGGATTTGATTTTTATCGAGGCGCCACAAAGTAGTGCTGAGTTGGAGAAAATTCACGAAGCCTTTCCAAATACACCCATGATGGCCAACATGATCGAAGATGGTAAAACGCCACTCACGAAGACAGAAGATTTACAACGACTGGGTTTCAACATTGTGGTTCACCCAAATGCAATGACGTACACGCAAACATACGCGGAAGAACAATTGGTTAAAACGCTACAACGTGACGGCACAACTAAAGCATATAAGGACCATATGATCACATTTCCCAAATTCAATGACTTTGTTGGTTTGGATCAGGTTAATGCACGCGATGCTGAATATGCACCTGAAAAGATGGAACGTTACATGACAGAATAATTATTGGAGGAAGATAACTATGGAAGCAAACGCAAGTAATCTAGAAATTCAATTAGACCAAGCACGTGAAACACCACTATTTTATAAAGTTTTTGCCCTAGCAGGCGCCGGAATTATGTTGGATGCGGCAGATGTGTATGTTGCCAGCGCCATCAACAGTTCCATTATCGCCCAAGGATTTGCGAGTATTAGCCAGGGCTCCATGTTTCTTTCCAGTGGTTTTCTAGGACTGTTCATCGGCTCTCTACTGGCTGGATACATAGGTGACTTTTACGGTCGTAAAATGTCTTATCAATTTAACTTACTATTATTTGGTGCCTTTACATTGTTATCAGCATTTGCACCGAACATACTTATATTAACCATTTTCCGCTTATTTGCTTCCATCGGTTTGGG
Source organism: Paucilactobacillus wasatchensis (assembly GCF_000876205.1). Classification (GTDB taxonomy): domain Bacteria; phylum Bacillota; class Bacilli; order Lactobacillales; family Lactobacillaceae; genus Paucilactobacillus; species Paucilactobacillus wasatchensis. The sequence goes on along the minus strand of NZ_AWTT01000034.1, from coordinate 14,163 downwards.
AGCAGAAATCGTGACTGGCTATGCCGTTGTTAATGAATTCTCTCCAATCAAACGGCGTGGTCACTGGTCTGGAATGACTGCCATCGTTGCTAATAGTGGCGCTCCCTTAACACTATTAATCGCCACCTTTATGATTCCACATTTTGGTTGGCGTTCAATGTTCATTTTACTAGGTGCATTAGCCCTAATTCTATGGTTAGCTCGTCGTCATTTCCCAGAATCTCCTCGTTGGTTGCTCGCTAAGGGACGCACTGAAGAGGCTAATAAAATTATTGCACAATTAACACGACGCGGTTTATATGAAGATGGCGAATTAAATGACCAAAATGAAACTACCAGCCACATTAGTTTTGGTAAGGGACTCATCATTGCTATGATCGCAGTTAGTGCGACGTTGCTTTGCCAATATACATTTACTACCTGGGTACCAACACTGCTACTCAAACAGGGCATTAATATTGTTAGCTCAATCGGCCTTTCAGCAATCATGATGTTGGGTGCACCCATCGGCTCTGCCATCGGTGCTGCGCTAGTTGATAAGGCCGGCCGTAAAAAAGTGATCATTACCGCTTTTATTGCCACGGCAATTTTAGGCATTGCGTATGCCCACGAACAAAACACCATCGGCATTATTATTAACGGCTTCCTATTGACCATTACGTTGTATATCTTAGTTGCAACTATCGTTAGTGTTTATACCAATGAATTATTTCAAACCAGCCACCGTTTCCGTGGTGCCGGCATCGCAAATGGGACATCTAAATTACTGAATGTACTAATGCCGACTGCAGTTGCGTTCATTATTACGCAAGTTTCAACCTCATTTATCTACTATGGCATTGCCGCAATTGCAATTATTACCGCGATTGTAATTGCTATTTGGGGACCAGAAACTGGACAAAAGGCAATTAAATAGATGGCATCAATGTTAATTACTAATATTTCAAATTAAAATGAGTCAATATTGAATCATAATCTAATTAATAGTGTTTAATAATGCGGTAATCCCTTTGTGGTGGCTAGATGAACCAAAGTAGTTCTTCTAACCGCCACAAAGGGATTATTTTTATTCTGGCTTGCTTTACGACTATAAGAGTTATCCTATTATTCAATTTTTTTGTTAAATGTACTATCCAAAATTTGGTGGAAATTATATTTGATACATGTATAATTGAAACATGCACCAATTAACCCTATGTACTAATCCAAATCATCCATTTATTTTTTTGGTTAGGTGAGCGGAAAATTGGTTTAGCAATTGCCGGCACTATAATTTCGTTTATCGACACTACCATTATTATAGTAATCATCAGCGGTATTGCAGCATTACCGTACTTGCTATTTTTCATTACATAAAATTATAATTTAGAATTTTTGTTGTTTTTATATTCTGAATTGTAAAGATCGTTTTTAAACTATTAATCAAATATTTATTGGAGGAAGTTTATGAAAAATTTTGATTGGCACAGACTAACTAGCCCCGACTTTTGGAAACAACGTAAAATTATTACTGCTGTGATTGTTATTTTAATTATCATTATTGGCGGTGTAACCATCCATGCTCATCGCAACTATCTTAAAGGCGATTGGATCGTAGTTGTTCAGGACGGTTCGGCAGAACCTATAAATGATCAAATGAGTGATTATGATCATGTCACCTTTACTAGCAATTACTACACTTACTATCAGAGCGGCGATAAAACACCAGTCGATGGCGCCAAGGGAGATGTAACACTTAACAAAAAAAATAACACTGTTTCAATTGCTGGTGATGTAATTGGCTACACCCTTTCCAAAGATAATGACCAAGTAACATTATCTGTCAAAGATTATGAATCTGAAGATGTTCTAAACGATAATGACACCATAACTCTGATCCGTAAGGGTTCAAAACGTTATGACAATTTGGCGGCAGCGGTGAAAAAGCAAAATATTGCTGACAAAAAGCAAGCTAAAATTGATGCTAAGCAACAAAAAAAGCAAGATGCAATTGATGCTAAAGCTAAAGCAAAAAAAGCAAAGAAAAATAAAGCCAAAAAAGCTGCTGCTGAAAAGAACTTTGCAGCAAAATATGTGGGCACGTGGACATTAGCTAAGGAGCTTGACAGTGGTTTCAATCACCAAAGTGTTCCAGTCATCAGTAAATTAACAATTTCCAGTAAAAATGTAATTATTGAATATAAAGCCTGGAATTTCGACAATGGTTCATATGACACTAAAACAATTAAGCAAACTACAAAAGAAACCACAGGTGATGGCATTACTAGCGATGATATTATTCTTTCATTTGGACTGCCTAATCAAACTGGCTCCTCAACTGAAAATTCTCAATATAAATTACAGGACGGCAAGTTAGTACGTAGCGATGTATCTTCAACCGATAGTACATTTGATTTGATTAAAAATTAGAACTTAAACATTTATTTTGATTGAAATAAAAAAATTATTTTAAGCCTTGCTTAAAATAATCGCATTCAGTTGGATGAAAACCTCTATTAAATTTTTTATAGTTTTAAAAAATAAATCTATGCGCCCCCCGAGAGTCGAACTCGGATCATGAGGACCGAAATCTCATGTGCTATCCATTACACTAAGGGCGCTGTTCAATTAACTATTTTACTGGCTTTTGGGGCAAGTTTCAATGGCTTTGACAAAAATAAATTTTAGCGGTCAAAACTAATGGTAACTAAAAATTCTTAAAGTTATCGTCAAGATTAAAAAAATCGTCACACAATTTTCACAAACTGCTGTTAGTATATAAATCATAGCAAGGAGCGAAGTACTCCTGTTATGACATAAACCTATATTTTTCAATTACTCCTCCCAATAGTAACCGAAAAATAATTACGAAATCCCCCCAAGATTTTCGTAATACTCCTCAAAAAGATGGCTTCCCCGCCATCTTTTTTTTGTGTTTCTAGGGTATAATCAAGGTGTTAAATCAATTCAAAATGTGAGGTAATCGCGATGCAACTTTACTATGACGTGCTTGAATTTGACCACCATCAATTTTATTTAATCGCAAGCGAAACCGGTCTTTGTTTTGTCGGCTCGCCGGATGCACCTTTGTCAGAGGTTAATCACTTTTTCACTACAGATGAATTAACGCAAAACGAAGCCAAAATAGCACCAATCAAACAGCAATTAACAGAATTCATGACAGGCACCCGTACAGATTTCTCCATTAACCTTGATCCATTATTCGGGACACCATTACAGCAGCAGGTCTGGCATGCTCTCGCCGCAATTCCATATGGTGAAACAACCACCTATAGCCAACTAGCCGCCACCACCGATCATCCGACTGCAATTCGAGCCGTTGCCAGCGCCGTGGGCCGCAATCCGTGGCTGATTGTGGTCCCATGCCACCGAGTATTACGCGCCGATCATAATCTGGGCGGCTATCGTGGTGGACTGCTATTGAAGGAAGCTTTGCTGGCAATGGAGCAAGACCGCACTGTATTAGCATTTTAGGAGGAAAAATATGAACGAAGCACCTAGTTCGAACAACGATTTTTTAAATGTTCAAGCGTTGGATCCCGATATTTTTGTCGAGCTCCGTTACGCTACTGAGAATAATTTTACGGGTGAAAAAATTTATAATTTCACCACCGCCATTGCGCGGACTGGCACCGTTAAAAAATTAGCCGCGGCGAGCAAATTAGTAAAGGAACAAGGCTTTCGATTGAAAGTATGGGACGCCTACCGTCCAGTGGCGGCGCAAAAAAAATTATTCGATGTTTACCCGGATCCCAATTGGGTTTTACCACCCAATCCGAATTCAAGTCATCAAAAAGGGGTTACATTTGATATTACCTTGTGTGAACCTGATGGCACAGAAATTCCGATGCAAAGTAAGTTCGATGAATTCGGTGAGAGTGCTAAGCGTAATTATCCACGCAAACCATATCAGGAACATAATTATCGTATTTTGAATGATGCCATGACTGCTGCTGGCTTTGTTGGCTACAGCGAAGAATGGTGGGATTATCGCGATAGTGACATGGATAGTTACGGTCCTGCAAGCGCGGATCCAAATGATTATCAGTTGTAATTTAAAACGTCCGACTCAATTGCGAGCCGAACGTTTTTATTTATCCTTCACGGAAATGTTGTAAAACGTAAATTGCTAAAATAATTAGCGCCGAGCCGAGTACTTCAATCCAGCTCAATTTAACATGCAGGAAGATGACGCTTAGAATAAATGTTACCACGGGCTGAACCGCATCCACAATGCTGATTACCGCCGAGGGAGCAAAATTCAAACTGTGCAGTAAGACCGAAAACGCCAAAATTGTACCCACAATCACAACCACTGCTAAAGCGGCTACCAGATTAAAATTCAATTGAGGCGCATTGTGCCACACGGGATGCCATAAGTTGAAAAGCACGCCACTGATGAACATCCCCCATCCTAACACGACAATCGGTGAATGCTCTTTGACAATTTGCCGTGGCAAAACAACGTAACACGCAGCCGTCACACCTGATAATATCCCCCAGATTAACGAATCCATCGGAATGGCGAGTTCGTGAATATTGCCTTTTGTGATGGCTAAAAATAGTCCAATTAGTGAAATTGTAAATGCAATCAGGTCGCTACGCATTGGGCGTTGTCGTAATAGTACCAGACTGCCAACCACAATAAATAGCGGACTAAGGTATTGGAGAATGGTGGCTGCTGCAGCATTACCTGTCTGCACACTCATGTAAAAGGTATATAGATTGGCCATTAGACCAAACAGACTATAAGCTATCAGCCAACCGACTAGCCGCCAATTGGTGAAAATACTAAACATCTTTTTACCTTCAATGATTGCGCTAATGATCAATAATACAATGCCCGCACTCAACGTTCGGACTGACAGAAACCAAGTTGCTGGAATGGCCAGATTTTGCGAAATATATTGAAGTACGGTCCCGGAAATACCCCATAAACCAGATGCTAAGGTGGCCCAAAGCAACCCCTTTGTGATACTTTGCGGCTGTGAGTTGGTTTGTTGCATGATAATCCTCCGACAATTTAATAATAATCAATGGCATATTATACATGAGGATGATTAAAGTTTTATGAGAAAATAAATATGATAGGCAACTTTTCGAAAAAATTTGACTTAGCAACAGTTATTTATTTTCATTGCCCTTGAACCATTTAATAACGTTATCTATTAATATTTCTTAGTGTCCGAGCTTCTAATTCGTCCATAATTGCCTGAAAAGCATAGTTAATGTAACGAGTATTGGAAGCTTCATCATAATCAGTAATAGATTCCATTCTAGAAGTAACTTTACCAGCATTATTTGCATCATCAGCGTATTGACCGACAATCTTAAAGCTCAAGGTTCCATGCCGAGTATCCTCGCCCATTGGCTTTAAAATAAAATGGATTGGCTGACCATAGCCACCGTAAATATCATTATAATAGTCAACATTACCAACTTCATACGCATAATCTTGATTACTAGAATATTCATGGAATCTGTACATCTTAGGTTCCTGCTTTGCTACAGGTTCTGGTTGCTCCACCTTTTTTGGGGATGTTTTTGGTTCAAAAGTTCCAGTAAGACCTGGTGTAAGATCAATATAAATTTCTTTTTCTTTACGCTTGAATATGCTCATAATCCATGCCTTGCCTCTGTTAGACATTTTGCTGTATCAATTTTTGCTGTTACTCTTTGAGTATATATTATATCAAAACTTATTGATTTACTGACCTTCTAAAACCGGTATCAAAACCAGTATGACTAATGCACAGGACCAAAACTCATTGATTTACTGACCTTCTAAAACTAGACGCTACGACTCATGTCTACATTAGTCGGACCAAAACTCATTGATTTACTGACCTTCTAAAACTTGCATTAGATCAGATTGTCTAAAAATATCGGACCAAAACTCATTGATTTACTGACCTTCTAAAACGCATTGAAAACAATCTATACAGCAAAACAAGGACCAAAACTCATTGATTTACTGACCTTCTAAAACAAGGACAAGCGCCAATGACACACGAAAAAAGGACCAAAACTCATTGATTTACTGACCTTCTAAAACTGAAAAGCTTGATGGTAGCCGACACTACCTAGACCAAAACTCATTGATTTACTGACCTTCTAAAACTATATATACTATATACTGTGTTATACCGGTAGACCAAAACTCATTGATTTACTGACCTTCTAAAACAGATCGCAACTATAATGAAGTTGGCGATAGAGACCAAAACTCATTGATTTACTGACCTTCTAAAACGGCGGAACCTTTACCTAAATTATAAATCGCAGACCAAAACTCATTGATTTACTGACCTTCTAAAACGACCCTATTTTTTGTATCTAGTTTCGCCTAGACCAAAACTCATTGATTTACTGACCTTCTAAAACTGTGATTTTAACGGCTCAATTTTAAAATCATAGACCAAAACTCATTGATTTACTGACCTTCTAAAACTTCCATGATGTCGGCCTCGGCTTTGGACTTAGACCAAAACTCATTGATTTACTGACCTTCTAAAACGGTTTCCAAAATCTATACGCATAGGAGGCGAGACCAAAACTCATTGATTTACTGACCTTCTAAAACGGCACGGAACAACGCACGGAAATTGAACTTAGACCAAAACTCATTGATTTACTGACCTTCTAAAACACCGGATAAGCCTAACCGAATCACTTGCAAAGACCAAAACTCATTGATTTACTGACCTTCTAAAACATGTTAGAAAAAGTGTTAGAAAATGTTTGAAGACCAAAACTCATTGATTTACTGACCTTCTAAAACCTTCATGTTTGTCTTCTCCTTTGATTCTTGAGACCAAAACTCATTGATTTACTGACCTTCTAAAACAGTACCTTGTATTGGCTCAGGTAGTAACGGAGACCAAAACTCATTGATTTACTGACCTTCTAAAACGAAATAGCCGAACAGTTGGAAAGACCATATAGACCAAAACTCATTGATTTACTGACCTTCTAAAACAAAAGATGGGCAAGATTTAATTGAACATTAGACCAAAACTCATTGATTTACTGACCTTCTAAAACTAACATGTCTACGATTTCTTGGGGATTAGTAGACCAAAACTCATTGATTTACTGACCTTCTAAAACACCGATAGCAACCAGTATAATGTTTTCAAGAGACCAAAACTCATTGATTTACTGACCTTCTAAAACTGATGAATAATTGCTAGACATTTTATCAGAAGACCAAAACTCATTGATTTACTGACCTTCTAAAACCGCATTGACACCATTAGCTGAAGCAGCCGTAGACCAAAACTCATTGATTTACTGACCTTCTAAAACCGCATTGACACCATTAGCTGAAGCAGCCGTAGACCAAAACTCATTGATTTACTGACCTTCTAAAACTTGTGCTTGCAGGTTAAGCTGGTCAGCCACAGACCAAAACTCATTGATTTACTGACCTTCTAAAACAATTATGGCAACAGTTAATAACTGTATCGAAGACCAAAACTCATTGATTTACTGACCTTCTAAAACTATGGCAACAGTAAATAACGGTATCGAGTTAGACCAAAACTCATTGATTTACTGACCTTCTAAAACTTGAAGTGAAGAATGTCATTGTGTGGGATAAGACCAAAACTCATTGATTTACTGACCTTCTAAAACACAAAACCACGTTTGATAAAGTTTTAAGTGAGACCAAAACTCATTGATTTACTGACCTTCTAAAACCGTTATTTACTAATACTACTCTCATAAGTAAAATTACTTCCACTCAACATAATCGCTATCAATGTAGTAATAACGGCATCCATTAAACTTCTCGCGTCTCTCAATTTCTGAAAATTTAATGAGAAGGACCTTTAATTTCAATGATCGGACTAATTCATTTAACTCGACTAACTCATCATCGGTTAAATAGTCCGAAACGTTCATAAAGCCCAAAATTTTATCATCATTTAACTCATTTGCAGTTTTTAGAATTGCCTCTATTATACCATACGAATTTGATACCAAAGTAGAGCTGAAATGTAAATCACTGAACTTAAATATCTTGCTCATTTCAGTTTGTTCTTCTACCTGCAATGGTAAATCTAAAATATAAGTTGCTTCTAAAATACTGGTTTTTAATTGTTGTGCTAAATCAAAAATTTGTTTAGTTTGAGATTCTGTCATATTTTCTTTTAACTTTTTATACAGATGAGTTTGAAATGACTTGTCTAAATCAACTTGAATAAAAGCATCGCCAAACCAGTGCAGCGCTTTTGATGTATCTAATAAATTTGAATCATTATCACTGAAATGCAGATCTTCTTTTAAATCTTTAAAATTAAGAATTAAATTCTGATAAATGTCATGATTTCCAGTTTCTATCATGGTTATTTTATCGTCAGCAAAAATAAATGGTTCAAATGGATAATAAGCTAATTTCACAATATCACCGTCCGATTAGATAAGTTTTTAACCTCTTTTTTAAATTCACCAGCTAAAAAATGCATGTCGTTGTATTGTTTTTCGGTTATTGTCATTGTTTGGATTATTCCTTCATTCGGTGCAAATTCGGTAATCCTCTTTTCCATAAATCCCGCTGCTTGTTTGCTTACACAAACTCGAACATAAATTGAATATTGAATCATCATAAAACCCTCATTTATCAGTTTTTTTCTGAATTTCCTGTAATTTTTTCTTTGCTCACTTGTTTCAACCGGTAAATCAAACATGACCATTAATCGCATTATTTGGTACCTCATTTGTTAAACCCACTTTCACATCAATAGAATCATTTTTAGCACTTAAAAAATTAACACAATTTGCTACATGTTTAGTTAGCGCATTCCTCAAAATGGTTTTCTTATCGTTATATTCAATTTCAAAATTTAATAAATCTACCAGTGCATACTTAATATCAGGTGTAAATTCTTTAAATTTATGATTTACTACCCAAAAATCAATAATGGGTCGAAATGGCTCCATCAAATCAGAGCCCAAATTGAAATCATTTTCTTCACTATGATGATGAATCCCTAACTGGGTCATATATCCATTCACAACAATTTCCCGATTAACAGCTGCTAGTAAAATTGAATAGCCATAATTAAGTGCCGAATTAACCGGATCGAACTCTCGTCGTACAAATTTTTTATTAAAAATTAATGTGAAATATTTATGAGCAACAACCGCTTCCCGATTTGATGCATCTCCTACCTCCATTTTGTTGAGTTCATCTGCTAGATCTACTGTATCCTTTTGCATAAAATCACATACTTGCATCTGCATTCGTATTTTTTGAATAACTAATTTTGTCCATAAAATTTGCTTGAGTTCATCATTCCATGTAAATTGCGCTTCGATTAATGCCTTATCTCGATTGTTTGGATAATATCCTATGGTTTCACAAATTGGCTCTGAATTTCGACCTGTAAAAATAATTTTTGCATTTACATCAACCAGTGCTGCAATTGCAGCCGTTGTAATTACTGCCGCTGTTGTACTCACAAGTAATAATTGAATATCATCAATAGGAATTTCGTTAACACCATCCCTCGTTTGTACCACTAGTTGCCGACTAGAGTATGATATCTTTGCATGCTGAGTTACGATAATACTTCTCCAGCTCATTTTATTTTCCTCCTTGTAATCGAATTCAAACATGATATAATTCAGTTGTTGGCATAACTCACCAACGATCAAAACTTATTGATTTACTGATCTGCGTTAAAATCAAACAAGGCTTCGGCCAAGTTTATTTACCTGAGGCGACCTTTTAGGTGCCCATACATAATAAAAAGAGCAACTGATACCCTTTCATCAGTTGCTCTTTTTCTGCTTCATTTTCCCTATGCCAAGGGATTTAAATCGTCTAGTGCTTTACTTTTTTCAAATAAGCCAGTTGAAGATTGGTAAATAATTTTAGCTGTACTTGTTAAACTTATACCGTTACCTTGTTGCATAAAACCAAACGGAGTGGCTATGCCTAAATCCTTTAGGTTAGATACACCTGCGTTGGTGTGAAGGCCAATTAAAATTCTGTCAATTATTGTTACTTGACCAATCTGTTGTAGTTTACCGTTGCTAACCTTGTCTCGCTTTGGCAACTTCTCAAATTTATCCCTCGCATCGGTTATTTTCTGTCTGAACATATTTCTGTCATACATCGGAAAATATTTATTTAGTGATTTTACCAGTTCATCGTAAACATCGAGATAACTAGATTTAGACGTGGATCCTTTATTTATTACCTTAACTAGATCCTTAGCAAGGTATAATTCTCTAACATTATAAGGCAATGTCGAAGAACCCAGCATAAATGGTTGACCGCCATCATCAATTACCTGTCCGTACATAACTTTAGCAATGACTAGTTCAAACCAATCAGTTATTCTCGTTATTGCTCCAGTCTTCTTATTTACTTTTTCTTTAGTTAACTTCTGTTCAATAAATTTATTCAACGTAAAGATGTTAATTTTTCCATCACTTTGTAAAACTTCATGGGCTACTCTAGTTGGTACACCAATCACTTTATAATATAACTTATCTTTCTTTTTCATTCTGATAATTGACATGAACGCATCTGTCGACCCAGTGTAGCCACCATATATTTCTGTTGGTAAATTATCTTTTTTACGAATTAATTGCTTACCACCGCGCCCACTATCTTTATCATCACTAGCTTTATAAAGTGTTTGATCATACATAGCCCCATGTCGCGTACTTAACTCGTGCGTAACTATGACCTTTCTAAGATCGTAAATACTATTCATGTATCCCAATTGCTTATCTCTATCGAACAGTATTTCGCCGGTTTCCTTATTAATAATCTTACCAGGCTTATTAAAACCGTGTAAAAAGTTGAAATTTTTTAAATTTGTAATTCCATCACCTTTTTTGAATTTACCATAAACAAAGTAAGATTCTAACTTAGGGTATTTCTTCAATAAATAAGTCCCCACAAGAGCAGTTAAATAGGCATCAAATGCATGATGATAATTATTGACATTCCGATTCTTTGGAAAATCAAAATCCTTTCTAAATTGATGAGTTAACCCAGCCTTTACATTCACAATTTCTGTTTCTTCACCATAATGATCCTTCAAAATATTAGCCGCTAATTTGATAACCTGCCGTGTTTCCACTAACTGCCGATTAATAAACCCATTCCTAGTATACTTATTTATATTTTCAGGATTGAACTTTAAATTGGCAAGTTTCTTTTTACTTATCAATCCTGCTCGCTGCATTTGTTCCCATAATGGTTCCATTTTTCTGCCAAACATTTCACTTGTAAAATCATCCAATGGCACACTGTCTGATTTACTGCGATTCAATGAAGCAGAAACCAAAACTCGATTATCTAATGAATTATCTTTGATAAATGCCTGCGGTAAAATATGATCAATATCATATTCTGAAAGTTTGTCAATGTTTAACGGTTCCCCGGTGTATACATCTCTTCCGCCTTGAAGGAAATATAAGAAAACACGATCCCTAGCTAGCTCCGTATTTTTAATATTACTCAATTCATTACGGACTTCTGGATCAGCCAAAACTGTATCACTAATATCTCTATACATATTCTCAACTTGTCGGAGACGTTGAATAGAGCGACGAGGATTTCGTTCATCTTCTCGAGCAAACTCAATAAAAATATTCGAAGGTGTAACACCATTCATTGCTTTTTGGATATCTGCCACAACCAATAAGATTTGACGCAAAGCTTTTTTGTTTTGCGGCGATGTAAATTGTTCATTAATAATATCCAATGGATTTAATTCTTTAAAAACTTGTTTATTTTCTGCAACAATTTTTTCTTTAAAAACATCCTGATTAACAACTACCATGAAGTTATCCATATGTTCCCATAGTAAATCAATGATTCGACTGCCATTTTCATCTGTTATTTCAGCTATTAATTTTCTAGAAAGCCGTCCCCATCCTCGCATTCTCAATTTAGCTAGTTCTTTTTTCTGGCTTTCATTTAGCCAAGAAATCTCGTCCAATTTGGCTCGTAAGATCTTGTTATCCTCAAAAATTGTTGCCCATTCAATAATGTGCTCGAAGTCTTCAAAATAATTTGGATCATCTATTTGCGCACCAAAAATATCTTTGAATTTATTTTCAGTACTTAAACTGCTCAAAAAAATTGATTCATCAGCTAATCCTTCAATTTTGGGATTATCTGCATATTCACAATTAGCAACTAAATAATCCTTGAATTTCTTAATGCTGACAGTCGTATTATTTTTAAACAGGTCTTTATATACATCCTGCTTGCAATTATTTTCTAATTTTTTATCATTAACTCGAACATTATTCAATTCGTTGAGTACTTCATATCGTTGATATAGCAAACTTTGTTGTGGCAAGACGTCCTCATTAAGCAGGTAAGTGTCTTTAGTCGTCATTCGTTTAATAAAGTTTTCCGCCGATGCATTACGATCAACTTTCTCTTCAAAATTCCACGGTGTAATCCTGCTCGTATCATTTTTAACTTTACGTTCCATCCAAGCAAAATTACTGTTTGAGGTTTTTTGTTGCACACTTGCTTCAATTAGTGGTCCAACATAATAAGGCACTCTAAACGTCACCAAGCCATCCAGCTTGTGTGGAGCCGCATTATGTTCTCTCTTATTTGGATTTTCTTCTGCTAGCCACGGATAATATTCTTTTTGATTCTCAATAATTTGATCTAATTCTTGCTGATGTAATTGATGTGGAATTTGTCCATTCGCTTTAGTTCGCTGCTTTGGCATAAATTCTTCTAATTCAATTTCAGCTGTTATTTTCTTTGCTCGAGGATCATCCATTTTTTGGATAACAGAACTAACAGCACTATAAAATGCCTCTTCACTGGGCTTTAACCCATCAATATATTCATCGTATGCATCTTGCAATTTACGTGCTTGTTTTACGTCTAAATCTCTCATAAGCGATTTCAATTTCTTTAGATCGAGCTGATGCTGATCGTATTTAGCAATCATCGACTCTGACAGTCCCATTCCCTCAGGAACAACGCCAGTAAGCGTAATGATCGAATGAATTTCACTAATAAGTTCCACAATTTCATGATCGTCATCTGTAAGTTGTTCACTAATTGAATCCAACTTATCGTCAATATCTTCAGCATCAAAAGAAAACTTCCAATCAGTTTCAGCCGTGGGATTTTTAGCTAAAACTATAAATAATTTAGTTTTTAGTCCCAATACTGCTTTGATAAATTCCGTTGCAACTGCTTTACGCTTTTTTTCTGTATCTTTATCTTCAGATGTGAGATACACAATTTTTAAAACTTCTCGTTGTCGATCCAACCTTGATTTACCATTATCTAACAAAACTGTTTTAATTTTATCGACATTATCTTCGGATAACTCAAAGCCAGTTTCAGCCTGTACACGTAGAAATAATTTATTCAGCGATTCAAATTTATCGGCTAATCTTAATTCACCGCCCTTAAATTTAGATGCAAGCGTCGAATTTAAAAAGTGCCCTCGATACTTCACAATATGATGTATTGCCCAGTAAATTTCACGCACATCAAATTGTCGATGCTCAGTCATCAGTGCATAGCGCAGATGATAAATCGTCGGATATTGTTCATGAAATTCTTGATCAGTACGATCGTTAAACAAAATGCTGCCCTTAAAATGTTTATTGGGATCCTGCGGTACTAAATTCGATTCTTTTTGCCGCATAAAGAAATTTTCATCAATTGGCAAAATATACGGTTCAAAAAACTCCTGTAACAATCTCAAGCGCCATTTGCGGCGTTTAAGTCTACGCCGCGTCGTTCGGAAGCCCCGCCGGTCGGCCGCAGTCTTTCCTTCGGCAAAAATACGCACCCCATATCCATTTTTACCTTTTGCACGCATTATTTGTGCGTTATCATCAACAATCGTCCACCCGATTGAACTTGTTCCAATATCTAATCCGATATTATAGTTACGTTTTTTCAACTAAATCGCTCCTCCATTAGTATTTGCAAATACTTATACATCCTAAATATACCAGTGATGAATGGTGAAATAAAGGTCTATTAAGCGCTTCCAATTGACTCTAACTGACTTTTCATTACTGGCATGAACAGTCATGTGTCCTATTTTTTTTGCTGAAACGTGAAAAAAAGCGCAAAAGTCTATGTATAATGAGTAAAAGCCTGTAGAGGTGATTCCAAATTCGAATCACCTCTACAGGCTT
>NZ_AWTT01000033.1 GCF_000876205.1 Paucilactobacillus wasatchensis | reverse complement strand
CCCATTTTTTTAGTTTAAATTATATTATTACTTCTTAGACGCTGTTTTGCGTCTCTTAGCTTCTTTTTCACGCATATTAGAATCTAGAATTTGCTTACGTAAACGCACATTTTCAGGTGTTACCTCACAATACTCATCATCATCCAAGAACTCCAATGATTCTTCAAGTGACAAATGAGTCGGTGTCTTGATTCGAGCCATGTCATCAGATCCAGCAGCACGAACGTTGGTTAGGTTTTTACCTTTAGTGATGTTAACAGTAATGTCGTTTTCACGGCTGTTTTCACCAACAATCATACCTTCATAAACATCTGTACCGGGATCGATTAATAATGTTCCACGGCTTTCAATTCCCATCATTGCATAGGTAGTTGCCTTGCCAGAGTTCATGGAAACCAAAGTGCCCTTTTGGCGACCTGGATGCCAGTTCTTGATTACAGGAGCATACTTCTCAAAAGTATGGTTCATAATTCCATAACCACGAGTCATTGACATAAATTCAGTTGAGTAACCGATTAAGCCCCGTGAAGGTGCTAAGAACGTCAATCTAGTCTGACCATTGTCAGTCGATTCCATGTTCTGCATTTCACCCTTACGTTGTGACAAACTATCAATCACACCGCCAGTATATTCTTCAGGGGTATCAATTTGAACCTCTTCAAAGGGTTCTCCCATAACACCGTCAACTTCACGATAAATAACTTCTGGCCGAGAAACTTGCAGTTCGTAACCTTCACGACGCAGTGTTTCAATCAAAATTGATAAATGTAGTTCACCACGGCCTGAGACAACCCAGGCACCGGGCAAATCAGTATCTTCGACCCGCAAAGAAACATCCGTATGCAATTCAGACTTAAGACGGTCTTCTAATTGACGAGAAGTAACAAACTTACCATCTTGGCCAGCAAATGGTGAATCATTTGTCCGGAAAGTCATCTGCAAAGTAGGTTCGTCAATTCGTAAAATTGGTAATGCTTCCGGTGTACCAGTAGCAGCAACAGTTTCACCAACGTTGATATCTTCCATTCCAGAAACCGCGCACAAATCTCCAGCCTTGGCTTCATCAATCTCTAATCGTTTCAAACCAAAGAAACCAAATAACTTAGTAACCCGGAAATTCTTTTGTGAGCCATCAAGCTTCATAACGGTAACGTTGTCCCCGACTTTGATCTTGCCACGGAAAACACGCCCAATTCCAACTCGGCCAACGAAATCGTTATAATCAAGCATTGCTACTTGAAATTGTAATGGTTCGTCTGAGTTGTCAATTGGTGCCGGAATTTTTTCAACAATTGTGTCGAAAATTGGCTTCATCGTGTGTTCCTGAGCAGACAAATCAGAATCATAACTTGATGTACCGTTCATTGCTGAAGCATAAACAACTGGAAAATCTAGCTGGTCTTCATCAGCACCTAACTCAATGAACAAGTCCAGTACTTCATCCACGACTTCTTCTGGGCGAGCGCCAGGACGGTCAACCTTGTTAATTACCACGATTGGTGTTAGATGTTGATCAAGCGCTTTTTTCAGCACGAATCGGGTTTGAGGCATTGTTCCTTCAAATGCATCAACGACCAATAAAACACCGTCGACTAGCCGCATAATTCGTTCAACTTCACCACCAAAGTCAGCATGACCTGGAGTATCCAGAATATTAATTTGCTTGTCGCCATAACGAACAGCGGTATTCTTTGATAGAATTGTGATCCCTCGTTCACGTTCAATGGCATTAGAATCCAAAACACGGTCTTCAATTTGGGTATGCTCGTCTAAAGTATCAGATTGCTTTAACATTTCATTAACTAACGTTGTCTTACCGTGGTCAACGTGGGCAATAATAGCAATGTTGCGGATATCATCTCGTAATTTCAAAATTATTTCTTCCCTTCGATATAAAAACTTTGTTTCTGAGTATCACAATTGGCAGGTTATTGGCATAAAAAAACTGTGACAAGCGGTCACAGTCAACCAAATCAATTTGCAAGTGTAACGATTTCTTTACTTGCACGTTCTGTCGCGACTAATACAACGTTAGATGATAGCATACTAAGCGGCCCACCGTCAATAGTTTTTACCTGCAGATTCAATGCTTGGGCCAAAATTTTACCTGCTGCAAAATCCCATGGACGCAAATATGAAACATAACCAACTAATTCACCTGTAAGCACTTTAGCAAACTCAATGCCTGCACTACCATACATTCGCGGGCCTCTACTTTGTCGCGCAATCTGCTGGAGATTATGATTATTATCAATTAATAACGGCCCACTGATTCCGATTAACGCATCCTTTAAATGTAAATTGGCAGGTGCCTCAATTTGCTGATCATTGATAAACACTCCATTAGTGCCTCCATGATAAAGCTTCTGATTCATCACATCCATAATGTAGCCCACCACACCAATACCATCTTCATATAACGAAATCATAATTGCAAAATTGTTTTGCTGCATGACAAAATTCATGGTGCCATCAAGTGGATCAATTAACCAAACTCGACCATTTATCTGGTTTACTTGATCGCCAAATCCCTCTTCCCCTAAAATCTGAGCGGTAGGATCCAGCTCACGAATCTTGCTAATAATTGTTTGCTCATTACTTTTATCAATCGTGGTGACTAAATCTTTACGACCTGATTTTTCATCAATAGAAAATGGCTGCTGCATTTTAACTAATGTTTCTTTTCTCATCTGCCACATTAAGGCTTGAATTTTTTGATCAATTTGTGCAATGTTTTCCATCACATTAGTACTCCTCTACAATGTGAATTGTCTGGTGTTCACTTGTCTGTGCCGTTTTGATCACTTGATACAACTCATAACCAGATTCTGCTTTAAAATCACGACCAAGCTGCTTTTCTGCTGATTTTGAATTAACAATTTGTTTAAATGCCCGATACTGATTTAAAATATCAGTCCGCAGTGCTGTTGTTTCGTACGCGTCTTCCACTAACTGAAACATTTTGATTACCGTTGCTAACTCTTCGTTACTCCAATTAGCATTTAACGGATAACTATAATTTTTTTCCATTACAACCTCACAATAACTAGTTTTTAATCACTCATCTTTTTCATATTACCGCAAATCAAAATAGGACTCAAACATCAGACTGTTTTAGTGACGCAAAAAAAGCCGCTCATGTGATCGGCTCTTTTTAATCAATCAATTAACGTTCAACTTAAATATGTGTTGGATATCCTAGCGCCACGTCAGCGGCTTCCTGGATTGGTTCACTCAAAGTTGGGTGTGGGTGAATTGTTAAAGCAATATCTTCAACATTCATGCCACCGTTAACTGCCAGTGATAGCTCTGCAATTAAGTCACTTGCTTCAGGTCCAATTACCTGAGCGCCTACCAAATTGCCCCCATCCTTAGTGTAAACTAGCCGCACAAATCCATCTGGCTGATCTAACGACACAGCCCGCGCATTGCCAGCAAATGGGAACTTAGCAGTATCAACTTCTAAGCCTTCATCTTTAGCCTGAGCTGCCGTCATTCCGACCGTTGCTAATTCCGGATCAGCGAAACAAACTGCAGGTACTCCGACCCAATCGTTAGCTGTCTTATTGCCAGCAATTGCACCCGCTGCCGTTTTTCCTTCAAAGAAGGCTTTATGTGCAAGTGCTGGTCCAGCAACAATATCGCCAATGGCAAAAATATTGTTAACACTGGTACGACCTTGTTCATCAACTTCCACTAACCCATGATCATCCAACTTGACACTGGTCATCTCTAGACCAAAGTTATCAGTATTTGGTCGACGGCCAACTGAAACTAAACAATAATCGGCTGTTAGAGTTGTTTCCTTACCATCGACTTCATAAGTGATCGTGCCACTCTTATCATCTTGAACTGACTTTTTGGCCATGGCGCTGGTAATAACATCAACACCCTTTTTCTTTAGCTTCTTGACAACAACAGAAATCATATCTTTTTCAAAGTTAGGTAAAATTGACGGTGTTCCCTCTAAAATGGTGACATGAGCACCTAGATTAGCGTAAGCACCAGCTAATTCAGTTCCAATATAGCCCCCACCAATAACAACTAGTTCCTTGGGCACTTCAGGTAAACTGAGAGCTCCTGTGGAATCGATAACACGACCGTCAAATTTAAAGTTCGGAATTTCAACTGGCCGGCTGCCAGTCGCCAAAATCAAGTTTTTAAATTTGAAAGTGGCACCACCACCATTATCCATGAATTGTTTAGGTCCAACTGACATAACCCGTAGTTGGCTATCGTTGTCCAAGAATGCTTCGCCTTGGATGACTTCAACCTTATGTTTTTTTAGTAGCATCGTGACACCACTAGTCATACGGTCCACAACTTTGGTTTGCTTCCATTCCTGCGTCTTAGCAAAATCAATTGTAGCAGGTTGAGTTGTAATACCAAACACTGAAGCATCATTAGCTTCTTGTAATCGATGGCCTGCATTAATTAACGCCTTGGATGGCACACAGCCCACATTTAAGCAAACCCCACCTAGAGTTCCTTTTTCAATTAAAGTCACTTTTTGGCCTAATTCAGAAGCACGAATAGCAGCCACATAGCCACCAGGTCCTCCACCAACAATCACTGTTTCTTTTTCTTCAACATCTGCCATGTGACAATCATCCTTCCATTAACAACATTGCTGGATCATGAAGCAATTTGTTCATATAATTTAACGCATTTTGTGCTAGGGCACCGTCAATCAAACGGTGATCATAACTGAGAGATAGTTTCAGCATATTACCAACCACAATCTCACCATCTTCATTCACATATGGTTCCTTGGCAATTTTACCAACTCCCAAAATAGCCACTTCAGGTTGATTAATTACTGGCGTAAACCAGCCACCACCAATTGAGCCAACATTACTGATCGTAATAGAACCACCACTCATTGCCTTAGCACTCAATTTCTTGGCGTATGCTGCTTCGCTATTTTCACTAATTTCTTTGGCAATTTCGAACATACCTTTTGAATCAGCATCCTTAATATTTGGAACATACAAGCCATCATCAGTATTGGTTGCAATTCCAATATTGTAATAATGCTTATATACAATTTCTTGCGTCGTATCATCAATCGATGCATTCAATTCGGGGAACTTCTTAATAGTGGCAACAAGTGCCTTGACCATGTATGGCAAGAATGTTAGATGAATCCCCTGATCGGCCGCCGCCTGCTTATATTTCTTACGGTTAGCCATTAAAGCTGAAACTTCCACGTCGTCAAATGAGGTAACATGTGGAGCAATGTCTTTAGAAGTGCGCATTGATTTAGCAATAATCTTTCTCATTTGTGACATTGGCTCACGTGTTTCTAGCTCTGGTTGATCTGACTTGTACGGTTTGACGGCCTGACCGCCTGCTTTAGTAGCACTTGCGGCAGCTGGTGTGCTGGTTGCAGCACTAGCAGCTGGAGCGCTAGCACCATTAAAGTTGTCAATATCTGCTTGTAGAACCTGCCCGTGATTACCGCTCGGTTGAACAAGACTAATATCAACACCTTTGTCTCGTGCGTGTTGACGAACTGATGGCATTGCCAACACTAGTTTATTAGGCTCAGCTAGTGGTGCAACACCTTCACCTGTCGCAGCAGGTGCCGGAGTAGCTTCTTTATTGTCAGCATCATCCGATGTCGCTGTTTCTTCTTTTACTGAAGCTGGTTCATCGTCAGCAGTATCCGGTGACCCATCATCAATTTCTACTAACGTATCGCCGATTTCAACTGTATCGCCTTCTTGCGCTACAATTTTTTTAATTGTTCCACCTACCGGAGAAGGTAATTCAGAAACTGATTTATCATTTTGAATTTCAACTAATGAATCATCTTCATTAATTTTGTCTCCCTCTTTAACAAGCCAAGTTGCAATTTCTCCTTCAGCCATACCTTCGCCAAGTTCTGGGAGTTTAAATTTAAATGCCATAAAACAAACTTCCTTTCTAATTAGTATTCAATCCTAGTACTACAGTACTTCACGAACCTTTGCTTCAATGTCGTCAGCAGCTGGAATCCAAACATTTTCTGCTTGTGCAAATGGGTAAACACTATTAGGGGCTGCTACTCTTGCAATTGGGGCGTCTAAGGACATGATTGCATTTTCTGAAATTTCGGAAGCAACCTGTGCTCCAACTCCGGCCATCTTCTGTGCTTCTTGTACTACGACGACTTTATGTGTTTTTTCAACTGAAGCAAAAATAGTATCTGTGTCAATTGGAGACAACGAACGTAAATCAACTACCTCAACTGAAATATTTTCCTTTGCTAGTTTTTCAGCCACTTTTAGTGACTCATTGACTTCAGCGCTATAAGCAACAATCGTGACATCCGTTCCTTCTTGAACCACCTTAGCGGTATCCAATGGAACAGTATATTTTTCATCAGGAATATCGTCTTTCATCGAACGATACAACTTCAAGTTTTCCATGAACAAAACAGGATCATTATTTTCAATTGCTGAAATTACCATCCCTTTTGCATCATATGGATTACTTGGTGTGACAACCCGTAATCCGGGAATTCCCGTAAAGAAGTTTTCTAGATTATCAGCGTGCATTTCTGCAGTATGAGTGCCACCACCAAATGGTGTCCGAATAGTGATGGGTAGATTCTTTTCGGCTCCAAATCGAAACCGTGTCCGAGCCATTTGACCAGCAACTGAATCAACCGCTTCAAACGTGAACCCCATAAATTGAATTTCTGGAATTGGGCGCCAGCCGGTTAAACCTAACCCAATTGCCAAACCCAAAACACCTGATTCAGCCAATGGAGTATCAAACACACGATCCTCCCCGTACTTTTCTTGTAATCCCTGTGTTGTTCTGAAAACACCACCATTTTTCCCAACATCTTCACCAAAAATCAGAGTCTTGGGATCTTCATTTAAAACAATATCTAACCCATCGGTAATTGCTTGGATATATGATTTTTTAGCCATGATTACTTCGACTCCTTTGCTTCAAATTCGGCAATTTGCTTTTTAATATCCGGTGTTGGTACTTCAAACGTGTGTTTTAACATGTCAGAAACTTTTTCAGGCTCAACACCATCTGCCTCTTTAATTGCATCTTTAAATGAATTCTTGCATTCTTCAACATATGAGTCTTCTTGTTCTTGGGACCATAATTTCTTTTCAGTTAGGAATTTACGCATTCGAATTAATGGGTCAATATCAAACCAGGGCTGTTCTTCTTCCTTTGTTCGATAACGACTAGGATCGTCTCCAGCACTGCTATGGGCACCAAAACGATAAGTTAATGTTTCAATCATCACCGGACCATTGCCAGCTACTGCAAATTCACGTGCTTCCTTGGCAACCTGATAACAAGCAAGAACGTCCATTCCGTCAACCTGAACACTAGGAATTCCAGCAGCCACAGCCTTTTGTGCTAAGGTTGCTGCAGCAGTTTGTTTCTTACGTGGGACCGAAATAGCAAAACCGTTATTTTGAATAATGAAGACCGCTGGTGCCTGAAAAGCACCAGCAAAGTTCATTCCCTCATAGGTATCACCTTGCGAAGTACCACCATCACCGGTATATGAAAACGCAACAGCATCCTCACCATTTTTCTTTAATCCCAAGGCAACACCAGCAGTTTCGACCATTTGTGCACCAATAATAATTTGTGGCATTAGCGCCCGCGCTTTAAACTGGTTTCCTTTAACATGTCCACGTGACCACAAATAGGCTTCTGTCACCGTAGCACCATGTTGAATTAATTGAGGCACATCACGGTAAGCAGGTAAAAGAAAATCATTATCCTTGAAAGCGGAAACCGTTCCCATTTCACTAGCTTCTTCTCCTGCAGTAGGTGCATAGAAGCCTAGACGTCCTTGACGAGAAAAGTTCATTGTTTGTTCATGTAATGCCCGCTCCCAAACAATTTTTTTCATAAAATCAACTAACTGATCATCAGAAAAATTAGCCATCAAATCTTCGTCAACGACTTTTGCATCACTATTTAAGATTTGAACTGGCTTGAACTCTTGACCAAGATTGGCTTTGATCTTTTCAAAGTCAACGGCTTTCTTACTTTCTTTAGCCATAATTAACACTTTCCTTTCCTTTCCTTTTCGATTGGCGCCGACAGAACCTCAGTGTAAGCGCTTCACTTTAACTACAATTCAAAGTATACACCAGAGCCATATTAATGCAAGCCCTTTCATGTTCAAACTTGAAGCTTTTGTATTAGAAGTATAATCTACTAAACAGTTCAATAATTCACAATCTTGAATAATGATCGTGTTCTCATTTGATTTTTTTTATGCTAAACTAAATACTGTGGAATTTTGAAACAATAACTGGAGATGAACCAATTTGATTTTAATGAAAGATATCACCAGAGATGGTAATAAAGTATTACGACAACAGGCAGACAAAGTAACTTTTCCGCTCTCAGATGAGGATCAACAATTAGCCAAGGACATGATGGAGTATTTAGAAGTTAGTCAAAATCCTGAGCTTTGCGAAAAATATAAACTACGAGCCGGCGTTGGCCTGGCTGCACCACAAGTCGGAGTATCACAACAAATGGCGGCGGTTCTTGTCCCAGCAATTGAGGAAGACGGCAAACCAGAATTTAAAGATGTGATTATTAACCCGGTCATTGTTAGCGAATCTGTGCAAGCGGGCGCACTAACTGAAGGAGAAGGCTGTTTGTCTGTGGACGAGGATGTGCCTGGATATGTTCCCCGACATGATCGTATCACTCTACGCTATCAGGACGTTACCGGCCAATCGCACACCATTCGATTAAAACACTATCCGGCAATCGTGTGCCAACATGAAATTGATCATTTACATGGAACATTATTTTATGATCACATTAATAAGGACCAACCGTTTAACGCCCCTGAAGATACAATTATGATTGATTAAAAAAAGACATCCCGTAATTGGATGTCTTTTTTAATCAATCTATTTGTGAATTTAATAACAATATGTCTACTTAACCTATTTTTTTCAAGTCTTTTACGTATTCATACGTAGCATCATTCATCAAATAAGCAATATCAAAATGTAACTTGTTTTCAAATAGCCAGATATCAGTGACGACAAAAGCTTTACTGGCAGATTGCACTCGTTCAATCTGCTTAGCTTCACCATATCTTTGTAATTCATCATCCAGAACATGTGCTAGCCGCTGCAACTCGTCTGGTGAAACGTGTTGCACAACTAATGCATATTCAAAGGCCATCACTCCTCGGCCCCAAACATCGGCAACTGTTTGAGATTGCGAAAAATTTAGCTCATTATTTTGAACTAATTGTTGCTTTGCTAAAACAGGTAAGCATGCTTGCATCGCTGCATCTGTACTTTTTTGTGCCGCACTACGAACAATCAATGTGGCATGTTTTGTAATTTCATGGTGCACTAAAATATAAATTACAATTGCAACTAGCACTGCTAATCCAATAATAATCATCAAACGCATTTTGTCACCCCCACCATTAACGTATTTAGCATACCATTTTATTACCGGTCAGTAGTAGCAAAACGATAAATATTGAAGCTTAAGTCAATCAAATGTGCTAAAATTAGAGTATTGAGTTTTACTAACTTTGACTTACAAGGAGCAATATATAATGGTTTTTAAAGTATTTTATCAAGAAACTAAGGTCCGCAATCCTAAGCGTGAAACTACTCATTCTTTGTATGTAGAAACTGATTCTGAGGCACAGGCCCGGATCATTGTTGAAAAAAACACGACATATAACATTGAGTATATTGAAGGATTGAGTAAAGCGGCACTTGAGTATGAACAAAAAGAACCTGATTTTAAGTTAAGTAAGTTTTAGCAAACAATCCACAAAAAGAGCTGTGGCAAGTTACCTTGTCGCTGGTTCTTTTTTTGTTGTACGTAACTACTTAAAAATAGCATTTTTCTCTAGGCTTTTTCAATTGAATTTTGTATAATATATTTATCTGTGTTCGACGGAGGAAATGCATCATATGACCTTTCTAATCATTCTAAATGAACATGCTGGGAGTGGCAATGCAAAAGCTACTTGGGAACTTATCCAACCTGTGTTGCAGCAAAAAAATATCAATTATACCTTTGAAATTTCACAATATCCCGGTCACACCACCTATTTAACCCAACAATACATTAAAAATATCGAACAATTTGTCCGACCAGTTATCCTAGTAATTGGGGGAGATGGTACATTGCATGAGGCATTAAACGGTGCAATGAGCTCTCAACAAACTAGCCTAACGCCATTAGCTTACATTCCAGCTGGCTCTGGTAATGATTTTGCTCGTGGACTCGGTATGGCGTCTAAGCCACTTGACGCACTGAATCAAATTTTAAATTGCCATCAACCAATGATGATCAACATCGGTCACTACCTTGAGAGCATGAAAAATGAAAAAGGATACTTTATCAATAATATTGGGATTGGTTTTGACGCAGCAGTTGTCAGCCGGACAAACACCTCAACCAATAAACGTCGGCTAAATAAATATCACCTAGGCTCATTAGCATACTTGTCATCGGTCATCAGCGTGTTGTACAACCAAGATCCTTTTCCACTGATGGTTCAGGTCAATAAACAACGAACCTTGTTTCAAAAAGCCTTCCTTGTTACCACCTCGAACCATCCCTATTTTGGCGGTGGTGTTGCTATCTTACCTGATGCATCCGTTCAAAAACCTGACTTAGAACTTATCGTCATTGAACGAAAAAACTGGTTAATCATTTTATGGGTCGCAATTTTAATTATTTTGGGTAAACATCTTAAATCTCGATTTGTTCACGTGTTTAAGAATAACCAGATTCATCTCACCACCACATCAATTGAACACGGTCAAATTGATGGAGAAATAATGGGAAATCGCTTTTTTGACTTATCAATGAATATCACGCAATATCCCTTTTGGATTGATACGTCCATAAAAAAAATAGACAACAAAAAAAGATGAAGTAATAACTTCATCTTTTTTGTTGCTTTTCTAAGAGACCTGTTTAATCTTCAGAAGCTTCCATTGCATCCAGAATCATCCGTAACTGACTGCATTTCTCTCGTAAAGCATTCATTTCTGTTCCATAACGAGGTTCAATTGTGACAGCGCCAACCCCACTATTAGATTTAGCCTGTCGAGCTTCTTGCTGGCATAGACGATTAAGATCACCTTGAGTGTCAGTTAGCTCTTGTTGAATCTCAAACCTGTTACTCACCTCAAACACTCCCCTTAACTAAGTAAAGTATCAAAAGCAAATTCAAATTTGCAACATTGAATATACCACCATCTGCACCAAAAGTTAACCTTTTAAAGATTACAATTACGTTACATCGACTAGTAATTATCTATTGATAACGCTAATAATGCACAAAAAGCGACCAACAGGCCGCTTTTTTAAAGTGGATAATTAAAATTTTATTTTACAGTACCTGCGAAGCTGGGCATAAAGTAACTGCTGATCGTTTGTACCTTAACATTTTGACCGGTACTTGGTGCAGCCACAAATTGGTTATTTCCAATATAAATTGCGTCATGATATGTTGCACCTGAGTTACCCCAGAATAAAATATCACCAGGCTTAGCACTCGCAACAGAGTGCTTAGTAACATAAGCCTCCTGTGCAACAGTATTATGTGGCAAGCTGATGCCATCAGCATTGGCATAAACATACTGAACTAAACCAGAGCAATCCATTCCACTCAGGCTGTTACCACCCCAGACATACGGAATATTTGCGTTAGCCAACTTAACAGCTAAGCTTACAACCGATCCTGTTGCTAAATTACTGTTATTGGAAGTTGAACTAGCAGTGGAAGTTGCTGAACTGGCTGTTGACTGCTGTGTTGTTGAAGTACTACTGCTCGAAGTTGTTGTACTAGTCTTTGAACTACTAGTTGCACTCGAAGCAGCGGTGCTGCTTGCAGTAGAACTGGTAGCCGTTGTATTAGCTGAACTAGCAACTGCTTCGCTAGAATTTGTTGTACTACTTGCCGCACTAGCAGCGGAATCTTCGGTTGCTGTTTGCTCTGCAGCGCTAGTAGCTGATGTGTTTGAGGCCGAACTA
This sequence comes from Paucilactobacillus wasatchensis, assembly GCF_000876205.1. Classification (GTDB taxonomy): domain Bacteria; phylum Bacillota; class Bacilli; order Lactobacillales; family Lactobacillaceae; genus Paucilactobacillus; species Paucilactobacillus wasatchensis. Next base: position 11,260 of record NZ_AWTT01000033.1, on the reverse strand, counting down.
GCTGAACTAGCAGCACTAGCAGCACTTGTCACACTCAATGTTTGACCTGCAACGATCAAATTACTATCACTGAGTTGATTGATTTGTTGAAGAGTTGCAACTGAGATGCCAAACCGTGCACTCAATTCGCTTAAAGTATCACCAGCTTGGACAGTATATTTACCATCAACAGCGGCAGCAGAAGCAGTTGAGGAAACGGCACTAGTTGTCGAACTAACCGCGCTGCTATTTTGTCCAGAAGTACTCGTCGAGCTGCTTAGCGTTAACGTTTGCCCAGCATAGATCAAGTCAACACTTGAACTAATCTTCTTTACATTGGTATTTTGCGCTTCGATGTCACTGACAGAAATACCATACTTTTGTGCAAAATCCCAAACCGTGTCACCAGCTTGCACTTTAACTGTATCGGCCTTTACACTCTGAGTACCAACAGCAAACAACCCTAAAGCACCAAATGTACCCAATACTATGTTTTTAGCATACTTATTAGTATTCTTTGAACTAGAACTAGACATTAACAACACTCCTTAATAGTCAACAAAAAGCCAGCGACCAACATAAAAATTTATTAAATTCATATTTCAAAATTAATTGTTTTAAAACTATCTTAAACTTGTTAACAGCATAACACGTTATTTGTAATATGAAAACACTTTATAAACTTATACAAGTAAAAATCTAGAATCTTATTTTTTTATTTGTATAAGTCAAAGTGCTGATTTAATAAGGATTGTAAACCAAAATGAATTCGATTAAATATTAATATTACAATTCTGTTACATCATGTGTGAACCGGCATTTCGAAACTAAATTCGATGCAAACCAATTTTTTCGTGGTCGTGGATAATCGTTATTTGCTGATGTTGTAACGTCAGCTGACTGTGTTGTTGATTACCAAATTGCTTATGAAATTCGCTTTGAGGTATTTCTTGAGAAGTGGCTACCACCTTATTAACTAATGCCTGTTTACTGGTATATGTGCTAACTTTTATTTGTTTGGGGGTAAATATCATTTTTTTGTCACTGCGTCGATAAATACCACTATAATCACGAATCCAATACTGACTAACTGTGTTAGTTTCAATCAATCGATAACGGTTATTACTGAGAAAATATACCTTCAAAGTAACGCTACCACCCTGTGAATATTTTTGCTTTCCTTGCCACTGTCCGGTAGGATTTACTACTTTGATACTTGATTGTGTATTTTGTTTTGTCCGTATCCTAGTATTTGGCTGATTAGTCACCATCAAAAATATACTCAATATAATGACAGCAACTATCACCCCACCCAACCAAAATATAACTTTACGAGAAATTTTCATCGTTTACTTTTCCTTCCACCTCAATAAAAAAACACTCATTTACTAAAATGCGTAAACAAGTGCATTTGTAACTGATTTTCTTTTAGTTTTGAACACTGAGCCAAATTTTGAGCATTAAATAATAACTTTCGATTTCATTTAATTCCGTCTTTACTGCTTTACTGACTCCCGCGACTAATGACTGTGCCAGTGTAAAAATCGGTTGATTACCCTGAATCATCGCCAGCTGCCCGCTAGTAAAAATTTGATTTAATTGATATGGGCTTGGCTCTCCTTGTGAATAACGACAGTACAAAATAAATAACTCGGTTGTTAAATAGTTCAAGGAATGATTACTTAGTTGTGGTTGCGCAATTTTTATTTCATTAACCTGTGCCAATAATTGGGCCTGTGCTGGTGCAGGTAAACTAGGATATTCAGCAATTAATTGATCAGGGTCAACGTCTAATTTACTTTGAAAATCCTGCAAAATCAAGCGCATTGCCCGGCGAATATTAGTTTCTGAACCATTAATTCGGACTGCATTTACGCTATGGTCAAGGATTAGATCAAACGCTTCTAACATCAATTCAATCACTGGCAAATCGTCGCTTGTCAATTCACGTGCACTATTGTCTGCTAGTGTTTGAATTAACATTTTTTCTGGTGCATGACTTAACAATTTTAGTGCGATCAAATTACGAAACTCGATTACCTTAGAATCTATTGATACCATTATTTTGTCCCTCCATCTAAAATTACTCTAATTGTATTATCATCTTTTTATGCCATTTACACAACCTTACAGCAACAATTTTGAAGTATTTGTTGACAAAATAAATTATCGTGTTAATGTTTAAGTATTAAAATTAGATGAGAACACGATGAGTAGGAAGTAGTTTTTTGGTTGTCTTTTACAGAAAAGCCCTGGTTGCTGAGAATGGGTATGAGGCCCGCTAAACGAAGATCGCCTATGAGTGTTAAACAGTCATTGAATTGACTGTTTAATGGCCAACCACCATTATTTGGGAACTGATGGTTAATCAGTTACTAAGTCATTACTAGTGATGGTAATGAGAATTAAGGTGGTACACGGTAACACGTCCTTTTAACAGGACGTGTTTTTTTGTCTGATGGAAATCTAATATTTAGGAGGTGCTGATCTAATTAATCTTGGCAGTTTGTTCAACTCACTACATATAAATTAAACTTTTGGAGGAATACATATTATGCAAAATACAACGAATTTAACAGACTTAACAAAAACAGAAAGTAAATTTGCGCAAGCACTTTTCGACGCGTTACAAACTCAAACTAAGCTTGACTAATCTAAGTACAAAGATTTGGTGACAGATGATGACTCCGGTTATCGAGTACAATATGCCCTCACTCAACTAAAACATGAACCAGTTGGCGGCTATAAGGTCAGCTTGACTAGTAAACAAACTCAAGACATGTTCGATGCAGATTCGCCTTTATATGGCGCTGAGGTTAAACATCAATGGCTTAAATCACCTGCTAACGTCAAATTGAGTGATTTAATGGAGCCCTTGGTAGAAGTTGAACTTGTTTTCACTGCAACTAGTGACTTGTCCCCTGAGGACTCAGTGGAAGATCTACGGCAAAAAACAACGGTAGCCCCCGCCCTTGAATTGCCCGATGCACGCTTTAGCGATTGGTTCCCTGCGTTATCCAAATTGATGGTAATGTCAGATAATGCAGTTGCTGGTCGGGTTGTCTTTGGTGATGAAGTTGATAGTAATAAGTTCACAGTTGACGATTTTAGCCGGGTAAAAGCTGAACTTAAGCTAGATGGTAACTCACTTGCCAAGGGAGATTCCAGTGAAGTATTAGGCAATCCTCTCAATTCACTTCAATGGTTGGTAAAAAAATTGGCTAGTCAAGGTTTAACTTTGGCAGCAGGGCAGCACGTTTCAAGTGGTACCTTCGTATTGCCTCCTCACCTGCAAGCGGGTCACTATACATGCCATTTCACTAGCGGACTTGGCGACGTTGATCTGCAAGTTAAATAACACAAAAACAGCGGCACATTAATGAATGGTTCATTGATGTGCCGCTGTTTTTGTTAAATAATAAATTTAAACTTCTTCGTCTGGCCAACCAATTTTCGCATAACCATCATTTTGGATATCATCAACACTGAGAATCCTTGTGTCAAATTCCTGATCAACGTGAGCAACATCAATTCGATCCCGAATCCCCAGCGCTCTTTGTGCGATTGAAAGAGAATATGCACCAATAAAAGGAAGGGCATCATCCTTATTGTCACATAATTTAATCGTCGCGTCGGCACCCCTAGTAAATTTAATCGATGAAATGTACTTAGGTTGCCGTGAACCAATTAGATAGACTGTCACGTACCAAACCTCAAATTGAAGTGGACTAGCCAGCTCTTTGAATGGGACATAGCTAAGTGAATCGTATTCATCAAACGGCAAAATACCGTTTTCGTTCAGGCGCTCTACTGGCTCATCAGACTCGTGCAGCATACCGATATATTGATCATAAAGACCTTCAGCCTGCCCGGATTTACGCTTCTCATTCGGAATTTCATCTCGTTTTTGGCGTTCCACCAAACTCTTGCCCCACGTCAACGGCTGCCAATTTTCAAAATCATCCTTACTGTTAAAACCGTCTGTTATTTTACGATTTATCAAATAAAATTACTCCTTTCAAATATCATATAGTAAAATGATAGTTTAATTCATTTAAAATTATCACTACTGCTCATAAAATTCAATACACAAGTAGCTGTGTATCAATTAAATCGCAATAATCCACTCTATTTTAGCTTGGTTTAACAGATTGTTAAAAAATGACAGATTTATTGTTCAAATTATTTGCTTGTACTGCTCTAAGTGAGTTAAACTATGTCTCAATCAATTAAAGAGAAGGCGATTACATGGTCCATTTATATTTTCACACAAATGATCCTTCCAAACGTAAGGCTGTTAAATGGTTAGTAGAACATGATGTCATCGCCAGTCAACGAAACATCGAAAATGAGCCGCTGACTGAAGATGAAGTAATGCATTTACTTTCATTATCAATTGATGGTACAGATGAATTAATTTCAAAACGATCCAAGGATACCAAAGCCTTAAATATGGACCCCGATCAAATGACAATTAAAGAATTAACTGCAGCAATTTTAAAAACGCCCCATATTTTGAAAAATCCAATTATGTTTGATAAACATAAATTAATGACTGGATTTGATTTGGAGAAAGTTGGAATGTTTGTTCCTAAAAAATTGCGTAAGTTAGAGTTATCTGCTCTGTTTGCTAAATTAACACCTGGCAATGGGCAAAATATTAAACTAGCATGATACAATGGACTTGTCAGAAATGACAAGTCTTTTACTTTCTAAGGAGCAGAAGTAATGAAACAATTAGAACTTTATTTTATTAGACATGGTGAAACATTATTTAATACAATGGACAAACTGCAGGGGTGGTCGGACTCCCCCTTAACACCAAACGGTATTCGGGTGGCACAACAGACCGGTGAGTGGCTGGCAAATACAAGTTTCCAATCCGTCTACTCCTCAGATATGAAACGCACAATTGATACGGCCAATTATATCATTGCCAAAAACAATTCATTTAATGGGGCGCCAAAACAATCTGCTAGTTTTCGTGAGGCGTTTTTTGGTGGCTTTGAGGGATTAGATAATCACGATGTTTGGCACACCATTGCCACACCATATGGTGCTAGTAATCAAACTCAAATGCTAGAACATGTTTCACCAGGTGTAGTGCGTGACCGAATGCACGCTGCAGATCCGCTTCATCTAGCTGAAACTGGCCACCAATTTTGGCAACGTGTTGACGCCGGACTTGCTAACCTGCTCGTCAATGAACCTGATCACGCTCGAATATTAATTGTTGCCCATGGTACCTTGATTCGTTCTCTCACAATTCGATTTGGTAATTCTAGCTTTGACCCTGTGCACCAGTTCCCAGCAAATGGCAGTGTAACCAAATTACTCCTAAGTGAAAACCAAACTAGTATTTTAGATTACAACCTTACGACAAAAAAATGAGGTCGGGAACGTTATGTCCCCTGAGCCTCATTTTTGCTTACTAATTTCAAAATAAAAAAACTAATTTGTAAAATTAATTATTATCAATTGGATGCCATTCGTACAATGCCCGTTGACCACCAACTAATTTGGGCCGGCTCTTTAGGTACGTAATATGTGCTTCTCCAACTTCTTTAATTGACGTTCTAACGGGAATTTGAACGAATTTAACATGCATTCCAATTGATGTATCACCCAGGTCAATTCCACCGGCTGCAACAATATGTTCAACTTCAATTGGATCCTCGAATTGTTCATAAGCTGCTACCTGAGTGGCCCCGCCCGCGTGTAACGCAGGAAAAACAGTTACCTGTTCAAAACCACGCTTATCAGCTTCAGTCCGCTCCATCAATAACGACCGATTGATATGTTCACACCCTTGAATTGCAACATGCAATTTGTGAGCCTTAATTGCTTTAAAAATCACTTTGACCACCATTCGACCCACATCAATTGATGAATGCTTACCAATCTTTTGTCCTTGAATTTCACTTGTACTAGAACCAAGGACGATTAAAGAATCTGGTGCAAACTTAGCATCATCTAAAAATTCATTGACGCCCTTGGTTAACTGGTCTTCTGCTGTAATTAAATCAAAACTTGCCATGATAAATTGCCTCCCTATCTTAATTTAGTTAAATATGTGCACTTGTGTTATCGGAACTGATAAATAATGAATCAACGGGCTCATTATTGTGAACGTGTGCAATCGCAGCCGCAAACAGAGGTGCAACTGAAAGCTGAATCAATTTGTCGCTCTTTTTTTCGTTCGGCATATTGATAGAGTCTGTAACAATCATTTTCTCAATGGCTGAATCATCAATCTTGGTCATTGCATCCCCGGAAAAAACAGCATGGGTAGCACAGGCAAAAACCCGTTTAGCACCAAAATTTTTAATTGCAGTTGCTGAAACTGCCATGCGAACACCAGTATCAATGATATCGTCAATAATAATGGCCGTTTTACCCGTTACATCGCCAATCACATATTCTGGCACTTGTTCAGTTTTACGCTCAATTTCTTCCGGGTTACGATTATCAATAATGGCAATGGGCGCCTTTAAAATCTCTGCAAATTTACGTGCCCTAGTTACGCCAGCATGATCTGGAGCAACCACTACGATATTATCAGTTAAATCATTGGCATAAAAATAGTTAGCCAACAGTGGCGCAGCTAAAAGATGATCTACTGGAATATTGAAAAATCCTTGTACTTGGGCAGCATGTAAATCCAACGTCACCACACGGTCCGCACGATCCATTTCTAACAATGTCGCAATCAATTTAGCTGTAATTGGTTCTCGGGATCGTGCTTTGCGATCTTGCCGTGCGTACCCATAATAGGGCAAAATCACATTGATCGTCTTAGCACTAGCTCGTCTGAGGGCATCAATCATAATCAACAATTCCATTAAGGTTGAATTCACCGGATCAGAAATCGATTGAATTACATAAATCTCACAACCTCGAACACTTTCATCAATGCTAATTTGGATTTCTCCATCAGCAAATTGTTTAATCGTTGCATCACTGAGCGGAATATTAATCTGCTCGGCAATTGCTTGCGCTAGTGGCCGATTAGAATTTAGAGTAAATAACTTTACGTTCGCTGCATTTTTAATTTCAGTCATCCCTGGGCTCCTCCAAAATTAACTTCGCCTTCATTATCGCAACAATCCCTGCAATATGCAAGTTACCCGGCCTATATTTCAATCAAATCAACTGAAATCAGCTGGCCTAATTCCGTGCATTCCAATCATCGGATCCACCTGTCCATTTTGTACTAATTGCACCGTCAAAGTATAGTCAACTGGCGGTTGTTCTTGGCTAGCGGCTTGATCATTTTCGTTGGAGTCTAACGTCCTATTGCTAGTTTCCTCAACCGCCGCGATTGATAACTGATTAACAGAGTCCGGTATCGACTGACCTTGAAAAACATCAATTAGCCTTAAATTCAGTGAGGTTTTCCGGTTAACAGATTCGTTTTGAATGCTCATTTCAAAAGCTTGTGGTTCACCTACCATAATCAACTTATTTTTAGCACGCGTAATTGCCGTGTACAATAAATTACGTTGCAACATGCGACTAAATTGGCGCACCATTGGCAAAATAACCATATCAAACTGGCTGCCTTGTGATTTATGAATTGAAATACAATAGGCTAGTGTTATTCGTTGCCATTCATTTCGAGAGTAGATAACCTCTATTTGATCAAAATCAATCGTAATCTGATCTGTTTTAGGTCCTTTTCCCCCTTTAACATTTAATTCAATGCCAACAATAGTCCCAATGTCACCATTAAAAACATTATTTTCAGGACTATTAACTAAATGAAGTACTTTATCACCAATTCTAAAATGTTCACCTCGAAACTCAACCTCTTTTTTCTTTGTTTTATTCAGTGGATTGAACACGTTTTGCACCAATTCATTCAACCGATTAATTCCCGCATTTCCTCGGTACATTGGAGCTAATACTTGTGTTTGGCTAGCACTAAAGCCTCGTTGCTGCGCTTTTTCGGTAACTTGCTCAACGACAGTTGCAACCTGATCCGCACGGCAAGGAATGAACGAACGATCCGGAAAAGCACTGGTAAAATCAGGTGGCATGTGACCTAATTTAATCGCATGGGCTAATGGAATAATGGATGATTCAGCAGATTGACGGTATATTTGTGTCAATTCTTGTTTGGGTAATTTATCAAAATTCAATAGATCGTGAAAAATTTGTCCTGGACCCACGGATGGTAATTGGTCCTTATCACCAACTAACACGACTTGCATTGAGCTTGGAACCGCCTTGAGCAATGTTTTAAACAATAACGTATCCACCATGGAAAGCTCATCAACAATCAACAGTGCTCCTGCTAAATCGGCAACGTTCATGTCCGTTGCTTGCTCACGTCCATTTAAGCCCAGTAGCCGATGAATCGTGCTAGCTGGTAAACCAGTCGTTTCACTCATCCGTTTAGCAGCCCGGCCAGTTGGTGCGGCCAGCAGAATTGGAAACGGCCGGTCTTTGTATTCATTAATATCCAGCGAATAATCGTGTAGCTTGGCAAATGTTGCTACAATGCCGTTAATAATGGTTGTTTTACCAGTTCCGGGGCCTCCGGTCAACAAAAAGACATGCGACTGCATTGCTGAATTAATTGCTTGTTCTTGCGATTCATCATAGTCGATTCCAAGCTGTTTTTCGACTTTGGCGACTACTTTATGAATTTCGTCTACTTTAATTTCAATTGGCCGATCGGAGGCCAACCGATACAAATGTTGTGCAATTTGCCACTCACCATTAAAAAGCGCACTTGGATAAATTCTTTCGTCTTGGGCAACTAATTTATTTAACTTAGTCAATTCGATCAATTGATCGGCTACCTGCTGGGGATTTATCACAACATTGCGACTTGCTTCTAATAATCTTAATGATTCATTCAATAATGGCTTAGCGCTGGTGTATGTATCCCCACTTTGCATTGTGACTTCATCCAGCACCTGCAAAATTGCAGCATTAATTCGCCGTGGATCATCACCAGCGATGTGAATTTGGTCTGCAACTTGATCAGCCCGCTTGAAACTGATACCATCAATATCTTCTGCTAATTGATACGGATTCTTTGCAATCACTTCAAGGGTCTCATCTCTGTATTTTTCGAAAATAGCGGCCGATAAAGAACTGCCAAATCCAAAATCATTCAAACCTATGATAATTTGATCTGTTCCTTGGCTCTCAGTTAAATTGTCAATCAACACTTTAATCAAATTGGGTCGCAAATGTAATGGTGTTAACACGGAGCTATCTTTGACAATCTGATCAATTGCATCAGTTCCCAGCAAATCAACTATCTTAGTAGCTGTTTTTTTACCAATTCCCTTAAATTGCTCACCAGACAAGTAATTGACTAACCCCTCTTTAGTAGTCGGCTGGGCATTATGATACGTAACTGATTGAAACTGTTGCCCATACTTGGGATGATCAACCAGTTGCCCCTCAAATCTATAATCACTTTCCTCGTTGATATCACCAAAATTTCCTGTCACCACAATTTCTTCCTGGGACCAGTCAAAATTGTTTTCCATCACCTGCACCAACAGAACCTTATAAAAGTTATCTGCACTGGCAAAAAAAGTCGTTAAAACTCTGCCGATCAAAAAAGATGACTCACTTGGACCATCAAACAGCGAAATTGAATTGTCCATGTTGGTCATCTCCTCTAGATAAATTATTTTTGGTTATTTTTTTGCTCCCGCAACAGTTTTTCAATCCCTGCGATACGTTGTTCACTGCGCTGATAGTAGTCAGGATCAAGTTGTTGAGCCTGAGACAAGTAGTCCTGATATTCTTCTCCCAATACCATTGCAACTAAGCCACGATTAAATTGAGTGTCTGCACGTCCGGGGTGCCGTAATAAAATTTGATCATAAAATTTTTTAGCCTGAACAAAGCTCCCACTGGCCAATAGAGCATCACCTAGGACTTGATTAATTTCCGGATCTTGTTGCCGCAAATCATGTGCGGTGAGACCATACGCAATTGCCCGTTTGTAATCATCTTTTTTCATCCAGCTTTGCGCCATCATCAAATAAGCATCCGCTTTTAACTTACTATCTTGTAATGCATCATACTGCTTCAACGCCTGATCAGTTTTACCAACCTCATAATATAAATTCCCCAGGCCATATTGTAACAAGCCGGTAGCAGCGTTATCGTTCTTAAAACGCCCCAGCGCCTTCATAAATAATTCCTCGGCCTGCGCATAACTTTTCAATCGTGTTAGTAGGGAACCTAAATCATAGTAATTTTGAACTTGGTCAGGTTTTGCATCGATATCTTGTACTAATTTGCTAACTAATTTTTCAGATTGTGCCTTAATATCTGCTTGACTGCTTTTCTCTGACATTCACTTCACCCCTTTTAAATGGTATCAGTTGGATCCCCGCCTGTTTTTTGGAGGTAACTGGTATCATTCCATTTAACCAAATTAAAATCTTGCCCTGTCCTGGTTTGCAAAACCGTAGTGGACGTATTAGCTAATCCACCACGATCTCTCAAATGAGCTAATGGTACGCCTAGTAACGCATTAATCACAGCATTTAAGGCTGCACCATGGGATACAATCAAAATATTGCTATCACTGTTCGCGTATACGGCAGCAATCTCTTTTATTGCGCCACCCATTCTGTTGATCAACTGGGGGAAACTTTCTCCATCAATTTTGGTGGGATCGTATTGCTCTGGATGATTACGAAATGCATCAAATTCATGTGGAAATTTTTGCCGTACGTCTTGAAATAGCATTCCTTCCATTTGTCCCAAATTAAATTCCGCTAATTGGCTCATTAGGGTCACCGGAATTGTCTGATTGAGATTTCGTAACAACTCAAAGGCGGTTACTCGTGCCCGCTTAATTGGACTAGCATAAACATGCTTAAACTTAATTTGTTTCAAAAAATTACCCAATAAATTAATTTCAGCATAACTTTCTGGCAATAGTGGTGAATCACCATGAGCTCCCTGATAACGTGATTCCAAATTCCATTCAGTTTTACCATGTCTTACAAAATACAGATTTGTCATTTTACTCCCTTTATAGCACTTCACAATAATGTATTAATTATACCAATAATTTTCTTTGCCTGCGTTAAATCAAATCACTTTTTTTAAAATTATCAATGTGAGCCTCTAATTTCGTTACCTGCATTAGTTGCTATTAGCAACATCCCAATTTTATAGGATCTAAGCAATATTCATTTTTGCTAAAATGAACACGTTAAAACTCAATTGGCTGTAACATACAAGTAGTTTCAATACAAAAGCCTAAATTGCATACGCAATTTAGGCTTTCTTTTTT
>NZ_AWTT01000032.1 GCF_000876205.1 Paucilactobacillus wasatchensis | reverse complement strand
TCCAGGGTGTCAATTGTTGTTCGTCGGAAGAAAAATACTGGATCATTGTAGAACACCTCATTTTTAATTAATTGTTAATTGAATATTTGGTCAGCTTTTTTTATAATGTTTAAGATAGTTAAAGTATAAACGAGAGAGTGAAATTTGTGAATTCATTGATGAATAATTTACCGGCTCAACTATTGTCATTAGTATTGATGTCTATCGTCATTCTATTAATTCAACGGTTATTACATTTTTTTTGGCCAAAACGATTACGCTACTATGATTTTTGGCCATTACTAACATTATATTTGAGTGTGCTTAATTTGTCGCTAAATTGGTTCGCGTACGCGGTCATTGGTTGGACATTAATTGGCATTATCCTTGTTATTGGAATCATCATCCGGCAAGGGGAGTTATTATACCGCCAATTTTCCCCCATTTTTTGGCGCTTTACAGTTGTTTATTCCACGATTGTGTATATTTGCTCTATTATTTATCGATTTATGGGTTAACGCCCCACTTACTTTAATAACTAGCTAAAGCCTAATGTAGTAGTGTTTCTTTTAATAGAAACACTACTATTTTTTTGTTTGTGATTAAATTTCAAAATTTGGTGGTGGAATGTGGGTAATTGTGGTAGACTTATCCGTAAGTACTAGTAAAGGGGGTGATTAATCGTGTTTATGGGAGAGTTTTCACATACTGTTGATACCAAAGGCCGATTAATCATTCCCGCCAAGTTCCGTGAGCAATTGGGAACGCAGTTTGTTATTACCCGAGGAATGGATGGCTGTTTGTTTGGTTACCCACTGACCGAATGGCAAATATTAGAAGATAAATTAAAAGAATTACCCCTAACTAAAAAAGATGCGCGTTCGTTTGTTCGTTTCTTTTATTCGGCAGCGACAGAATGCGAATTTGATAAGCAAGGGCGGATTAACTTGCCCGCAGCTTTGAGAACGCATGCCGGATTGGACAAAAAATGTGTCGTAGTAGGCGTTTCGGAACGAATTGAAATTTGGAGCGAGGATCGGTGGAATAGTTTTGCCACTGAAGCAGAAGATAATTTTGATGACATTGCGGAAAAAATGGATTTCGGACTTTAACAACGGGGGGCAGAAAATGGCTGAATTTAACCACATCACAGTGCTATTAAACGAAACAGTCGCTGGTCTCAACGTTAAATCTAATGGAATTTATGTCGATGCAACTCTAGGTGGTGGTGGCCACAGTGAGCAAATTTTAAAGCGCTTGACTGAGCATGGACACTTATATTCGTTTGATCAAGATCAAACTGCAATCGACTATAATCAATCTCACTTAGTTCATTATTTGCAAAATCAACAAGTAACATTCGTTCAACGCAATTTTCGTGAATTGACTGTAGCACTTGCAGAACAACGGGTTACCAGAATCGATGGTATTGTCTATGATCTTGGAGTTTCATCACCACAATTTGATGATGCTAAGCGAGGCTTTAGCTACCAGTCTGATGCTCCACTAGACATGCGGATGAACCAACAGCAAGCGTTAGATGCACAGATTGTTGTTAATCAGTGGCCGTATGCCAAGTTAGTTCGAATTTTGAACCGTTATGGAGAAGAAAAATTTGCTAAGCCAATCGCACGGGCAATTGAGAAAAGGCGTAATGAAGCTCCAATTGAAACCACGTTAGAGTTAGCTGAAATAGTTAAAAATGCTATTCCAGCAGCAACTAGAAGACACGGTGGTCATCCAGCAAAGCGAAGTTTTCAGGCAATTAGGATTGCGGTTAACGATGAATTGGGAGCGTTAGAAGAATCACTTGAACAAGCGCTGACACTGTTAAATGTTGGTGGTCGAATCAGTGTTATTACCTTCCAATCATTGGAGGATCGGCTAGTAAAAACTTTATTTCGCGAAAAAACAACCCTGCAAGATGTGCCTGCAGGATTGCCAATTATCCCAGCCGAACTAAAGCCAGATTTTAAGTTGATCACAAGAAAGCCAATTCTACCTAGTGAAACCGAGTTACAAAATAATCGACGCGCCCATAGTGCAAAATTGAGAATAATTGAAAAGATCAAATAAAAAATAAAGGAAAGTGATTAGCATGGCACAAAATGCAGCGGAACAATTAATCGTAGATCCTTCAAATGAAGCAGTTGAAATTGCACAACCTAAACACCGCCCAATACATACACCAGCTCCTTCAGTTTTACCTAAAAAAGTTACCTGGTCTAAATTTGAAAAAGTACTAGTAACTAGTTGCAGTTTAGTGTTAACATTCATGATGATAACTTTAGTTTCAACTAAGATCGCAGTTACAAATACACAGCATCAACTGCAAAATGTTAATTCAAGTATTACAAAAGTCAAAAGTAGCAATACGAGTAATCGTCAGGTAATTAATGAATTAACAAGTCAGTCACACTTAGAAAAGGTGGCCAAAGAAAACGGCTTGACGATTTCGAATACTGATATAAGGAACGTTAATAAGTAATGAATAATCATCCAAAACGAACGAGTAGTAGTAAAACCAGAAAAAATCGCAAAATATTCGGCCAGTGGCTGTTTTTCATTGTGATGGCTCTGTTTGCACTACTAATCGTTCGTTTTGCGTATATTGGTATTTTTAAGGATGTCAAAAACGTCAACTTAAAGAGTCGGGCAGAACAATTATATACACAAAAACGAACGATTACTGCCAAACGGGGGACTATCTATGATTCCTCTGGTCAGGCGATTGCTGAAGATACTAGTACATATTCCATTTATGCGGTGGTTGATCATAGCCAAAAGAGTGCCAGTGGAAAGCCACTGTACGTGACTAATAAACAAAAGACGGCAACTGTTTTGGCTAAATATTTATCGATTTCGAAAGCAAAAGCGTTGAAAACACTAACTCCTAGTAAATCAAATACCTATCAAGTTGAATTTGGTACAGCAGGGGCCAATATTTCTGTTGCTACTAAGCAAGCCATTCAAAAAGAACATTTAACTGGGATCAATTTCGTTTCTTCACCCGCACGTGAGTATCCAAATGAGACTTTTGCATCTCAGATCATTGGTATTGCACAAGCACAGACCAGTAAAAAAACGGGTAAAACTTCGTTAGTTGGTCAGATGGGGATTGAACTGGCGTTTAACAAACAATTGACCGGTACTAATGGTGTTAGAAAGGTGAAACAAGATACATCTGGCTATCAAATTGCTGATTCTACCCAAACCCCCAAAAAAGCTAAAAACGGTGATAATATTTACACAACATTTGATAATAAGTTACAAACACTATTAGAAAGTCAGATGTCTTCAGCCGAAAGTGGGTCCAAAGCGACTTCAATGAACGCAATTGTCATGAATGCAAAAACGGGCGCAATTGTGGCAGCTACGCAACGACCAACCTTTAATGCGGATACCAAAGTCGGCTTAAGTAAAGTATGGCGCAATACACTGATTGAAGATACGTATGAGCCTGGATCAACAATGAAAGTCTTTACAATTGCTGCCGCCATTAATTCGAGCAATTTTAATCCTAATGCATACTATAATTCAGGTACTTACCAAATTGGTGGTGGTAAGGTAACGGATTGGAATCCTACAGGTTGGGGTGCAATTACTTACCGACAAGGATTTGAACGTTCTAGTAATGTCGCAATGGCTCATTTGGAAAATATAATGGGAGGAACTACTTGGAAAAAGTATTTAAAGAAGTTTGGTTTTCTAAGTTCTACTAACAGTGGATTAGCCAATGAGGCTTCAGGGTCATCACCATTTAAGGGAGCATTGGAACAAGCTAACACGGCGTTTGGTCAGGGGATCACAGTGACTGCAATGCAAATGATGCAAGGATTTACGGCAATTGCAAATAACGGTAAGATGTTAAAACCATATTTTATCGATAAAATTGTGGATCCAAATACAAATAAAGTGGTTACTAAAAATCACAAAAAAGTTGTAGGCACGCCAATTACTAAAAAAACATCGAAATTAGTGCGTAAATACATGCAGGATGTGGTTTATGGTAAAAATGGTACCGGAAGCAAATATAAAATCAGTGGTTATCGGATTGCTGGTAAAACAGGGACTGCACAAATTGGTAGCTCAAGCGGCTATGAATCCGGTTCAAGTAGTTATGTCTATTCGTTTGTTGGAATGGCACCAGCTAAGAATCCAAAATATATTATGTATATCACATTAAAGAAACCACAAAATACTACGAAATCAGCCGAAGAATACATGGCCGTTGTGTTTAAATCAGTGATGAAACAAGCTTTAGATCAAGCTAAAGCTGCAAATCAAAAACAAATTGGTGTGGTGACAATGCCTAACTTAGTTGGAGAAAATATCACTGCAGCACAGCAAGCATTGACCAAAAAAAGTTTGCAGGTCACAGTTATTGGCAATCAAACTAAGGTTACCGCACAATCGATTGCTGCTAAGAAAAAGGTGATGAACAACAATCGCATTTTCTTGACCACTGGTGGAACAACAACGATGCCTGACATGACTGATTGGTCCCAAGCGCAGGTTAATCAATTTGTTAAGTTAACTGGTTTGAAATTAAGCAGTAGTGGCAGTGGCTTTGTTAATAAACAAAGCATTAAGTCGGGGAGCAAAATTTCGGCAGGTCAAGCAATAACGGTTAAGTATCACCAAAAATAAGTAAAAGTTAGGACAATTTTTCATGAATATTTTAATAATTTTAACAACATTAATTAGTGCTTTTTTGCTGACTTTCATTTTAATGCCGTTTTTGATTCGTTATTTTCGAGCAAAAAAAGAGGGCCAACAAATTCGTGAGATTGGGCCCAAATGGCATGCTTCTAAAGCGGGAACACCCACAATGGGGGGGCTGTTATTTATTTTTGCCAGCGTTGTAACCTCATTTTGGGTGGCGAGTTGGCAAGGATGGCTAACAAATACACTCTGGGCATTAATATTTACACTAGTGCTGTATGGTTTAATCGGTATGTGGGATGATAGTATAAAGATTTTTCACCACCAAAATGAGGGCTTCAAGCCGTGGCAAAAAGCGTTGGCTCAAGTGATTGTCGCACTTGTTTTTACCGTTATCTATCAGCATGAAGGTTTTCAAATGGGCTTTGGCAATCTACAATTTGGTTGGCTTTATGGCTTTTTCATTGTTTTTTGGTTAGTGGGCTTTTCAAATGCTGTCAATTTGACGGATGGCCTGGATGGACTGGTTTCTGGCTTGGCGATCATTTCATTTCTGGCTTATTTTTTAGTAGCAATTTATCAGCATCAATTTGATGTGGCTCTCTTTTGTCTGACAATCGTCGGTGCATTAGCGGGCTTTTTCCCCTTTAATCATAAACCAGCTAAGATTTTCATGGGTGACATGGGCTCGCTAGCTTTAGGGGGCGTGTTAGCAGCTGTGGCGCTGTTATTGCATCACGAGTTTTCACTGCTCCTAATTGGGATTATTTATGTAATAGAAACTGCAAGTGTTATTTTACAAGTAGCATCATTCAAGTTAACCGGTAAGCGAATCTTTAAGATGAGCCCAATTCATCATCATTTTGAAATGTCGGGCTGGAGTGAATGGAAGGTGGATTACGTTTTTTGGGTGATCGGTGCAATTAGTGCTTTAATTGCACTAGGATTATTGTGGTTAGCCAATCATTAAAGGAGCAGCGCAAAAATGAAGCAAAGTACAAGTTATCAAAATAAAAAAATATTGGTTATCGGATTAGGTAAAAGTGGTGTAAATGTAGCCAAACTATTAGTTGAATTGGGTGCCAAGGTGATTGTCAATGATAAGCAAGTACCAAAAGACAAGCAACCGGTGCTAGAACTGGAGCAGTTAGGTATTAAAGTGATCACGGGTTCACATCCATTATCACTACTAGATGAACAGTTTGATTTGGTGGTCAAAAATCCTGGTATTTTCTATGATAATCCACTTGTGGCGGGCTTTATTAAGCGCAGTGTTCCGGTAATTACTGACGTGGAAGTAGCAGCAACAATTTTTGATGGTACCCTAATTGGCGTCACTGGTAGCAATGGTAAGACTACGACCACCACGATGATTACTAAAATGTTGCAGCAGCAAAATCGGTTGCATGTATTTGATGCTGGTAATATCGGTATTCCTATTAGTCAGGTCGTTCAACAAACAACCGCTGATGACACTATTGTGGCTGAATTATCCAGTTTCCAACTAGTAGGTACCAAAACGTTGCAGCCACATATCGCAGTAATTACAAATATTTTTTCTAACCACCTTGATTATCATAAGACCAGAACCAATTACGTCAATGCTAAAATGAAAATCACTGCCAACCAAACAAGCAGCGATTATTTAGTGATTAATTGGGATAACGATGAATGGCAACAATTGAGTCAAAAAACCGAGGCACAGGTTGTACCATTTTCACGATTAGGTAAATCGAACCAAGGTGCTTATGAGGATAACGGTCAATTATATTGGCGTGGTGAAAAAATTATGGCTGCTGCAGATGTTAGAGTTGTCGGCGACCATAATATTGAAAATGCGTTGGCTGCAATTGCTGTTGCCAAATTGCAGGGCGTTGACACAAGGATTATTGTGCATGTATTAACGACATTCGGTGGTGTTCGTCATCGAATGCAATTTGTGTTGGAATCAGATGGTCGTCAATTCTATAATGATTCTAAAGCAACCGACATTGAAGCTACTGAAATGGCGCTAAAGGGATTCTCACAACCAGTGATCTTATTAGCTGGGGGACTAGATCGTGGTTATACATTTGAAAAGTTGGTGCCAGCCTTCAAAGAGCATGTTAAAGCAGTTATTTTATTTGGTGAAACGGCAGGTAAGCTGGCAGATGCTGCTACACAGGCGGGTATTAAAAGTATTGAGCTGACCAAGGATTGCATGTCTGCAGTTTCATTGGCGTATAACGATAGTGCTAGTGGCGATGTAATTTTACTTTCACCAGCCAACGCAAGTTGGGATCAATTTCCAAATTTTGAAATTCGTGGCGATAAATATATCGAAGCTGTCGAACAGGTCACGGGAAAGAAGGAAGAGTAATGCGATTAATGGTTTCAGGAGGCGGTACAGGTGGACATATTTATCCCGCATTAGCATTAATTGAACGTTTGAAGCAGCTAGAACCGGCAACTGAAATTTTGTATGTTGGTACCCATCGTGGGTTAGAAGATAAAATTGTTCCAGCTGCACACATTGCTTTTAAAACAATTCAGATCCAAGGCTTCAAACGTTCATTATCACTTGATAACATTAAAACTGTTTATCTGTTTTTGAAAAGTGTCCGTGATGCCAAAAAAATGATTCGAGAGTTTAAACCGGATGTTGTTTTGGGAACCGGTGGTTACGTTAGTGGTGCAGTTTTATATGCGGCAACTAGGTTGCATATTCCGACGGTTATTCACGAACAAAACAGCGTAGTTGGTGTAACTAATAAATTTCTCAGTCGGTTTGTCAATGAGATTGGGATTTCATTTGAGGCAGCAAGAGAGCAGTTTCCGGCTAGTAAGGTGACCATGACTGGTAATCCGCGTGCGCAACAGGTGGCTCACAGTCAACGCAACTTTAGTTGGCAAGAAATTGGGCTAGTTGATGAAAAGCCGACGATGATGATTTTTGGTGGTAGTCAAGGCGCTCCTAAAATTAATAGTAGTGTGGTTGAGGCAATTTCAACGTTTAATCAGCGGGACTATCAGGTCGTTTTTGCAACCGGTCAAAAGCGCTATGAACAAGTCAAAAATCAGCTTGGTGATCGCAAAATTGGCACCAATATAGTAATTAGACCGTACATTAGCAATATGCCAGATATGCTCCCTAAAGTGGCCGTAATTGTTGGCCGTGCTGGCGCTACTAGTATTGCTGAAATTACAGCACTGGGTATTCCATCAATTTTGATTCCCAGTCCATATGTGACTGCCAATCATCAAGTTAAAAATGCACAAGCTTTAGTTGACCAAAATGCAGCCGAAATGATCACAGAAGATAAGTTAAATGGTGCAGCCTTAATTAAAGCTGCTGATAAGTTGATGCAAAATGATTCGTTAAGATTGCAAATGGCTAATGCAGCTAAAAACATGGGAATCGACGACGCTGCCGACCGCTTAATTGGACTTTTGAAAAGAGCTCAGCAAGACAATAAATAATTTTAACTGGGGATGTTAAGATGAGTAAGCGCGAATCTAAAAAAGAACAACGTGAATATGCAAAACGATTAGCCCAAATTGATGAGCAATATGATGCGCAGCAGCAGACTCGCAGTACTCATGGTAAACGAAAAAAGACCATTGGCAATAAACTCCCCAATTTAAAAAAACAACGGCACTGGGCGACAACGCTACGTGCTGGTAGTTTATTACTATTTTTTGGCATTATATTAGCATGCATGCTTTATCTGGTTGCACCGCTCAGTAAAATCAATCAAATTAGTGTTGTAGGCAATCACCAGGTGACTAGAAATGATGTTTTAACAGCGACAAAGATAAAAACAGGTAACTTCATTTGGCAAGCGGTATGGCATTCTAATCAAATTAGTTTGCAGGCCCAACAACAAAATCCTGAGATAAAACGAATTCAGGTTAAAGCCACCGGCCTACAAGCTGTTAAACTAGTGGTTAGTGAAAATAAAATTGTGGGCTTTTTAAAACGAGGTACCAGCTACTATCCTATTTTAGCAAGTGGTAAAGTTAAACAAAACAAGTTGAGCCAGCCAGAAAGCGGGCAACCGATTTTTACTGGGTTTAAGTCTGCCGTGGTCTTGCAACGCACCATTAAACAGTATGAACAACTTACGAGTACTGTTAAAACTAGTGTTTCAGAAATTAAGTTTCAGCCCACTAAAAACGATTCTAAGCGATTACGAATCTTCATGAATGACGGTAATGAAATTTTAGTGAAGTATTCATCGCTTACTAAGAAAATGCCTTATTATCCAAGTATTGCGCAGAATATGTCGGCAAATGGTGTAGTTAATTTGGAATTAGGTGCGTATTCATATTCTTATGGGACAAAAGATCATTAAAAAATGTTTAACAGAGGCGAACAAATAGCGACAAAGACTTTCAGTGAGCGGGTTAAGTGTGGTAAAATCTTTATAGTTGAAGATTAAAATGTTTAACCTTAATTTAGTTATCACCATAAAAATAAATAGGAGGGTTCCGTTTAGATGGATAATTCAGGAATATACGTTGGATTAGATATTGGAACCACCTCGATTAAAGCGATTGTTTGTGAAAATGTCAAAGGACAGTTAAATGTGGTCGGTGTTGGGAATCAGCCGTCTGCTGGGCTTAATCGTGGAATCATTGTCGATATCGATAAAACTGCACAAGCAATTTCTAAAGCAATTGCCCAGGCAGAAGAAAAATCAAACGTTAAAATAAAATATGTCATCGTGGGATTACCAGCCAATTATCTCAAAATTGAAAAGTGCCGTGGCATGATTACTGTTGCGTCACAAAACCAATCACGAGAGATTACTGATAGCGATGTTGTGGCAGTTGCCAAGGCGGCTTTAACGCAGAATATTCCACCAGAAAGAGAAGTTATTGATCTGCTAGCTGATCAATTTATTGTTGATGGGTTTGACCAGATCAAAGATCCGCGTGGGATGGTTGGCGTTCGATTAGAACTTCATGGTACTTTGTTTACTGGTCCCAAGACGGTCGTTCATAATACAAAAAAAGCAATTGAAAAGGCTGGCTTAACTGTACGTGATTTGATAGTAGCACCATTAGCAATTGGCGCTAACGTGCTAAATGATGGTGAACAAGACTTTGGTACGATTGTGATTGATTTAGGTGGTGGTCAGACTACTACTAGTGTCATTCATGACCATCAACTTAAATTTTCATACGTTGATGCAGAGGGTGGCCAATACATAACAAAAGATATTTCTGTTGTGTTAAATACGTCACTACAAAACGCAGAACGGCTGAAACGCGATTATGGGTTTGCAGATTCAAGTCAGGCATCAGATGATAATACCTTTACTGTCGAGGTGGTAGGTCAACAAGAACCAACGGAGACCAGTGAAGAGTATTTAGCCGAAATTATTGAAGCACGGGTTTCACAAATCTTTGATCGTATTAATGCTCGGTTAACGGATATTAAAGCTTTGGATTTGCCTGGTGGCATTGTTTTAACGGGTGGGGTTGCTGCCCTTCCTGGCATTGCTGATTTAGCAGCAACTCACTTTGGTGTGAACGCTAGAGTGTATGTGCCAGATCAAATGGGCATCCGCCATCCTGGTTTTACACAGGGGTTGTCGTTAGCCAGTTATGAGGCTGGATTGGTTGATATTGATTTGCTAATCAAGCAAGCCTTGTTAGTTGAAGGCGGTCAGTTAAGTGAACAATCGTTTAATGCAACTGTAGTACCGCACACTAGTGCAAGTAGAGCAAAGAAAAAAGAGCTTCAGGCAACTAAGAAAGCGGCTCGGGCCACTCGCAAACAGCAAGCAACTGTGAAAACTGATAATGACAATGCCGAAGATGCAAAACAAAAACAGCCAAAAAAGGATCGATTAGAGGGAGTTAAGAGCTTCTTCAATAACTTTTTCGATTAATTGGCAATGACGGAGGAATTTAAGATATGGATTATTCAATGGATACGGGTCAAACCTTTGGTGCAAAAATTAAAGTCATTGGAGTTGGTGGCGGTGGTAGTAACGCTGTCAATCGAATGATTTCTGAAGAAGTCAAAGGCGTTGAATTTATTGTTGCTAACACTGATGTTCAAGCGTTAGATGCTTCTAGTGCAGAAACTAAGATTCAACTGGGACCTAAATTAACACGTGGCTTAGGCGCCGGTTCTAATCCAGAGATTGGTGCTAAAGCTGCTGAGGAAAGTGAAGAACAACTGGCAGAAGCTTTAGAAGGTGCCGACATGGTGTTTGTCACTGCTGGCATGGGTGGTGGTACTGGTAATGGTGCTGCTCCAGCAGTAGCAAAGATTGCTAAGGATCAAGGAGCACTGACAGTCGGTGTTGTAACGCGGCCATTTAGTTTTGAAGGCCCTAAGCGCGGTAAATACGCTGCTCAAGGTGTTGCCAAAATGAAAGATAATGTTGATACATTGATCATTATCGCTAATAATCGCTTGCTTGAAATGGTTGATAAAAAGACACCAATGATGGAGGCGTTTCAGACAGCAGACAATGTCTTACGGCAGGGTGTGCAAGGTATTTCTGATCTAATTACTTCACCTGGATATGTGAACTTGGATTTTGCGGATGTAAAAACTGTGATGTCAAACCAAGGTTCTGCGCTAATGGGAATTGGTTCAGCAACTGGTGAAAATAGAACTGCAGAAGCAACTAAGAAGGCTATTTCATCGCCGCTACTGGAAGTTTCCATTGATGGTGCAGAAAATGTTTTGTTAAACATCACTGGCGGCCCTGATTTATCATTGTTTGAGGCTCAGGATGCTTCTGATATTGTAACTCAAGCAGCTACTACGGATGTTAATATTATTTTTGGAACATCAATTGATGAAAGTTTGGGAGACGAAGTTCGGGTCACTGTGATTGCGACAGGCATTGATAAGGAAAATAAGAAATCTGCTCGTCGAACAGACAAAAACGTAACGACGCCGAATTCACGGGCTAAATCTGTAGATGATCCATTTGACGGCTGGGACATGCAAACAAGTCAGTCGGATGATAATCAAGATACCGACCATAAAAATAGTGATGATGAATTTGCACAAGTTGAGAAACCCGATTTCAACGTTTTCAGTAGTGATGAACCCAATGTGGATGACGATGGTGATAACGGATTAGACACACCACCATTCTTTAAGAAACGTCGTTCATAGAGCTTTTAAGCGCAAATTGGTTGATAGGAGATGACAGATATGGCTGGTAAATTTAGTTTAAATAACTTTTTTGGTATGAGTGAAGAACCGGATGAAAGTTACTATGAAGAACCCACAGCTCAAACTGCAGCAACGTCTGAACGAGGAAAAAAGGTGGTTCCAATTAACGGTAGTCGGCAAAACGAAATGAGCAAAATTTCACTTTTTGAGCCACGACTTTATTCAGATGTAAAAGAAATTGCTGCTCAATTATTAAATAACCGAGCAATCATTGTTAACTTTACTCAAATGGACAATGACGCGGCCAAAAGAGTTGTTGATTTCTTGAATGGAACTGTTTATGCAGTGGATGGTGCGATCGAACGAGTGGGTGATCAGATTTTCTTGTGTACGCCACATAATTATGAGGTCACCGGTAATTTATCTGCTAACTTAACCAAAGAACAAGATAACCTATAAGGAGTATTAATTTGATCGCATTTATATTTTACGCTCTTGATCGTCTGATTTATTTTTATATGATGTTAATTGTAGTGTGGGCATTACTTTCATGGTTTCCAGGTGCGTATCAAACTCGTCTTGGTCGTTTGATTACTAAGTTGGTTGTGCCATATATCCGGTTGTTTAATTTTATTCCATCACTGGGTGGCCTCAGTTTTTCGCCATTGGTGGCAATCTTAGTATTGTCGCTTGCACAATATGGCGTTGCTGCACTACAAACACTCACGTACCAGTTTATTTATTAAAGGAGCCGTTTGATTGTGGAGAAAAACTTAACCCAACATTTTCGTGTTGACGAAATGCCAGTAATTGAAGAAATTAATGGTTGGATTACGCAATCAACGGACCAATATCGCCCTATTTTGACTGGTTTTTTAAACCCGCGCCAGCGCTATATTGCTGACACACTTATTAATCAAAATGACGAAATTGCTGTTCAAAGTTTCGGTGGCTACCCTGAGGCTGAATTACAGCGAATGTTGCTGTATCCAGCGTATTATCAACCACAAGCAGATGATTTTCAGCTGCAAGTGTTGCAAATTAAATATCCGCAGAAATTTGCAGAGTTGCATCATCGCCAAGTTTTGGGCACTTTGCTTAGCCAAGGAATTCAAAGAGATACATTTGGTGATATCATCAGTGATGGCAGTGAATGGCAGGTAATTGTTCAAGCCAACTTGACTGATTTTTTTATCAACCAGATTGAAAAAATTGCCAATGTTTCAGTCCAATTAGTGCCAGTTGATATGAGCGCAGTGTTGCAACCAATTTCTGATTGGGAATTGATTAATACTACTGTCAGTTCACTAAGACTAGACGTTGTCGTGGCGAATGCGTTTAATTATTCACGTAATCGCGCTAAAACATTAATTGAAGGGCAAAAAATAAGAGTTAATTGGGTCGAAGTGGTTAAGCCTGATTATCCAGTTGCTTTGCATGACATGATCTCTGTGTGGCATGGTGGTCGAATCAGATTACATTCGATTGATGGAACAACAAAAAAAGATAAAATAAGGGTCACACTTGCATTAGTGACTGCAAAATAATTGGAGGTAAAATATATGAGTTTAACAGCTGAACAAATTCAAAATCAAAAGTTTGCAACCAAAATGCGTGGTTATAACGTTGATGAAGTAAATCAATTTTTAGATAAAGTTGTGGCCGAAGTTCAATCGCTGACTGAAAAAAATCATGAATTAGAAGAAACGGTTAAATCTGACCAAGAAAAATTAAAGTATTTTACGGAATTAAAGGATTCATTGAACCAATCCATTTTAGTTGCGCAAGAAGCTGCAGATAAGGTTAAATCAAATGCTCAAAAAGAAGCGGACATTACGTTGCGCGAGGCCCAAAAACAAGCAACCGATATTGTGTCGGAAGCTAATGAGAAGGCTAACCAATTAGTACACGATGCTGCTGAGTCTACCAAGCGATTAACTGTTCAGACTAACGATCTCAAGAAACAAACACGGGTCTTCAGACAACGGCTGCAAGTAATGTTAGAATCACAATTAGCTGTGGTTAATAGTAGTGATTGGGATTCATTGTTACAAGAAGCAGACGCCAGTTCCTATGATGAGATCCAAAAGGTTTTGGGAAAGACGCTTGACAATTACGGAAATCAAAGTGTAAACTCAGTGTCATCGAGTGCAAGTGCTGCTTTTGTTGCACCAAGTGAGGCACCAATATCAGCAGCTACTGCACAACCAGTTGATCCTGGTGAGACAGTAGTCATTTTACCTGATAGTGAACAGAAGTAAGTACGGTCGCTCAAAAAACTTAACGAATTTAAAAAAGAAGAGAACAGTAAATTAATTTTCGGTGCCGCAAGCGAGTCAACAGTTGGTGAAAGGTTGATCGGTGAACTGAGTTAATAGATCATCTCTTAAGAATGTCTGGCTGATAGATTGGTAAGTCAGATCGGTTCAGCACCGTTATACGCTGACTTAAGAGAATTATTCAATTCTAAATTTGGGTGGTACAACGAAATCTTCGTCCCTTGCGGGTGGAGTTTTTTTTTATCATAAATTAGTTTGTTAAGTAATTTTATACATATAGGAGGAATTTTACATGCGAATTAAAGAGACACTTAATTTAGGTAAAACTGGCTTTCCAATGCGAGGTAATTTACCAGTTAAAGAAGTTGAACGACAAAATTTATGGGCAGAAAACAAAGTCTATGAACAACGCCAAAAATTAAATGAAGGCAAGCCAACCTTTGTGCTCCATGACGGACCGCCATACGCTAATGGTAATATCCACATTGGTCATGCATTAAACAAGATCACAAAAGATATTATCATTCGCTACAAATCAATGTCAGGATTCAGGTCACCTTATGTCCCTGGTTGGGATACCCATGGTCTACCAATTGAACAGCAATTGACTAAGATGGGCTATGATCGTAAGAAAATGAATACGTCCGAATTTAGAGATTTGTGTCGTAAGTATGCGTTGGAACAGGTCGATAAACAACGAGCTGACTTTAAACGTTTAGGGGTGGCTGGTGAATGGGATAATCCGTATATTACGCTAAGTAAAGAATATGAAGCTGCTCAAATTCGTGTGTTTGGCGATTTTGCTGCCAAAGGATTATTATATCGTGGAAAAAAACCAGTCTTTTGGTCATGGTCATCAGAATCTGCGTTAGCAGAAGCCGAAGTTGACTACAAGGACGTTACGTCACCATCTGCTTTTTACGGTGAGCAGGTCGTTGATGGCAAGGGGGTATTAGACACTGATACTTACTTGGTTGTTTGGACCACGACCCCTTGGACGATTCCAGCCTCTGAAGGAATCACGGTTGACGCAACATTTGATTATTCAGTGGTCACCCATAGTGGTGATGACAAAAAGTATGTCTTGGCTACAGAACTTGTGACTCAATGTGCTGAATTATTTGACTGGGAAGATGTTCAAACAGTCAAAACATTTAAGGGTAAAGAGATGGATAATGTGTTAGCACAACATCCATTTTACTCTGATAAGAAGTTAGTGACGATGCTTGGTGATTTTGTTACCTTAGATGCAGGAACTGGATTAGTGCATACTGCCCCAGGATTTGGGGAGGATGACTACAATGTTGGTCGCAAGTACGGGTTAGATGTCTATGTTCCGGTAAACGATCAAGGCTATATGACTGATGATGCTGGTTCAGACTTTGCTGGTGTCTTTTATGACGATGCTAATCAAATCGCATTGGATAAATTGAAGGATGCTGGTTTGTTGCTGAAATATATGCCTTATAAGCACAGTTATCCATTTGATTGGCGGACCAAGAAGCCAATTATTTTCCGGGCAACTGACCAGTGGTTTGCCTCTGTTGATAAAATTAAAGATGAAATTTTGAGTGCTATTGATGAAGTTACTTTTTATCCTAGCTGGGGTAAGGTTCGGCTGCATAATATGATTCGTGATCGTGGTGACTGGGTCATTTCACGACAACGAGTTTGGGGTGTACCACTGCCAATCTTTTATGCCGAAGATGGTACTCCAATCATGACTAAAGAAACGATTGGGCACGTGGCTGATTTATTTGGTGAATATGGTTCTAATGTTTGGTTTGACCGTGAAGCAAAAGACTTGTTGCCAGCCGGTTTCACTAGTGAACATTCTCCAAATGGTAAATTTACGAAGGAAACCGATATCATGGATGTTTGGTTTGATTCTGGTTCTTCACACCAAGGTGTGTTAGCGGAGCGTGACTATCTAACATATCCTTCAGATATGTATATGGAAGGTTCGGACCAATATCGCGGTTGGTTTAATTCAAGTTTGATTGCGAGTGTGGTTGTGTCCGGTCACGCCCCTTACAAATCAATTTTGTCACAAGGATTTACGCTTGATGGCGAAGGCCGTAAGATGAGTAAGTCCATTGGTAATACAATTGCTCCAAACAAAGTTGTTAAACAAATGGGTGCGGAAATTATTCGTTTGTGGGTGATGAGTGTTGATTCATCTGCCGATGTGCGTGTTTCGATGGAAATTTTTAAACAGGTATCTGAAAGTTACCGTAAGATTCGCAACACAATGCGTTTCTTACTTGCGAACACCACTGATTTTGATCCAACTGTTAATGGTTTGAAATATGAGGAATTAGAATCAGTTGATCAATTCATGTTAGTAAGATTGAATGAATTTACAGCTGACGTGCAAAAGCATTTTGCGGATTATGATTTTCTAGATATTTATAAAAAGCTGATGAATTTTGTTACGACTGAATTATCTGCTTTCTATATGAACGTGGCTAAGGACGTAGTTTATATTGATGCTGCGGATTCTAAGACTCGGCGGTCAATGCAAACAGTCTTTTATCAGGTTTTGGTAACAATGGCAAAACTAATAACACCTGTGTTACCACACACAACTGAAGAAATTTGGCAGTACTTAAAGGAACCAGAAGAATTTGTTCAATTGGCAGAAATGCCAGTGGTGCAACATTTTGATGATGAAACCGAAATATTAAAAAATTGGACAGAGTTCATGAGATTAAGGACGCATGTGCTGAAGGTGCTGGAAGAGGCACGGGATGCCAAAGAAATTGGTAAATCATTGGAGGCCCACTTAGATTTGTATGTGTCTAATGAAAACCAAAAGATGTTAGAATCTCTGAATGCTAATGTCCGCCAATTATTGGAAGTTTCTGATTTACACTTAGCTGCCTTAGAAGAAGCACCAACAGATGCTTTGAATTTTAATGATGGAGTTGCAGTTAAAGTATCACCAGCACAAGGAGATGTTTGCCAGCGTTGTCGCATGACTACCACAGATGTGGGTACAGACGATGCGTACCCAGATCTTTGCGCTCGCTGTGCTAAGATTGTTCGGGCTGAATTTCCAGAAACTGTTAACGAAGGATTAGAAAAATAGTCAACACCTGACTTTTATACTAGAACGGTGTAAAATACCAAGTAATGAAAATTACTTGGTATTTTTGTACCATGATAAGGGTGAATGAAATGAAACTATTAAAAGTACATGGTTCTGAAAATGATTTTTACATGTTGGATGCAACACAATTTGAACAATCGTTAACGGAATCGCAAATCAAACAGTTAGCTGTTACAATTTGCAAACGCAATGGTGCTGGACTGGGCGATGGTGCGGATGGGTTGTTGTACGTTGACAAGGCTGACCATCTGGGCCCACTGGGTAAAATGCGGGTTATTAATGCTGATGGTAGTGAGGCTAGCATGTGTGGTAATGGTCTTCGCAGTGTTTCACGCTATTTAGCAGAACAAAACAATGAGCAAAGTTTTACTGTGGAAACAATGGCAGCAGATTTGCCAGTGGCTAAAATGACAGATTTAGCGGCAGGAGTGCCAACTTATCGAGTACAAATTGCGCCAGTCAGTTTTGCAGCTGCAGCCCTAAAAATGCACGTTAATCGTGAAGCACAAAAATTGATCGATCAAACAATTGAAGAATTAGATAGTAATCTGCGCTTTACAGCTGTTGCCGTTCCCAATCCGCATTTAATCGCTTTTGTGGATGAAGAAACAATTAAAGGCGATCAATTAGGTGAACTTGGACGCTATTTGAACGATGGTCATAATCCAATTTTTCCAGACGGAGTGAACGTTAGTTTTGTTCAGATTCAAGGTGCTAACCAAATTTTTGTACGAACATTTGAACGTGGGGTTGGTTATACTAATGCTTGTGGAACCGGAATGTCAGCCGCTAGTTTAATCAGTGTTTTATTACATGGTGACCAGATTAATAATGACGTCGATATCACGGTAAAGAACCCAGGTGGAATGGTCATGACACATGTTCATCAATTCAAGGATGAAAGCCAGGATACAATTGATTTAATTGGCAATGCAACCTTTGTCAGAAATGTAACGATCGACTTAGAGGATGCGCTAAATGGCAATTTTGAGCAAGCTCAATTTACTGATACTGGCGAACAAACAAGTTACGAAAAATTTGTAGCCAGTCTATAAAATAAAACAGATTAATAGATTGGATGATAATAATGTTACGTGGAACTGTTAAAAATTTTGATGCAAAAAAAGGGTTTGGCTTTATTGAGGTTGACGATGAACCTGATGTCTTTGTCCATTTTAGTGGGATTGAAGGGTCGGGGCGAAAAGAATTGACGGCCGGACAAACTGTTGAATTAGTCGTCGTTCAGGGAGTACGCGGACCGCAAGCAGCACATGTAAAAGTGATTGATAAACAAGAGGAGGATTAGATGTCGCAAGAAGAAAAGATAATATCCTCTCGTTGTGTTTTTAATGGTTATATTATGAACGTGGAAGTTGCTAATGTTGAGTTGCCCGATGGACGAAAAACGACCAGAGAGATTGTGAGACATGCACCTGCTGTGGCATTGCTGGCAATTGATGACGATCAGAAAATGATCCTAATGCGTCAGTGGCGTGTAGCAGTTAATCAGGCAACACTAGAAGTACCAGCTGGTAAGGTCGATGATCGTGACCGTGACACAGTTTCTGCCGCTAACCGTGAATTGAACGAAGAAACTGGGTTGGCTGCTGGTGAGCTTACAAAAGTAAGCTCGTTTTATTCTTCTGTTGGTTTTTCTGATGAACTAATGACACTGTTTTTAGCCCGAAAACTGGTCCCTGTTGCACATAAATTGCCTCAAGATAATGACGAAAATTTGCAGTTAATCAAAGTATCATTGCCAAAAGCACTTCAAATGATTCAGTCGGGTGAAATTTGTGATGCTAAAACAATCATGGCTATTTATTATTGGCAGATCTTAACTTTGCGTGGTGAACATTAAATATGAGTACTAACAAAAAAGAACAACCACTGACACGACAAGTCTATCGTGAGCAGCAACGACAATCGGCAGATGATTTTGAACATCGTGATCAAGAGCGTGTCAAGGTTGAGCGCGAATATTCTAGAACACATCGGCAAGCAGAGGCTGATCAGCCAGATAAACAGCCCGATGAAGAGGCGACAGAACCATCATCACGAAGTAAAATTACAAATACCAGTGATCAAAGAATCCACCGTCTGAAACAAAAATTAAACCTAGCAATTATTGGTTTGATATTAGCAATTATTATTGTTTATTTAGTTTTATTTTTAGTCGGTTAATTAAATTTGAATTGGAGTTAAACTTGAAATGAAATTTGGAATTATTTGTGCAATGCCGGAAGAAATTAAAGAATTAACCGCAGTTTTGCGACATCAGGAAGTTACTCAACTAGGCGGCAAAAAATACTATGAGGGCCAGATCAGCACTCAATCCGTTGTATTAGTAGAATCAGGAATTGGCAAGGTTGAAGCAGGCATCACGACTGAGCATCTGATTGTTGAATTTAACGCTGACGTCATTATTAATTCTGGCTCAGCTGGAGGCATTGGTGCCAACTTACATGTTGGGGATGTGGTGGTGTCATCTGAAACGGCCTATCATGATGTTGATGCTACTGCTTTTAATTATCAATATGGTCAGTTGCCGGGGCAGCCGGCACGATTTAAAGCTTCGGCTAAGTGGTCTGATGCAATTGTGGCTGCTGGTAAAAGTACCGGTCTCAATATTACAAAGGGACTGATTGTTACAGGCGACCAATTTGTTGCCAGTAGGGCTGCGATCCAACAGATTTTGCAAAACTTCCCAGATGCGCTTTCTAGTGAAATGGAAGGAGCAGCAGTGGGACAGGTAGCCACCGATCATCAGGTATCATATGTAGTGGTGCGTGCCATGTCAGATACAGGTGATGATGATGCTGGAGTTTCGTTTGATGAATTTATTATTGATGCCGGCCGTCGCTCTGCTCAAATGTTAATTGCACTATTAAATTCGTCAGCGAGGTAAGGAGTGAAACAAACGTGGAACCAGTTTATTTAGACAATGCGGCCACGACGCCGATGTCCAAAGAAGTCATTGCTGAGATGACTGATAAAATGAATAATGTTTGGGGTAATGCGTCCACAACGTATAGTTTTGGCAGGACTGCTCACACAGTGATGGAAAATTCTAGGCAAATAATAGCTGACAGTATCAACGCCAAAAGTGCAGAAATTATGTTTACCAGCGGTGGTAGTGAAAGTGATAATACTGCAATTATGCAAACTGCAATTGCTCGCCAGAGTTTGGGCAAACATATCATTACCACAGCTATTGAGCATCAGGCGGTATTGCGCCCACTCCATTATTTAGAACAACGAGGATTTGAAGTTTCTTATCTACCGGTTGATCAGGATGGAAACATCGCCCTCAGTGATTTTAAAAGGGCATTACGGGACGATACGATTTTGGTTACTATCATGATGGGAAATAATGAGGTTGGCAGTACTATGCCAATTCATGAGATTGGTGAACTGCTCAAGGATCACCAAGCGTGGTTTCATACTGATGCGGTTCAGGCTTATGGTTTACTCGATATTGACGTTAAACGTGATCATATCGATATGTTATCAACTTCTGCACATAAAATTAATGGTCCGAAAATGATTGGTTTTTTATATCGTCGTCAAGAAATTAGTTTTCCGAGTTTAATTAAGGGCGGTGACCAGGAAGATAAACGTCGAGCCGGAACTGAAAATATTCCAGCAATTGCAGCATTCGCTAAGGCTGTAGCTGTGATTACCAGTCAAGAAAAGGCAGCAAGGCAGCAAAAGTATTTTGACTTTAAGCAACAAATTATGACTGGCTTGCACCAAAATAAGATTCCAGTTGAAGTTAACGGTACTATTGCGACAACTAACTTGAACCATGTGCTCAACATTTGGCTCAAGGGAATATCAACCTATGTAATGCAGACCAATTTAGATCTGGATGGTTTTGCGATCTCAGGCGGGTCTGCATGTACGGCCGGTAGTTTAGAACCATCTCATGTACTAACGGCAATGTATGGCGCAGATAGTCCTAGAATTAGCGAATCAATTCGAATTAGTTTTGGTCGCTATACTACTAGTGAACAAATTAACGCTTTTGTCCAAAGTGTGAGTCAAATTGTGCAACGGTTAGCATCAAAAAAGGAGGTTAGCTAAAATGGCTTTTGAAAAACGAGTGCAGGTGATTGGGGATACTGACACATATTCAATTAGTCCAGCAATAAAAAAATATACTTTACGTGATTTGGGGTTTGAAGTGTCAAAACGTGGTTCTTTTACGTTTGAACGATCATTGGATCCTAGTTCACCGTACAAGGCCGCGGCTAAGTTGAAGATTGTTGTTAATGATGATTTAACTGGCTTTAAGATGAACACGGTGAATGCAAGTGGCACTGGCACAATGAACATCTTCACGAGCACACGTACTGATGAGTTTGTGACGCAATACCACTATGTACTGGCTGAAATGATTGATCGTGGTGTTTTTGAAAAAAATTAATATTAATATATGTAAAAAGTTTGCAATTATTACTATTTCAGAGGGTTGAAAGTAGAGTTGCTGCTTTTTTTTTGCTATAATAGTCAGCACTGGATTATTACGACCTTCAAATCGCGGATTTTTCCAGAATCTATTTGAAATGATGGTGATGACATGACTGATCATAGTCATACTCGTGTTGTAGTCGGCATGAGTGGCGGCGTCGATTCATCTGTTGTTGCTTTGTTGCTAAAGCAGCAGGGCTACGATGTTGTAGGTGTGTTCATGAAAAATTGGGACGACACTGACGAAAACGGCGTTTGCACGGCTACAGAAGATTACAAGGATGTTGCTAAGGTAGCAGCCAAAATCGGAATTCCGTATTATTCGGTTAATTTCGAAAAGGAATATTGGGACCGGGTTTTTACTTATTTTCTAGATGAATATAAAAAGGATCGGACACCTAATCCGGATGTTGTTTGTAACAAGGAAATTAAGTTTAAGGCCTTTGTTGATTATGCCAACCAGTTAGGTGCAGATTATGTGGCTACTGGCCATTACGCCGATTTGCAACGTGACGAACAAGGACACATGCATTTGATGCGAGCAACTGATCAAAATAAAGATCAAACTTATTTTTTGAGTCAGCTCGATCATGATCAGCTGGATCGAGTAATGTTTCCATTGGCTAAATTGACAAAGCCTGAGGTACGCGAAATTGCTAAACAGGCTGGTTTGGCCACAGCGGAGAAAAAGGATTCAGTTGGTATTTGTTTTATTGGCGAAAAGGGACATTTTCGTGACTTTTTAAGCACATACTTACCAGCAACACCAGGGAAAATGTTAACATTAGATGGTGACGTAAAAGGTGAGCATGCCGGCTTAATGTATTATACAATTGGTCAGCGTAAGGGTCTCGGTATTGGTGGCGATGGTGCCAGCAATGAGCCTTGGTTTGTCATTGGCAAGGACCAAGCCAAAAATGTTTTGTATGTTGGACAGGGATATCACAACGAGCATTTATATGCGACACATTTGAATGCAAGTGACGTTCACTGGGTCGATTCAATTGCGCAGCAGTACGGTAATGAGTTTCATTGCACTGCTAAGTTTCGCTATCGACAAAAAGATACTGGTGTCACAGTAAAATTATCTGATGATGGTGAGCAAGTTACCGTTGCGTTTGATGATCCGGTTCGCGCAATCACGCCAGGACAAGCAGTTGTCTTTTATGATGGTGCTGAGTGTCTCGGTAGTGCCATTATTGATGAAGCCTATAATGATACACGTATTTTACAATATGTTTAAAAAAGAGGCTCTTCGTCAAGAAGTACTGATGACTTAATTTAAGGACGTAGTCCTTACTAGGCAACTAGTTCTCTTTCAGGAGGATTAGTTGTTTTTTTGTTTAGCTGTTTTAAACTGTTTTTATAATTTATAGAGTAGAAACTAGTAGAAAATGCTACAAGTATCCTAAGCCTGAAATTGGTAAAGTTTCTGAAGCCGTATGCTGTTCGTTTTATTACTTTGATTTTATTGTTACATCCTTCAACGGGACCATTTGTATAACCCTTATAATCTTTGATGAAACTATTAGATATTTCCTGATAATGTCTTCTCAGAGTGAGCTTGGCACGGTTCATTTCTTTTGGAAATGCTTCATACTGAGGATCATCTTTATCTGGCCATATTTTTTGTTTTAGGAGTTGAGCATCTTGATTTTGAATCACGAACAAAATATCT
>NZ_AWTT01000031.1 GCF_000876205.1 Paucilactobacillus wasatchensis | reverse complement strand
AAAGGGAATACGTAGTTTGAATCTAATATCAGCTTTTTTGTGTTATACGATAGACACGTGTGGTAGTTTGCACGTCTGAAAAAAATAGTAATTACAAACTTAAAATTGGGCCAACTCTATTAAACTTGGCCAACTTACCACTAATAAAAATGAAAATGCCAAAAATGGCACAAATGCCAACTCACTTTTATGCTTAGTAATGATAAAATAAATAATTGAAGCAAAAGAACTAACAGCAAGCACAATCATGGTAGGAGTAAACCCAAGTAGTAGTTGAAAAATGATAATTAGTTCAATATCGCCAAGACCTAAACCATGAGTTAGAAGACTAGTGATTGCTAGTATTAAAATAGTTAATCCAAGTGATAGTCCAGCCGAAATTGAAAATTGTTGCCAATGAACGGTCAATGCTAGTGACGGAATAAATCCCAGTAGACACGGACTGTAAATAAAATGAGATGTTACGTCGGTAGCAGCACAAAAGATTAAAGTGGCGCTGGCACAAATCCATGTTAAACTTTGTACTACTGAATACTGCTGTAAAGTTGTGAAAAAAATTCCCAGGCCGATTTCAGCAATGGTTGAAAAACTTGAAATTTTTGCATGACAAAAGTGGCAGCGACCACCTTGAACTAGGAAACCGATAATCGGAATTAGTTGCCAATTTTTAAGCTGATGATTGCACTGATCACAATGTGACCGTGGCGCAATAATCGACTGGTGGTTGACTAAACGGACAGCGGTTAATGACAGAAATGAAGCAAAACAAGCACCATAAATAAAATAAAAAATTGTTAGCATAATTTTTCCTCCTAACAATATATGTACGCAGTAAAAATTAATTTTAGTTTTTTAGTGACCAAATGATCGTTGACACTATGCAGCCTGCGTGATATCCTAATAAAGGTGCTTTTTTAGCAACGCAGTTACTCTGTCAGTCGGCAGGTTCGAGCTGTCGTCGGTGAGTAGCACAATTAACACGATTCTTGTGTGTTTTTTTTATAAAGTGAAAAGAACCACCTGGATGTGTGGACTTAAAGCAAAGATGAGAACAAGAAAGGGGAACAAATTTCATGCCAACAATTAACCAATTGGTACGTAAAGGACGTAAGACACATAGCTCAAAGTCGAAGTCACCAGCTTTGAACTTTGGCTACAACAGTTACAAGAAGGCTTCAGTTGTTAACCCATCACCACAAAAAAGAGGAGTTGCTACTCGTGTTGGAACAATGACACCTAAAAAGCCTAACTCTGCATTGCGGAAGTATGCTCGTGTACGTTTATCTAACTTGATCGAAGTAACAGCTTATATTCCAGGGATCGGACACAACTTACAAGAACATAGTGTTGTTTTGATTCGTGGTGGCCGTGTTAAAGATTTACCTGGTGTTCGTTATCACGTTATCCGTGGTACTTTGGATACTGCCGGAGTTGAAGATCGTCGTCAAAGCCGTTCAAAATACGGAACAAAGAAGCCAAAGGAATAAGGAGGGGTTATTTAAATGCCACGTAAAGGACATGTACAACAACGGGAAGTTTTACCCGATCCAATGTACAATTCAAAATTAGTTACAAGTTTAATCAACCACTTGATGATTGATGGTAAAAGAGGAACATCTTCGAAAATCATCTATGGTGCGTTTGAGATGATTAAAGATGAGACTGGCAATGACCCAGTTGAAGTTTTCGGACAAGCAATGGAAAACGTTATGCCTGTCTTGGAAGTTAAGGCTCGCCGTGTTGGTGGTTCTAACTACCAAGTTCCAATCGAAGTTCGTCCAGATCGTCGAACAACACTTGGTCTTCGGTGGATTACTCAATTCTCTCGTTCACGTGGAGAACATACGATGACAGAGCGTTTAGCTCGTGAAATCATGGATGCCGCCAACAATACTGGTGCATCAGTTAAAAAACGTGAAGACACTCACCGTATGGCCGATGCCAACCGTGCGTTTGCACATTATCGTTGGTAATCACTTTAAATTTTGTAAATGGAACCTAGTTTTCAGGACGGTGGCTGTTATATGAAATCATATAAGAGCCACTTTTTCCGGAACTTGGTGAACAATTTAATTAACAGTTGGAAGGAGAAACACTTTTAAGATGGCTAATAAACGAGAATTTCCACTTGAAAAAACTCGTAATATCGGAATCATGGCCCATATTGATGCCGGTAAAACAACAACAACCGAACGAATCTTGTACTATACTGGTAAGATTCATAAAATTGGTGAAACACATGATGGTGCTTCACAAATGGACTGGATGGAACAAGAACAAGAACGTGGAATCACGATTACTTCAGCTGCCACTACGGCTGCTTGGAAGGATCACCGAATCAACATTATTGATACCCCAGGACACGTGGACTTCACTGTTGAAGTTGAACGTTCGCTCCGTGTTTTAGATGGCGCCGTTGCTGTGCTTGATGCACAAGCTGGTGTTGAGCCACAAACTGAAACCGTTTGGCGTCAAGCCTCAGATTACAGTGTTCCACGGATTGTCTTTGCTAACAAAATGGACAAAATTGGTGCGGACTTTGATTATTCAGTTTCAACAATCAAGGATCGACTACAAGCTAACGCTTTACCAATTCAAATGCCAATTGGTGCCGAAGACAACTTCGAAGGAGTTATTGACCTTGTTGAAATGAAGGCTGATATCTATGACGAAGATGAACTTGGCTCAAAATGGGATACAGTTGACGTTCCTGACGCATATAAGGAAGAAGCCAACAAACGTCGTGATGCAATGATCGAGCAACTTGCTGACATTGATGACAATATCATGGAAAAATATCTGGGCGGCGAAGAAGTTTCAGAAGCAGAAATTAAAGCTGCAATTCGCCGTGGTACTTTGAACTTGGAGCTCTTCCCTGTTTTAGCAGGTTCAGCTTTCAAAAACAAGGGCGTTCAGATGATGTTGGATGCAGTTATTGACTACTTACCATCACCACTTGACGTTAAACCTTACAATGCTACTGATCCTGATTCAGGTGAACAAGTTGAATTGGTTGCCGGAGACGACAAGCCATTTGCTGCTTTGGCATTTAAGATTGCTACTGACCCATTTGTTGGTCGTTTGACATTTATTCGTGTGTATACCGGAACACTTGAATCAGGTTCATATGTGTTAAACACGACTAAAGACAAACGTGAACGTGTTGGTCGTTTGCTGCAAATGCATTCAAATCACCGTCAAGAAATCCCAGAAGTATTCTCTGGTGACATTGCTGCCGCAATTGGTCTTAAGAATACAACTACTGGTGATTCGCTTACAGATCCAGACCATCCATTGCAGCTTGAATCAATGGAATTCCCAGACCCAGTTATCCAAGTTGCCGTTGAACCAAAATCAAAGGCTGACCAAGATAAGATGGATATAGCTTTACAAAAGCTAGCTGAAGAAGATCCTACATTCAAGGCTGAAACAAACCCTGAAACCGGTGAAACATTGATTGCCGGAATGGGTGAGTTACATTTGGACATCATCATTGACCGGATGAGACGTGAATTCAACGTTGAAGCTACTGTTGGTAACCCACAAGTTTCCTACCGTGAAGCATTTACTCAGAGCACAAAGGCTCAAGGTAAATTCGTTCGTCAATCAGGTGGTAAAGGTCAATATGGGGATGTTTGGATTGAATTTTCTCCCAACGAAGAAGGAAAAGGCTTTGAATTCGAAGATGCCATTGTTGGTGGGGTTGTTCCTCGTGAATATATTCCATCAGTTGAACAAGGCTTGAAGGAATCGTTGGCTAATGGTGTTCTTGCTGGTTACCCATTGGTTGACTTAAAAGCTAAGTTATATGATGGTAGTTATCATGAAGTCGATTCTAGTGAAGCAGCCTTTAAAGTTGCCGCATCAATGGCTTTGAGAAATGCTGCAAAGACCGCTGCTCCAGTTATTCTAGAACCAATCATGAAGGTTGATATCGTGATTCCTGAAGAATACATGGGCGATATCATGGGCCAAGTTACAGCTCGTCGTGGTCGTATTGAAGGAATGGAAGAGCGTGGCAATGCGCAACAAGTTCATTCATATGTACCGCTAGCTGAAATGTTTGGCTACGCAACAACGCTTCGTTCTGCATCACAAGGTCGTGGTACATTTACAATGGCCTTTGATCACTACGAAAAGGTACCAAAGTCAATTCAAGAAGAAATCATCAAGAAAAACGGTGGTTCAAACGTAAAAGAATAATTGATGTAAAAAAGCATTCCAATTGGAATGCTTTTTTTGTAACTTAAATTTGATAGAGTTATCGAAAAAAATAATACGTCTTTTTTGGTTGGGTAAATTAGTTCGGAAATAAATTGAATTTTATCACAGAAAACTCTTGAATTCTGGGTGTTTCTCTAGTATCATAGGTAAGTGCTTGAGCTTTGAACAGGGAGAAGTATGCCCTGCTCGTGGTTTGAGGTGAACAGTGATGATGTGAAAGGTTGCGACACACCCGGCCGCTTTGCCACAGGATGTGGCGGTAATTTTCACGGAGCTAGTCAAAATTTAAAATATTGACGAAGGAGGGAACAAAATGGCAAAACAAAAGATTCGTATTCGATTGAAGGCTTATGAGCACAGGATCTTAGACCAGTCTGCTGACAAGATTGTCGAGACTGCTAAGAGAACTGGTGCTACTATCTCGGGTCCAATTCCGCTTCCAACAGAACGGACATTGTATACAGTGATTCGAGCAACACATAAGTTTAAGGATTCACGTGAGCAGTTTGAAATGCGCACACACAAACGTTTGATTGATATCGTTGATCCAACACCTAAGACAGTTGATTCATTAATGAAACTTGACTTGCCTAGTGGTGTCGACATTGAAATTAAGCTTTAATAAAATTAATTACAGGATATAGGAGGTGTACTCATGACCAAAGGAATCTTAGGAAAAAAAGTCGGGATGACGCAGGTGTTTACCGAAGCTGGTGAATTAGTCCCTGTTACAGTTGTTGACGTAACTCCCAACGTTGTTTTGCAAGTTAAGTCACTTGAAAGCGATGGTTACGATGCCGTTCAATTAGGCTTCGATGACAAACGTGAAGTTCTCAGCAATAAACCCGAACAAGGTCATGTAGCAAAAGCAAAAGCTACTCCTAAGCGCTTCATCAGTGAAATTAGAGATGCGCAATTAGGAGAAGATATTAAAGTCGGTGACGAAGTTAAAGCAGATCTGTTTGCAGCTGGTGAAGCTGTCGACGTCACTGGTACAACTAAAGGACACGGTTATCAAGGTAACATCCATAAGGATGGCCAACGTCGCGGCCCTATGTCACATGGTTCTCGTTATCACCGTCGTCCAGGTTCACTTGGTGCAATCATTAACCGAGTGTTCAAAGGTAAGCCATTACCAGGTCGTATGGGTGGCAACACAGTAACAATGCAAAACTTGAAGATAGTTCGTGTTGATACTGACAATAATGTTTTGTTGATTAAGGGGAATGTTCCTGGCGCTAACAAATCATATGTGACTGTTCAAAATTCAGTTAAAGCAAACACTAAGAAGAATCTTAGCAAGCAAAAAAATAAAGCTTAAGAAGGGAGGAACTAGGTAATGACAACAAGCGTTGCATTATATAAACAAGATGGAAGTCAAAACGGTTCAGTTGATTTGAATGCTGATGTATTCGGGATCGAACCAAATGAAAATGCCGTATTTGATGCAATTTTGCGTCAACGAGCTTCACTACGTCAAGGTACACATGCGGTTAAAAACCGTAGTGCTGTCCGAGGCGGTGGAAAGAAGCCATGGCGTCAAAAAGGAACAGGTCGTGCTCGTCAAGGATCAATTCGTTCACCACAATGGCGTGGCGGTGGAATTGTCTTCGGACCAACCCCTCGTTCTTACAGTTACAAATTACCTCGTAAGGTTCGTCAATTAGCTATTAAGTCTGCATTGTCTCAAAAGGTTTTGGATGACAGCCTAGTAGTTGTTGATACATTGACATTTGACCAACCAAAGACAAAAGATTTTTCTGCTGTCTTAGGTAACCTTAAAGCAACAGCAAAAACTTTAGTAGTACTTGATGAAGATAGTCAAAATGCTGCATTATCTGCACACAACTTACCAAATGTTACGGTGGTTGATGCAAGTGGTGTGAACATTTTGGATGTAGTTAATAACGATAAGTTAGTAATTACCCAATCAGCTCTTTCTCAGGTAGAGGAGGTGCTCGCATAATGGAAGCACGTGATATTATTCTACGTCCTGTTGTCACAGAAGCAACGATGGCAACCATGGATGACAAGCGCTATACATTTGATGTTGATGTACGAGCTACTAAAACGCAAGTAAAAAAGGCAATCGAAGAAATTTTTGATGTCAAGGTAGTTAAAGTAAACATTATGAATGTTCGTGGTAAGTTGAAGCGACAAGGTCGTTACGCCGGTTACACAAAAAAGCGTCGTAAGGCAATTGTTTCTTTATCTGCCGATTCTAATGAAATTAAGTTATTCAATGAAGAATAATTAAATCTGGAATAGGAGGAAAATACAGTGGGAATTCGGAAATATAAACCAACCACTAACGGTCGTCGTAATATGACTGGTTCTGATTTTGAAGAGATTACAAAAACTACTCCAGAAAAATCATTACTAGCACCTAAGGGTCGTACAGCCGGCCGTAACAGCTACGGACACATTACGGTTCGTCATCGTGGCGGTGGTACAAAGCGTCAATACCGAATCATTGATTTTAAACGAATCAAAGACGGTGTGACTGCTACAGTTAAAGCAATCGAATATGATCCAAACCGAACAGCCAATATTGCATTATTAGTATACGCTGACGGTGTTAAGTCATACATCCTTGCACCTAAGGGATTAACAGTTGGAATGCAGGTTGAATCAGGACCACAAGCTGACATCAAAGTCGGTAATGCATTACTATTAGCTAACATTCCTGTTGGTACTGTGATTCACAATATTGAACTCAAGCCTGGTAAGGGTGGACAAATTGCTCGTTCAGCCGGTGCGTCAGCACAATTACTTGGTAAGGAAGGTAAGTACGTTTTAGTTCGCTTAGCTTCTGGGGAAGTTCGAATGGTTTTGGCTGCTTGCCGTGCAACTATTGGTGCTGTTGGAAATGAACAGCATGAATTGATTAACATTGGTAAAGCTGGTCGTAAACGTTATGCTGGTCAACGACCACACGTTCGTGGATCTGTAATGAACCCTAACGATCACCCTCATGGTGGTGGTGAAGGTAAAGCGCCAGTTGGTCTTCCATCACCTCTATCTCCATGGGGTAAGAAGACTGTTGGTAAGAAGACACGTTCACATAAGGCTCGTTCAAACAAATTGATTGTTCGTGGTCGCAAACGTGGTCCACATACTCGCTAAAAAAATTATTATTGCAATTTAAAATCCGAGAGGAGGTCACATAATGGGTCGTAGTTTAAAAAAGGGACCGTTTGCCGATGCTCATCTTCTAAAGAAGGTTGCAGCACAAGAAGGTCAAGATAAAAAAACGGTTATTAAAACATGGTCACGCCGTTCAACAATTTTTCCTAGTTTTATTGGGTATACATTTGCTGTTTATGATGGTCGCAAACATGTACCAGTTTACGTTCAAGATGATATGGTAGGACATAAGCTTGGTGAATTTGTGCCTACACGGACATTCCATGGTCATGGAACAAACAGTGATAAAGCAACCAGTGTTGTTGCTAAGTAAAGGAGGGTGAATTATGGCAGAACAAATCACATCAGCTAAGGCAACAGCTACAACTGTGCGTGTTTCTTCACGTAAAGTACGTTTGGTATTAGATACTATTCGTGGTAAAAATGTTGCCGAGGCATTTGCAATTCTGAAGTTCACTCCTCGTGGTGCATCTTCAGATGTTGAAAAAGTTCTAAAATCTGCTGTTGCAAACGCTGAAAATAATTTTGATTTAGATCGTGAATCATTGGTTGTAAGTGAAACTTTTGCAAATGAAGGACCAACGCTCAAACGTTTCCGTCCTCGCGCTAAGGGTTCAGCTTCACCAATCAACAAACGAACAAGTCATATTACAGTGGTTGTGTCAGAAAAATAGGAGGAATAACTAGTGGGTCAAAAGATTAATCCAACTGGATTCCGTGTCGGGGTCATTCGCGATTGGCAAGCTAAGTGGTATGCTGAAAAAGATTATGCTACTTACTTGAACGAAGACTTACGGATCCGTAAATATATCGCAACACGACTTGCTGAAGCCTCTGTTTCAACCGTTGAAATTGAACGTGCCGCTAACCGGGTAAACGTATCAATTCATACTGCCAAACCAGGAATGGTCATTGGTAAGGGTGGTTCAGAAGTAGAAGCACTTCGTAAAGAGTTAAACAAACTTACAGGCAAACGAGTTCATATTAACATCGTTGAAATCAAAAAGCCTGATTTAGATGCTCACCTTGTTGGCGAAAGTATTGCTCGTCAACTTGAAGGCCGAGTTGCGTTCCGTCGTGCTATGCGTGGAGCGATGCAACGAACAATGCGTTCAGGCGCAAAAGGTATTAAGACACAGGTTGCTGGTCGTTTGAATGGTGCTGACATGTCACGTGTTGAATCATATTCAGATGGAACAGTTCCTCTGCATACTTTGCGTGCTGACATTGACTATTCTTGGGATGAAGCACAAACAACCTATGGTAAATTAGGTGTTAAGACTTGGATCTACCGAGGAGAAATTCTTCCTCAAAAGAAAGGCGTTCAAACGAACGTTAAAGAGCAAGGAGGGAAATAAGCATGCTAATACCGAAACGAGTTAAGTTTCGTCGTGAGCAACGTGGCCACATGCGT
Organism: Paucilactobacillus wasatchensis; assembly: GCF_000876205.1. GTDB lineage: Bacteria > Bacillota > Bacilli > Lactobacillales > Lactobacillaceae > Paucilactobacillus > Paucilactobacillus wasatchensis. The sequence goes on along the minus strand of NZ_AWTT01000031.1, from coordinate 15,938 downwards.
GGCGAGGCTAAGGGTGGCAAAACTGTTACCTTTGGTGATTACGGAATTCAAGCACTAGAATCACACTGGATTTCAAACCGTCAAATTGAAGCCGCTCGTGTTGCGATGAACCGTTATATGAAGCGTGGTGGGAAAGTTTGGATTAAGATTTTCCCTCACAAATCCTACACTGCTAAAGGTGTTGGAGTTCGAATGGGTAATGGGAAAGGTGCACCTGAAGGATGGGTTTCACCTGTTAAGCGTGGCAAAATAATGTTTGAAGTTGGCGGCGTTTCTGAAGAAGTCGCTCGTGAAGCATTACGTCTTGCCAGCCACAAATTACCAGTTCGCACCAAGATTGTAAAACGTGAGGAAGTAGGTGGCGAATCAAATGAAGACTAAAGATTTCGTTCAAGAATTAAACGGATTAACCACTGCTGAAATGCTTGTTAGAGAAAAGAATTTGAAGGATCAATTGTTTAACTTACGTTTCCAATTAGCTACTGGTCAACTGGAAAACACTGCAAGTCTTAACAAAGTTCGTAAAGACATTGCACGAGTTAAGACAGTTCTTCGTCAACAAGAATCAAATAACTAGAATACGGAAAAGGAGGATTAACGCATGAATGAAGAACGTAATGCCCGCAAGGTATATCAAGGTCGCGTTGTTTCAGACAAAATGGATAAAACCATCACTGTTAGAGTTGAAACTTATAAAAACGCTCCTGTTTATGGCAAGCGAGTTAAATATTCAAAGAAATACTATGCGCACGATGAAAATAACGAAGCTAAAACTGGCGATATTGTTCGTATCATGGAAACTCGACCACTCTCTGCTACAAAGCGTTTCCGTCTTGTATCGATTGTTGAAAAAGCTGTTATTATCTAAATCATCACTTAAATTCGTATTCTGATTTGAAGATGGAAGGAGGACATAACCGTGATTCAACAAGAAAGTCGATTAAAAGTTGCTGATAACTCTGGTGCCCGTGAAATCCTAGTAATTAAGATTTTAGGTGGTTCACGTGTCAAGACAGGTAATATTGGTAACATTATTGTTGCTACTGTTAAACAAGCAACACCAGGTGGCGTTGTCAAAAAAGGTGACGTTGTCAAAGCAGTCGTTGTTCGAACTAAGTCAGGACTTCACCGTGCTGATGGTTCATATATCAAATTTGATGAAAATGCAGCTGTACTTATCAAGGATGATAAGAGCCCACAAGGTACTCGTATCTTTGGACCTATCGCTCGTGAACTACGTGATGATGATTTCATGAGAATCGTATCATTAGCTCCGGAAGTACTGTAATTTCATCTGAAAAATAAGGAGGTGCGCGATCAACATGTTTGTAAAAACTGGTGACAAAGTTCGAGTAATCAGCGGTAAGGATAAAGGTAAAGAAGGTACCATCACTAAGACCTTAAGTAAAGCTAACCGTGTGGTTGTCGAAGGCGTCAATATGGTGAAAAAACACCAAAAACCTAGTAATGAATTTCCACAAGGTGGCGTGATTGATAAAGAAGCGCCAATTCAAGTTTCAAATGTCATGCTCATTGACCCTTCCAATAACGAGCCTACTCGTATAGGTGTTAAAGTTGTTGATGGCAAAAAAGTTCGTGTGGCAAAGAAATCAGGACAAACTCTTGATTAATTTTTAAGGAAGGAGGAACAAAACTTCATGGTAAACCGTTTGAAGGACAAGTATGTTAATGAAGTAACACCTTCATTAGTTGAAAAGTTTAACTATACTTCTATTATGCAGACACCTAAGATTGATAAGATCGTTTTGAATATGGGTGTCGGTGATGCAACGACCAATGCTAAGAATCTTGATGAGGCTGTTGAAGAATTATCATTGATTTCTGGTCAAAAGCCTTTGGTTACAAAAGCTAAAAAGTCAATTGCCGGCTTCCGTCTTCGTGAAGGAATGTCAATTGGTGCCAAAGTCACATTACGTGGCGATCGCATGTATGATTTCTTAGACAAATTGGTTAATGTTTCACTCCCTCGGGTTCGTGATTTTCATGGTGTTAGCAACAAAGCATTTGATGGTCGCGGAAACTATACTTTAGGTGTTCGTGAACAATTAATTTTCCCAGAAATTAACTATGATAATGTAAATCGTGTTCGTGGTTTAGACATCGTTATTGTTACTACTGCACAATCCGATGAAGAATCACGCGAACTATTGGCACAGTTAGGTATGCCATTTGCTAAATAAATAAGGAGGTTCCACGAATTGGCAAAAAAATCACAAATTGCTAAAAACAAGCGTCCAGCTAAGTTTTCGACACAAGCGTACACACGCTGTGAGCGTTGTGGACGTCCACACTCTGTTTATCAAAAGTTCCATTTATGCCGTATTTGCTTACGTGAGCTTGCCCACAAAGGCCAAATTCCTGGTATGAAAAAGGCTAGCTGGTAAACTAAATTAAACCAACACAAAGGAGGATAAACATCAATGTCTATGACTGATCCAATTGCAGATTTCTTAACGCGGATTCGTAACGCGAACATGGTTCGTCATGAATCACTAGAAGTTCCTGCATCAAAAATTAAGCATGACATTGCTGAAATCTTGAAAAAAGAAGGTTTCGTACGCGATGTTGAATATATTGATGATGACAAACAAGGTGTCATTCGTGTGTTCTTAAAGTACGGCAAAGACAACGAACGTGTTATTTCCGGTTTGAAACGAATTTCAAAGCCAGGTTTACGTTCATATGTTCAAGCAGATGCTGTTCCTAAGGTTTTAAATGGTCTTGGAATTGCAATTATCTCTACCTCACAAGGTGTCGTAACAGATAAAGAAGCACGCGCTAAAAAAGTTGGCGGCGAAGTTCTCGCCTACATTTGGTAATAAAATAATATAAGTTAGGAGGTGCATATCGTGAGTCGGATTGGTTATAAAGTAGTTGAATTACCCGCTGGTGTTGAAGTTAAACGTGATGGTGATGATGTGACAGTTAAGGGTCCTAAGGGTTCATTGACTCGGACAATTTCACCAATTATCACAATGAACGTTGATGGCACTAGTGTTAAGTTTGATCGACCAGATAACAACAATAAAACTCGTGCTCTTCATGGTACAACTCGTGCTAACTTCAACAACATGGTTGAAGGTGTGGTTAACGGTTTTTCTAAAACATTAAAACTTGTTGGTGTTGGATATCGTGCCCAATTGAAGGGTAAGAAGTTAATTTTAGCTGTTGGGTATTCCCATCCAGTTGAGTTTGATACACCAGAAGGATTGTCATTAGAAGTGCCTGATAACACGACGATTAAAATTGATGGTATCAGCAAACAAGCAGTCGGTGACTTTGCAGCGGAAGTTCGTGCCGTACGTTTACCAGAACCTTACAAAGGTAAAGGTATTCGTTACGAGGATGAATATGTTCGTCGTAAGGAAGGTAAGACTGGTAAGTAGTTTCGTAATTATAATTAAAATAAAGAGGTGACTGTTGTGATTTCCAAACCAGATAAGAACCAAACCCGTCAACGTCGTCATGCGCGCGTTCGCGGTAAGATTTCTGGTACTGCGGAGCGCCCACGCTTAAATGTTTTTCGTTCAAACAAGAACATCTACGCTCAATTAATTGATGATGTAGAGGGTGTGACGCTCGCAAGTGCCTCCACAATAGACAGTGAAGTAAGTGGCAAGACCAAGACAGAACAAGCAACTGAGGTTGGTACATTGATTGCCAAGCGCGGTTCAGAAAAGAAAATTTCTGATGTTGTTTTTGATCGTGGCGGTTATTTATATCACGGACGTGTTCAAGCTTTAGCTGAAGCAGCACGTGAAAATGGATTGAAGTTCTAAGAAAAGGAGGAATAACCCGTAATGGCATTTATTGACCCATCAAAATTAGATCTTGAAGATAATGTTGTTTCTATCAACCGAATTACTAAAGTTGTTAAAGGTGGACGTCGTCTTCGTTTCGCTGCATTAGTAATTGTTGGCGATAAGAAGGGACATGTTGGCTTTGGTACTGGTAAGGCACAAGAAGTTCCAGAAGCAATTCGAAAAGCTGTTGAAGCAGCCAAAAAGAATTTGATTGAAGTTCCAATCGTTGGAACAACTTTGCCACACCAAGTACTTGGCGTTTATGGTGGCGGTCGTATCTTGTTGAAGCCTGCTGTTGAAGGTTCTGGGGTTGCTGCTGGTGGTGCTGTCCGTTCCGTCATGGATTTGGCTGGTGTTGCTGATGTAACGTCAAAACGTTTAGGTTCTAATACTCCTGTCAATGTTGTTCGTGCAACATTTGAAGGCTTGAAAGAACTTAAGAGTGCAGAAGAAGTTTCAACTTTGCGTGGCGTTTCACTCGAACACTTAGCACAATAGTAGGAGGACAATTATGGCTCAAGTAAAAATTACTTTAATTCGTAGCGTGACCCACCGTCTTCCAGCTCAACGTGTAATTGTTAAATCGTTAGGGTTAGGACGCGTGAACAGTTCTGTTATCAAACCTGATAACGAAGCAACGCGCGGCGCTATTTTTAAAATTGCTCACTTGGTTTCTGTTGAAGAAGTTAAGTAGTTTAGAAAAATATACAAGGAGGTGCCTACCAATATGAAGTTACATGAATTACAACCCGCTGAAGGTTCACGTGGCACACGCAACCGTCTTGGCCGTGGTACGTCATCTGGCAATGGTAAAACAGCCGGACGTGGCCAAAAGGGTCAAAAAGCGCGTAGCAAAACACGTGTTGGATTTGAAGGGGGCCAAATGCCTCTCTATCGTCGAATTCCTAAACGTGGATTTACAAACATTAGTCGTAAAGAATATGCGATTGTAAACCTATCTGTATTAGATAAGTTTGATGATGGTACTGAAATTACACCAACATTGTTGGTTGAAAACAAAGTTGTCAAGAATGAAAAAAGTGGCATTAAGATTCTGGGCAATGGTTCATTGTCAAAGAAGTTAACTGTTAAAGCAAACAAGTTTTCTGCTTCTGCTGTTTCAGCAATTGAAGCTGCAGGTGGTAAAACTGAGGTGATTTAATGTTCACAACTATGAAAAATGCATTCAAAGTTAAAGATATTCGCAAGAAAATCATGTTTACTTTGTTTGTTTTAGTTGTATATCGATTAGGGGCCTTTATTACAGTTCCCGGAATTAATGCAGCTGCATTACAAGAAGTTGCATCAACTGGGCTGGCATCTATTATGAACACATTTAGTGGTGGTGGTTTGTCAAACTATTCACTGTTTGCAATGGGGGTTTCACCCTACATTACAGCTCAAATTGTGGTTCAATTATTGCAAATGGACATTGTGCCTAAGTTCGTTGAGTGGAGTAAACAAGGGGAAGTTGGTCGTCGTAAGCTGAATCAAGCAACCAGATGGCTGACAATTGTCCTTGGTTTTATTCAATCAATCGGAATTACTGCAGGGTTTAATGCATTAAGTACATTGAAGTTAGTTAACAATCCTGGGCTTAAAACATACTTGATGATCGGTTTGATTTTAACGGCTGGGACCATGTTAGCAACTTGGATGGGTGATATGATCACCGAACGTGGTTTGGGTAATGGTGTTTCGATGCTGATTTTTGCCGGAATTATTGCCCAAATGCCAACAGGAATTAGCGAAATGTGGAATGATCAAATTTCTGGTGCTTCAGGCAGTGAACTATGGATGGGAATTGGTTTTATTGCATTAGTAGCTGTTGCTCTCCTGGTTATTGTTACCTTTGTTACTTGGGTTCAACAAGCAGAACGACGCTTACCAATTCAATATACGCGACGGACAACGGCTGCTCCTGAAAGCAGTTATCTTCCATTGAAGATCAACGTTGCCGGTGTTATTCCAGTTATCTTTGCAGGTTCATTTGTTTCCACACCGCAAACGATTCTGATGGCATTTCAGCAAAATCATGGTGATGACCGCTGGTACCAAATCATGACGAATATTTTCAACATGCAAACGACCAGTGGAACATCACTGTATATTTTGTTAATTGTTCTCTTTACCTTTTTCTATGCGTTTGTTCAGGTTAATCCTGAAAAATTGGCAGAGAATTTGCAAAAGCAGGGCAGTTACATTCCTGGTGTTTGGCCAGGTAAAGCGACGCAAAGCTTTGTTTCATCATTGTTGATGCGACTCAGTACTGTGGGTGCTTTGTTCCTCGGGGTTATTTCATTAATTCCATTGTTAGCTAGTAACATTTGGAACCTAAGTCAATCAATTGGCTTAGGCGGTACTAGTTTGCTGATTATCGTTCAAATTGCTTTGGACGTTATCCGTCAACTGAATGGTTTAATGATGAAACGAGAGTATATCGGTTTTATTAGAGAATAGTTCGGCTAATGGGAGGCATAAACTAGTGAGTACGATGAATTTAATCTTAATGGGGTTGCCTGGCGCAGGTAAAGGTACTCAGGCACAAAAAATTGTTGAGGAATTTCATATTCCGCATATTTCAACTGGTGACATTTTTCGTGAAGCAATGAAAAATGAGACGCCAATGGGATTGCAGGCTAAGGGTTTTATTGATAAAGGTGAATTGGTGCCAGACGAGGTTACTAATGGAATTGTGCAAGAGCGATTGGCAAAGGCTGATACTGCTGCAGGATTTATGTTAGATGGCTTTCCACGGAACTTGACTCAGGCAAAAGCACTAGACAAAATGTTGGATGACTCTAATCGTCAGTTGGACGCTGTATTGAATATCGATGTAGATCCAGCGGTACTAGCAGAACGGTTGACCGGCAGATTTATTTGTCGAAATTGTGGTGCAACCTATCACCGAATTTATAATCCACCCAAGGTTGAAGGAACATGTGATGTTTGTGGTCACCATGATTTTTATCAACGTGACGATGACAAACCAGATACAGTTAAAAATCGACTTGATGTTAACATTAAAATGAATACACCGTTAGTTGATTATTATACAAAAGCTGGTGTGTTACACACGGTGAATGGTGAACAAGACATTGATTTGGTTTACCAAGCAGTTTCAAAAATACTGGCGAACTTGTAACGGCGCTGATGGTCCATTCTTGCTTTGACTAGCAACCTGTGGTAAACTACTTTAGGTTTAGCTAGAAAAATGCAGGGTGGAACAAATGTGTCCACCATTTTTACGTCAATTTTATGAAAATTATGCAAGGAGGAACCTATCATTGGCAAAAGATGATGTTATTGAAATCGAAGGTAAAGTTACAGAAACTTTACCAAACGCAATGTTTAAAGTGGAACTAGAAAATGGTCATGAGATCTTGGCCCATGTTTCTGGGAAAATTAGAATGCACTATATCAAAATTTTGCCAGGCGATCGTGTTCAAGTTGAGATGTCACCCTATGATTTATCAAAGGGCCGGATTACATTTCGCTTTAAATAAATTAATTAGTAATTGGACTTTTAACTTTCTAGGAGGGTATTCAAATGAAAGTAAGACCATCAGTAAAGCCAATGTGTGAACACTGTAAAGTGATCAAACGTCATGGCCGTGTTATGGTAATTTGCTCCGCAAATCCTAAACACAAACAACGTCAAGGTAAGTAATTTATTAATGAAATGGAGGTGCAGTAATTAATGGCTCGTATTGCAGGTGTCGATTTACCTCGTGATAAGCGAATCGTAATCGGATTAACTTATATTTTTGGAATTGGTAATACAACTGCCCAAGAAATTTTGTCAAATGCTGGCGTTTCTGAAGAAATTCGCGTGCGCGATTTAACTCCAGACCAGGAAGATAAGATTCGGACAGAAGTTGACCAATTAAAGGTTGAAGGTGATCTTCGTCGTGAAGTATCATTGAATATCAAGCGACTTCAAGAAATTGGTTCATATCGTGGCATGCGTCATCGTCGTGGTTTGCCAGTTCGTGGACAACATACAAAGAACAATGCTCGTACTCGTAAGGGTAAGACTGTTTCTATTGCTGGCCGCAAAAAATAAATATTAGAAAAGGAGGTTTGACATTTCTATGGCTACAAGAAAAGGTACGCGTAAGCGTCGAGTAAAAAAGAATATTGAATCCGGTGTGGCTCACATCCATTCAACTTTTAATAATACGTTAGTTATGATCACGGATATGCAAGGAAATGCTGTTGCTTGGTCTTCTGCTGGATCTTTAGGATTCAAAGGAAGCCGTAAGTCAACACCATTTGCTGCCCAAATGTCAGCAGAAGCTGCTGCTAAAGCATCAATGGAACACGGCATGAAGACTGTTGAAGTTGCTGTTAAGGGACCTGGTTCTGGTCGTGAAGCTGCAATTCGTGCACTTCAAACAACTGGACTTGAAGTTAGTGCAATCCGTGATGTGACCCCAGTGCCACATAATGGTTCTCGTCCTCCAAAGCGTCGTCGTGTTTAATTCAGTGCATTTCCGTGGAGAAGTTCTTCATACCAATGTAATTTCGTATTAATAACGAACCACGTTTTGAAAGGGGTAAAGGATAAGAATGATCGAATTTGAGAAACCTAACATTCACAAAGTTGATGAAAGCAATAACTATGGCAAGTTTGTCGTAGAACCACTTGAGCGCGGTTATGGAACAACTCTTGGCAACTCGCTCCGTCGCATTTTGCTCGCATCACTTCCAGGAGCAGCGATTACTAGTATTCAAATTGATGGAGTCCTTCATGAATTTTCGACCATTGAGGGCGTTACTGAAGATGTGACTCAAATCATTTTGAACATGAAAAAGGTATCATTGAAAATTGATACTGAAGAAGATAAAACATTAGAGATTGATGTTAAGGGACCAGCTGAAGTTACTGCCGGTGATATTCAAACTGACGGTGATGTTACAGTTTTGAATCCGGATCTTCATATTGCTACAGTTGCCGATGGTGCTGAATTGCATATTCAAATGACCGCTGATAAGGGTCGCGGCTATGTTTCGGCAGATGATAACAAAGCGCGCATGGATGATCTTCAAATCGGAGTTTTGCCAATTGATTCCATCTATACCCCAATCGAACGCGTCAACTACACAGTTGAGAATGCTCGTGTTGGTCAACGTAACGATTATGACAAGTTAACACTTGATGTTTGGTCAGATGGTTCGATTACACCGAGTGAATCAGTTAGTTTAGCTGCTAAAATTTTAACAGAGCATTTATCAATGTTTGTTGACCTAACAGACACTGCTAAAAATGCTGAAATTATGGTGGAAAAAGAAGAAACCCATAAAGAAAAAATGTTAGAAATGACAATTGAAGAATTGGACTTGTCTGTTCGTTCTTATAACTGTCTCAAGCGTGCCGGCATTAACACCGTGCAGGAATTAACTGATCGTTCAGAGGCTGATATGATGAAGGTTCGTAATTTAGGACGTAAGTCATTGGAAGAAGTTAAGGCTAAGTTAGCCGATCTAGGATTATCACTTCGCCAAGAAGATTAATTATTCACAAAAGGAGGAAGCCAGTTCATGAGTTACCGTAAATTAGGTCGTACAAGTTCACAACGAAAAGCTTTATTGCGTGATTTAACTACCAATTTAATCGTTAATGGTCGGATCGAAACTACTGAGGCACGCGCTAAGGAAGTTCGTCGTTCTGCTGAAAAAATGATTACGCTTGGTAAGCGTGGCGATATGCATGCACGTCGTCAAGCTGCTGCATTCATTCGTAATGTTGTCGCAGATGTCAAAGAAGACGGCGATGATGTTCGTGTTCAGTCTGCACTTCAAAATTTATTTGAAGAATTAGCACCTAAGTATGCTGATCGTAATGGTGGATATACACGAACTTTGAAGACCATGCCTCGTCGTGGAGACGCCGCACAAATGGTTATTTTGGAATTTGTTGATTAATTCATCAATTTAACTAAATACGTAATAAAGAATCACTATGATTGCTGGTATAAAGCGTTATGATGGTGGAAAGTAATTTCCTAGTCTAGCTTGAATGCGAAATTTATTTCGTGCGCCGCAGTTGTAAGTGATTTTTTTAGTTTCAATGATACTAGTTTGCTATTGGTCCAATGATAGATATGGTATTATTGAGCTATCGTTTAATATAGGAGTAAGTACATATTATGACAGCTATTATTTCCGCTAAGAGTGTTTCATATCATTATCCTGATGAAAAAGGTGATGCCCTGCATGATTTATCATTTGATGTTAAGCAAGGTGATTGGGTAGCAGTAGTTGGCCATAACGGCAGTGGCAAGAGTACGTTAGCCAAGGCAATCGATGGTTTGTTAGACTTCAATGACGGTGAAATTTTCATCGATGGACGGTTAATTCAAGAAGACAACATCTGGGATATTCGGCGTAAAATCGGATTTGTCTTTCAGAATCCAGATAATCAATTTGTTGGCGCTACGGTAGCTGATGACGTTGCCTTTGGCTTGGAAAATCGGCATGTTCCTCGCACTGAGATGATTACCAAGGTTAATGAGGCTCTAACAATGGTTGGGATGAGTGAATTTGCCGATCGTGAGCCGGCTACTTTATCAGGAGGACAAAAGCAGCGAGTGGCGTTAGCTGGTGTCGTAGCTATGCGGCCAGAAATTTTAATTTTGGATGAGGCTACTAGTATGCTGGATCCAGAAGGTCGTGAGACAATCTTGACACTATTAAAACAGCTACGGCAGCAATATCATTTGACGGTTCTGGCGATTACCCATGATATTGATGAAGCGGCAATGGCTGATCACATTTTACTGATTGACGACGGTCGCTTAGTTGATCAAGGAACACCGGCAGAAATTTTGACGCAAGGAGATCGGTTGCTAGAACTTGGGCTGGATGTTCCATTTGGTGAAAAAGTTAAACGCGCATTACAAGATGAGCTACAAGTCCCTAAAGAATACATGAACAGTAACAGGATGGTGGATTGGCTATGGCAGAAATTGAATTTAACCAAGTAGGGTTTGTGTATCAACCCGGCACGCCGTTTGAGGCTACAGCGTTGACAGACATTAATTTAACGATAGAGTCTAACACTTATACGGCCATTGTTGGCCACACGGGCAGTGGTAAATCAACTTTGATCCAGTTACTGGATGGGCTGCTAAAGCCTACCAGTGGCAGTGTTACTGTGGGTAAAATCACTGTGGGCCATGATAGCTCTAATCAACAACTAGCCAAATTACGGCAGCACGTCGGCATTGTGTTCCAGTTTCCTGAAAGCCAACTATTTGAGGAAACAGTGCTCAAGGATATTGCGTTTGGTCCTAAAAATTTAGGTAAGACCAACGAAGAAGCAGAGCAGCTTGCAAATCAAGCCATGCGATTAGTGGGGTTGGATGCTAGTTTAGCAAGTCATTCACCATTTGAATTATCTGGTGGTCAAATGCGCCGAGTAGCAATTGCAGGTGTGCTAGCAATGCAGCCGCAAATTCTTATTTTAGATGAACCCACTGCGGGACTAGATCCGCGCGGGCAACGGGAAATTATGGAATTATTTGCACAGCTACAACAGCAACAACAGTTGACGGTGATCTTAGTGACCCATCAAATGGAAGATGCAGCTAAATATGCAGACCAGGTTGTAGTGATGAATCATGGAGCTGTTGTTAAAACGGGTGCGCCGCGCGAGATTTTTATCGAGCCAAAATGGTTACAAGCCAATCACTTGATGGTGCCTAAAACAACCGCTTTTGCACAAGCGTTACAGCATCATGGGTTTAAGTTTGATCCATTTCCAATGACAGTGGCGGAGCTAACCGCGCAAGTTAGTCAGCAACTAGAAAGTGGGGCACAATAATGTTTTCAAAGGTATTATTTGGCCGATATGTGCCCACTAATTCATTTATTCATCGACTGGATCCGCGTGCAAAGTTAGTCCTTAGTTTCTATTTTATTGTCATTATTTTTTTTGCGAATAGTTGGTTAGCCTACGCATTTTTAGGCTTGTTCACACTGGTTGTTATTTTGAGTACTAAAGTTAAGCTAGGTTTTTTCTGGGATGGGATTAAGCCATTGATTTGGATTATTTTGTTTACCGTGATCTTGCAAATGTTGTTCAGCAATGGCGGGCATATCTATTGGCATTGGGGGATTTTTTCGATTACCCAGTTTGGTCTAATCAATGGAGGTTATATTTTTTGTCGGTTTTTACTGATTATCTGCATGTCGACAGTTTTGACGCTCACTACGCCCCCGTTATTAATCGCTGATGCAGTCGAGTCACTCATGAAACCCCTAATTAAGATTAAGGTCCCCGTCTATGAAATTGCGTTAATGCTATCGATTGCATTACGATTTGTGCCTACTTTACTAGATGAGACCCAAAAAATTATGAATGCCCAACGCGCCCGGGGGGTCGATTTTAGTACGGGTAGTATTTGGAAGCGAATTAAATCTGTGATCCCGATCCTAATCCCGCTCTTTATTAGTGCGTTTAATCGTGCAGATGAGTTGGCAACTGCGATGGAAGCACGTGGCTATCGTGGTGGCGAGGGTCGTAGTAAATTTAGAATTTTACAGTGGCACGGTAAAGATACAGCCGCATGTCTGGTCATGGTGGTTGTTACAATTGTTTTGGTAGGAGTTAGACTTTATTCATGATTAAGAAAACAGCACGTTATAAAATTACATTTGCCTATGATGGTTCTAATTTTGCTGGAATGCAGGTACAACCACACCAGCGAACCGTGGAACAGGTACTGACAGTTGCGGTCAATCGCATTGCTAAGAAACCGCAGCCGCCAGTTGCAGTGATTGCATCCGGACGAACTGATGCGAAGGTGCATGCACTTGGGCAAGTGGCACATTTTGATTTACCATTTGAAATTGAACCGGTGGCGTTACTAAAAGCACTTAACAGTTCTTTACCACTAGACGTGCTTGTTAAAAAAGTTGAACCAGTTAGTTTTGATTTTCATGCTCGCTTTAGTGCTCATAATAAGCGTTATCGCTATCGTGTGTCGCAAGGCGAGTTTGTCAATCCATTTAAGCGTGATTACACTGGGCACTTTAAATATCCCTTAGATGTCGCTAAAATGCAGCTGGCGTGCCAAGACTTTGTGGGGGAACATGATTTTACAAGTTTTGTTGCATCTGGGAGTAATGTTAAGAGTCACGTGCGGACCATTTATTCAGCTACAGTTGTGCCTGACAATACCCAAAATGAGATTGTGTTAGAATTTTCCGGTAGTGGCTTTTTATATAACCAAGTGCGGATCATGGTGGCTGTGTTGTTAGAAATTGGTACTGGTCAACGAGCAGTTGATGATATCCCTAAAATATTGGCGGGTAAAGACAGGCAGTTAGCGCGGTGGACGGCTCCTGCAAGTGGATTGTATTTAGTGAGTGTTGGCTATGAAAATAATTTGCATAATACTACGAAAAGCATTGACGAAAAAGGAAATTTAAAGTAAACTTGTCGTTGGTATTCTTTGTCCACCTGATGGGCCCGGTACGCTTATAATGTCGACGAAGATAACAGAAAATGGAGGATTCAACATTGAGAACGACTTACTTAGCAAATCCAAATGAAATTGACCGCAAATGGTATATTGTTGACGCTACAGACGTACCCATGGGACGTTTATCAACAGTAGTTGCTTCAATTTTACGTGGTAAAAACAAACCAACATTCACCCCTAATGTGGATACGGGTGATAACGTGATTGTTATTAACGCATCTCAAATCAAATTAACTGGAAACAAGGCTAATGGCAAGTTCTACTATCGCCATTCAGATTATCCTGGTGGAATCAAACAGCGTTCAGCTGGTGATTTGAGAGCAAATAACCCAGAAAGATTGATTGAAATGTCAGTTAAGGGAATGTTACCTCACAATACGCTTGGTCGTAAGATGGGGATGAAGCTCCATGTTTACGCTGATGCAAATCACAAGCATGAAGCACAAAAACCCGAAGTATTAGACATTACAAACTTAATCTAAGGAGGAAATGGAATTGGCTCAAGTACAATATAGCGGCACAGGTCGTCGTAAAAATTCAACTGCACGTGTTCGATTAGTACCCGGTTCAGGTAAAATTACAATGAACGGAAAAGATATTGAAGATTACATTCCATTTGCTAACTTAAGAGCAGTGGTTTTGCAACCATTCACAGCAACAGAAACAACTGGTACCTATGACGTTTTAGTTAACGTTCGTGGTGGTGGTTTCTCTGGTCAAGCTGGCGCAACTCGTCACGGCATTGCCCGTGCCTTGTTAGGCGTTGATCCTGATTTCCGTGGACCTTTGAAGCGCGCTGGGTTATTAACCCGTGATGCTCGTATGAAGGAACGTAAGAAGCCAGGTCTTAAGAAGGCTCGTAAAGCTAGTCAATTTTCAAAGCGTTAATATACTACGGTATATCAGCGAATATCAAGTGTTTCACAACTTTGGTTGTGGGGCACTTTTTTTGTAAAAAATATTTAAAATTGATTTTGCTTTGATTTACATTGGTTTTCAAATAACTATTAAAAAAAGTTAATTTTCTAATCTAAATCTAATAATTCGTGATATAATTATATACATCGTCACATGTTCAGCAGGTAACATGTTTTCAAAGAAATGCGATTTTTTACATGAACGTGGTGATAACATCGCACCAACAAATTAAGTAGGTGCAAAAAATACATAATAGAGGAGTTTTTCGACATGACATATAAATTTTCCAAGCATGTACCACAATCAGATGTTGACGCAGTTGGTGACATTTTAAAAGTAGCTGGTGATCCGAAAGTCACTTCATTTGCAGGTGGCCTGCCTGCTCCTGAACTTTTCCCAGTTGAAGAAGTTAAGGCAGCTGCTAATCGAGTTCTAACTGGGAATGGGAGAGCAGCCTTACAATATGGTTCTTCTCAAGGAGTTCCCGGGTTACGCCAGGTTATTTTAAATCGACTAGAGATCGAAGGAATCAAGACGGACAGCGATCACGTGATGGTAGCCACAGGTTCACAGCAGTCGATTGATTTAACTGGGAAAATATTTATCGATGAAGGCACCACTGTTATCGTTGAAGATCCTACTTATTTGACTGCCATTGATGTTTTTAGATCATACGGCGCGCACTTCGTCGGTGTTGATATGGACGAAGACGGCATGAAGATGGATGCGTTGGAAGAAGCACTAAAGAACAATCCTGATACTCGGTTAATTTATACAGTACCAACTTTTCAAAATCCAACCGGCCGGACGATGACATTGGAACGACGAAAAAAGCTCGTTGAATTAGCAGGAAAGTATGATGTATTAGTCTTGGAAGACAATCCATATGGTGCGATTAGGTGGTCAGGTAACAACCTACCATCCCTGAAATCACTCGATAAAAACAATCACGTAATCTACATGGGAACGTTATCTAAAATTTTCTCACCAGGATTACGACTTGGCTGGGTAGTAGCTGATCCGAAGTTAATTAAAAAGTATACAATGATGAAGCAATCGGCGGATTTACACACTGATAGTCTGGCACAATACATTGCGGCGGAATACTTTGCCGAAAATGATATCGAGGACCATGTTACTGCCATCACAGCGCTGTACCACAAGCGGGAACAAATTATGGTAGACGCTGTGGATAAATATTTCCCGGCCGGAGTTACGCATAGTAATCCTGAGGGTGGAATGTTTCTATGGGTGATGGTACCAGGAGTTGCGGACTCGCAAAAACTATTTGATGCGGCTCTTAAGCGGAATGTTGCCATCGTACCAGGCGATCCATTCTTTGGTAATGAAAGCATTCCGGGGACGTTTAGAATGAACTATTCGAATACACCGGAAGACAAGATTGAAGACGGCGTCAAGCGATTAGCCGAGGCGATTGAAGAGGTTATGAGTAAGTAGTCGAACTTAGTTTTATTACTTATAAAAAGAAGAACCAGTAACTTTCAATTTTTTGAAAGCTGCCGGTTCTTCTTTTTTGATTAGTGGTAGAAACAACAATAATTTTTCTAAAATTTAAGCATAAAAAAGTAAGTACACAAAAACGTATCCATTCACCATAGTTAGTGACAATAAGTACGAAACTTTTCAGGATTAACACGTTTAATTTAAATTGACCATACTCAAATGATTTTTAAGGGAATGGATT
>NZ_AWTT01000030.1 GCF_000876205.1 Paucilactobacillus wasatchensis | reverse complement strand
GTAGTACCGTATATTGCGCATACGTTAAATTAAATTTTTTTAGTGGCGCTTGGTAGAAGTGATTGAATAGTTGATGCGCTCGATTGATTTGAAAACATAATTGATTGTCCAACACAACCTGGTCTGCCATGACGCTAATCCCCTTTAAAATAGTAGTTTAATCACCTATAATATATCTCTTATCACTGGTAAAGTAAACGTTTTTACTTCTCAATAACAATCATTAATGCGCCGGTGGAATTAAATTTTCTACTCCTGGAACAACAGTTGCATTATTAGCATAGCGCGGAATCACGTGGATATGACAGTGCATCACACTTTGGCCCGCCACTGCACCAGCATTAACCCCCAGATTATACCCACCAGGTTGATAATGTTGATCTAAATATTGCTTAACCTGTTCAATTAATTCCCATAAAGATTGGCGTTCTTCTGGACTTAATTCCCAGATTTGTTCAACATGTCGTTTAGGTATCACAAGCGTGTGTCCTTGCGTTACCGGCGCAAAATCAAAAAAAGCGGCACTAAACTCATTTTCCACTAAATATTCTTTTGGTTTCTTTTGACAAAAAACACAATCTTTTACCATTTTAATCCCTCTTTATTCATAAACTACATTTTGTAGATTGATTTCTCCATTTAGTAGTGTTATAGTGATCTAGTTTTTCATGAAAGGTGCATACAAATGACTAAGAAAAGAAGTTTAAATCGCGATAAAGTGTTGCAAACCGCAGTTGATATCGTCAGAAATGATGGGCTCAAAGCTTTGACGCTGCAGCGACTGGCTCATGATCTCAACATCCGAACACAATCATTGTACAACTATATCTCTAATTTAGACGAGTTAATTGCATTAATTGGTGCTCACCTAATTAATCAACTGCGGCAAAAGATAATCGACGGCATTGTTGGTCTCTCCGGTAAAGAAGCTTTAATTAGATTTGCTGATATTGCCCGTGAGTTTTTAATTGCAGAAGGTTCATTAGCAATGATTATTTTCCATCTTCATGAGGCCCCTAAAGATTCGGAATTTAACAATGCCGCACTGCAGCTAGTCGCATTGTTAAATCAGGTAATTGATTCGTCTCATATCGAAGTTCATGATGATGCACCCTATTCACATGCATTGATTGGCTCTGTATTGGGATTTGTTTTTATAGAAACATCGCAATTTTATAAAGATGAAACATATGGGAGTGCAACCAAAAGTTACCATCAAATGATAGAACGTATTATTACCCCTAGTAAATCTTTGGCATAGGAATGTACTAGTAGTAGAGGAGGAGCAACATTGGCAAAAATTTTAAAAAATCATCTTGGCGCACTAATAGCATGGATCTTAGTTGTTATCTTGGCTATCTTTATGTTACCGAATATCAATCAATTGACCCGCGACCATTCCACCATTAGTCTGCCTAAAGACTCACAAAGTCAAATCGCAGATTCAATTCAGAAAAAATGGGGTTACCATCAAGGAAATACCTATCAAGTCGTGGCCGTATTTAATAATGGCAACAATGCGATGTCAAGCGCCGACAAGCGCAAAGTTCAAGCAACCATAAATGAATTGAAGCAGCATAAAGCCAAATATGGCATTAAAAGTATCACTGCTCCAAACGACAACGCTGAAACTAAAGCTCAATTAATTTCTAAGGATAAATCCACTCAATTAGTGCAGCTGATGATCAGCAAGAAACATGGAACTATCAGCAACATTAATAAGCAACTCACTAAATCGATTAAAACTAGTGGCGTTAAATCCTACATCACCGGTTCCGATATCTTAAACGACGATTTTTCTGGGGCTATCCAAGAAGGAATCAAGAAAACAGAAATCATCTCAGTGATCTTCATCTTTTTGGTTCTGGTTCTCGTCTTCCGTTCCCCAATCGTTCCATTAATTTCGTTATTGACGGTTGGAGTTTCTTTCATTACTTCTTTGAGTATCGTGACCAACCTCGTGGATAAATTTAATTTTCCATTTTCTAATTTTACCCAAGTATTTATGGTGATTGTCTTATTTGGAATTGGGACAGATTATAATATTTTGTTATACAACCAGTTTAAAGACGAACTCAGTCGCGGTTTATCAAATTGGAAGGCCGCTCAACGAGCCCGCCGAGTTGCTGGCAAAACAATCCTGTACTCCGGCTCTTCGATTCTGATTGGTTTTTCGGCCTTAGGGTTGGCGAAGTTTTCGATTTATCAATCAGCCATTGGTGTTGCAGTTGGCGTTGCAGTGTTATTGGTCGTTTTATTGACACTCAATCCATTTTTTATGGCTGTCCTTGGTAAAAAAATGTTTTGGCCATCTAAAAACTTTGATGGTGAAGGAACCAGTTCACTTTGGCATCGCTTGTCGAGTAGTTCAGCGCTTCACCCGATTATCTCAATTTTGATTATTTTAATCCTGATGTTACCATTTTATTTCACTTTCAATAATCAATTAAATTATGATGATACGGATGAAATTAGTAACACAACACCTTCAAAACAAGGATTTTTAACGGTCCAGGAACATTTTTCTAAGGGCACTGCTGAACCCTCAACTCTTTACATTAAGTCAAATCACAAACTTGATAATGAAAAAGATTTGAAATTAATTGATGAACTAACCCGCAAAATTCAAGCCGATCCAGCTGTCAAAACGGTTGCTTCAGTCACTCAACCTGGCGGTACTAAGGTTAAGAAACTTTACGTTTCAAATCAGCTCGGCACTGTGACGTCTGGTCTAACCTCGGCACAAAAAGGGCTTGGCCAACTATCCACCGGTAGTCAAGCAATGACTGGTGGTTTGGGTCAGTTGTCAACTGGAAGCCAGCAATTAGTCGATGGTGTCGCTGAGTTAACATCGCAACTAAATAGTCAACTATCTGGAAGTAACGCATCTCAAATTGCTCAACTAGAGACTGGTTTGCCAGAAATTAATAGTGGCATTCAACAGTTAAACGCTGTCCTACAACAATCTGGCAGTTCTGTTGATACCTCAGCATTAACATCTGAACTAACTAACGTTGGTAACCAGGCTAAAATCATTGGAACAAACTTAACCTCTGCTGGTAATACACTGCAGGCGCTGGAGGGTCAAAATTCTTCTTCTACTAGTTCTGCAGCTAAGATAGTCGCAGCTGCTGATCAAAATGGTGCAAATTTGAATGCACAGCAGCAGGCCATTTTAAACAAAGTCATTGCAGGTGCCCTGGATGAACAGACGCAGTCGTTAGAAAGTTCACTGTCATCAGTTGCCACAAATATCCAGGCAGCTGGCAATGCCGATAAGAGTTTGGCTAGTTCAATGACTAGCGTTAGCAATTCAGCATCTTCATTGAAGAGTATGATGAGCCAGGTTTCGACTTTAAAAACGCAGGTTAATCAACTCGCCACGGCTTCTAACACAGCTTTGCCTGGCGCAACAACCGCATTAAAACAGTTAACTAGTGGTTTGACGCAGATCCAATCTGCATTGGGTACTAGTCAAACTGGACTGATTCAAATCAACACAGGTATCAATCAGTTAGCCGCGGAATCACCAAAAATAACATCTGGTATTGATGAAGTTAATACTGGTCTTGGCTCTGGTGGAACTTATCTAAAAGCCCTAAAAAAATCGGCCGCTGCTGACTCATACTATGTTCCAAGCACTGTTTTGCACAGTAAATCGTACAAACCAGCTGTTAAAGCATATCTATCTGAGGATAAAAAATCAGCCAAAATTACCATTGTACTGAAAACTAATCCAAGTGATACAAAAGCAACGAGCAAGGTGCGTGCTTTATCCACAACAGCTAAGAAGAACCTAAAGGGTACTGATTTAAAGAACGCAACGGTGGCCATGGGCGGACAATCATCTTCACTGGCTGATATTAAAGGAATCGCTAGTCAAGACTTTGTTCGAACTGCAGCTATCATGCTGATCGGAATCTTCCTCGCCTTGATCTTTGTCACCCGTTCATTGCTGCAACCAGTTTATATTCTCGGAACACTGATGATGGCTTACATGACTTCACTGAGCTTGACTCGTTGGTTTACGCACTTGTTCTTAGGACGAGACATGCTAACCTGGAATACACCGTTCTTCTCATTTATCATGTTGATCGCCCTCGGGGTTGATTACAGTATTTTCGTAATGATGAAGTATCGTGAATTCGGACGTGATAATCTAATGCCATCTGAGCGAATCGTAAAATCTGCCAGCATCATTGGAACCGTGGTTATTTCAGC
Source organism: Paucilactobacillus wasatchensis (assembly GCF_000876205.1). Classification (GTDB taxonomy): domain Bacteria; phylum Bacillota; class Bacilli; order Lactobacillales; family Lactobacillaceae; genus Paucilactobacillus; species Paucilactobacillus wasatchensis. Next base: position 20,607 of record NZ_AWTT01000030.1, on the reverse strand, counting down.
AGCAATTATTCTTAGTGGAACATTTGCCGCTCTAATTCCATCAGGTGTGCCAACCTTAATTGAGGTGGCCATGGCCGTGATTATCGGATTGATTATCTTAGTCTTTATCATTCCAGTCATCATTCCAGCCACGATCCGACTGACGTATCCTGTTAAATCAGGATTCCAAGATGCTGAAAATCGTGCCAAAAAGGAAAAAGAAAAAAATAAGCAATAAAATCATAAAAAACGACTGTGAATGCAGTCGTTTTTTGATTGAACAAAATATGATAAAATCACAGTAGATATTAGTAGAGTGAAATCTACATTATGGCAGCAATTAAGCTATCATTTTTTTGCTGAAACTTTCTCATTTTAGTCTTGCTTAATAATTGGAGATGAATTTTATGTTGTTAACTACCGGTAACATCACTCAACCACACACCATCACAGGAATTGTGAATGCTACTAGTCACCTGATGCTCACCTCAGAAACAATTGATGCATTTGAATCAATGGACCAACTATTTCCTGATGTGGAAGAAAAAATGAAGCAAAAAGCAATTGATGCAGGTGCTGATGGAATTATCAATATCAGTTTTAATACTGAGGTTGCACAATTGCAAGTTGCCCCCAAATTTTTGGTTGTAACTGGTTACGGAACACTGATTAATTTTTCAGAGGAATAACAAAGTATAACTAAAACGGGATCAGCATTCTTAATTGAAATGCTGATCCCGTTTATATTATGCCCGAGGCAGGATTCGAACCTGTACATGGTTACCCATACAGCGACCTGAACGCTGCGCGTCTGCCAGTTCCGCCACTCGGGCAAACAACAATTCTTAGTTTACACTACCAATTCAAAATTGAAAAGCATTTTCCCACTAAAACTGATAAATTAACTTCGTTGCATCATTTATGAATCTGTCTGGACACGATTTTCTTTTAGAAATGATAAATTAGAGCCAATAGTCTTTACTTTTGACACCAAAATCTGTATGATTCTACTTACTAACTGATCACACTACACTTTAAAATAGGAGACTTATATGCCTCAATTAATCGATTTTATTATGCACATTGATCAACATCTGATCACAATTGTAAATCAATTCGGCCCTAGCACCTATCTAATCTTATTCTTACTTATCTTTATTGAAACTGGTGTTGTTATTTTACCTTTTCTACCTGGTGACTCTCTTTTGTTCGCTGCCAGTGCATTAGCAGCTAATCAAGCATTTAACCTAAGCCTCGGTTGGCTACTTCTCACATTTTTTTTAGCAGCGGTCTTAGGAGATTCGCTCAATTATGAAATTGGTAAGCATACCAGTTTAATGGCGAGTCGCAATTCCTTGATTTCTCGCTGGCTCAATCAAGAAAAGCTTGATAAGGCGGAAGCATTTTTTAATAAACATGGTGGTAAAACCATTGTCATTGCCAGGTTTATGCCGTTTGTTAGAACGTTTGCTCCATTTATTTCCGGTGGAAGTCAAATGAATTACCGCAAATTTGCGTTCTATAATATTTTAGGTGGCCTGTTATGGGTGCTTATTTGCTGCCTAGCCGGCTTTTTCTTTGGTAACCTACAATTTGTCCAAGACAATTTCACCTTCGTCATTTTGGGAATTATTGGCGTCTCATTGCTACCTGCAGTGATTACCTACTTAAAAAGTAAATTTTCAGCATCATCGGTCGAAGAAATAGAATAATTTTTACAAACGATCCGAGTTTGACAGTCCGTTACAATCCTGTCAGACTCTTTTTTAGTACATCCGGTGAAACTAACTTTGACCAATAGCCCATAAATACGATAAAATGGCGGGTATGATCAAATAAATTCCGAATCTAAAAAATTAAAGGGTCGTTAATTAATATGTCGTTACGTCATAAATTGCAACAAAACATTTATTTAAATTACTTTTTGTGTTTCCTCGTCGTGGGAACCTTAGTATTTGCCGTCGTGCCAATTTCTAAATCAACCCTTATTTGGAATTCAGATGGCATCGCCCAACATTACCCTGCGTTGCTTTATTGGCGTCGATTATTACGCGGCCTCGTATTTCATCATCACCTCTTTGCTCAATGGGATTGGAACATTGGCTTAGGTTCCGATACATTTCAAGTGCTTTCATACTACGTAATGGGCGACATCTTCACCTATCCATCTATTTTCTTTTCACAAGCGCACATGGCTGCTTATTATTCAATTTTTACTGTCTTGCGCCTATTTTTATGTGGTGTTACCTTCATCTTCTCTGCCAAGCGATTATTACCACGAGCAAAATCAAGTTCCATTTTGGTAGCCAGTTTTGTGTATATTTTTTCTGGTTACAGTGCATATGTCACCTTCGCCCATCCCTTTTTCTTAAATCCACTTATTATTTTACCGCTGCTAATCTACTCAATTAATTCCGCCTTAACCACCGGCAGAATTGTTCCTCTGTTCGTTATGACTGCCTGGACTTTATTTAATAACTTTTATCTGGGTGCGGTAATGGGACTTGGTATGGTCATCTATTGGCTGATCTTGCTGATTACCAAGCCACAATTGCGTGATTTCATTTTAAATATAAAATTGATACTCAGTGTCATTGGTGGTATTGGATTAAGCGCGATTCTCTTTATCCCATCCTTTTACCAATTAATGGTCTCTGCCCGTTCTAGTAGTGAAGTAGCTAACGGTATGACGCTGTACCCGTTAGCCTATTATCTCACCTTACCAGGAATGGCTCTCAGCAACTACTCCAGACCTTACTGGGTCACTGGCGGTATCTTAGCCATTGGGATCATCGCTGTGCTCTGGTCGCTGCGCCGCTTTCGCCAGTATCTGGTAATCAATCTCACATTCATGGTCAGTGTCATTATTTTATTGGTGCCACTTTTGGGTGCATTAATGAATGGTGGCTCATCTCCATCGAACCGCTGGACTTTTTTGGTTATGTTTCCAATTGCAGTTGCCGTTATTTACCTATTAGATAATCTAAACACGATTGATCGTCGCGATATCATTGTGTTCACCAGCATGGGTCTCATCGTGGCAGCAAGCTTATTTATTACTCATAGTTTTAGTTTTAAGTTTGATTTAGGTGGGGTGTTGATCATCTACGCCTGCTTTGTCATCCTATTAATTTTGACCAACAGTGCCCATGCAATCAAAATGTCCGGCAAAACTGTAACCATGATTGTACTAATTCTGACATGTGCCAACGGTGTGATCATCATGCGTGATCGCCATGCTAATCAGTTTTCACAAGCTGATACCATGCTCATGACCTCGTTTGCCACACAACAGTTGACCACCGCACAAAAAGCCTACGAACAGACCAAAGAGCAGATAACACCAGCCACTACCAAAAAAGCTGGTTTATTACGTTCCTTAATTGATAACCAGTTGGGAAACTATTTAGGCAAAGCACCAGCAGATAATTTGCCCATTTTAGCTAAAACCAACAACATCAACAGTTATTGGTCACTACAAAATAACTATCTGGAGAAACTAAACAACGACCTTGAAAATAATACCAGTAATCCTAACGATGTCACAAATACAGGTGATTATCGTTCCCTTTTATTGCAATATTTTGGCGTTGCTCGCTTTTTTAAAAACACTACTACCAAACTTTCACCTACCAGTTATGAAGTCAACGGTGAGATAACTAACGCTCAACAACTACTCACCACTACCAAAACAATGCCATTAATTTATCAATCAGCCGGAATAATGAGCAAAAAACAATTTAGCAAACTCGATCCAAGTCAAAGAGAAACTGCATTGATTACCAATACAGTAACAAATAAAGCTAAGGCAAATGTTGATCAAACGTTATTAAATAAAGTAGTTAAGATTCCATTTTCCTATCTGAATGGTGCTACAACTACCAAAAAGCATGTCTCAGTCACCATGCCCACAACTTCTATTACTCCCTATGTGACAATCGATTCAGAGCAAAAAAATATAAAAGGCTACGAACTACATGCGCGTCTAACCAATATTTCATTTTCAGCGGGAAGCCTAACCCAACGCTATCAAAATGCAACCAACAATTATATTAAAACGCACAATGAGGCCATGATGTTGAGTGGCCAAGATACTGACTTACGTTATAGTTCCCAATTATTTAAATTAAATTGGCTTCGTAAAAACGCAACCAGTATGAGTGGTAATACGGGTACTTTTAGTATTCAACTTGGCTATGGGCAAACAAGTAACGTCTTTGAACAAATGGGTAACGACAACTTATCGTTTTATGACCCACAGACATCAACTACACTCAACTTAGGCACTATCAAATCATCAAATAACTTAATTACCCTAACGCTGCCAACCAGTGGTAAGTATCAATTCGATCTAACTCTTTGGGCAGTGCCAACAAAAAATGCAGCAACCCGAGCAATCAATAAAAATACTGCTGCCAAAAATATTAAGATCAATAAAAATGAAGTGACTGCCACATACCAAGCCAAAAAGGCTGGCATTCTGGCAACCACTATTCCATACTCAGCTGGTTGGCATTTGGCTGGATCAACAACCAAGTTACCTCGCGTAAATGATGCGTTCATCGGCATCCCCGTATCTCGCGGCCAAAACCACATTAAACTGGTCTATTCGACGCCGCTACTCCACATTAGCGCTTTGATTTCACTACTTAATTTTGTTATTTTATTACTAATCATTTCGGCTGAACTGTTCAACAAGCATCGTTCGAAAAACTTGAATTAACTTTTTTTCGTAATTGCTGAGGTTAATCCTTCCTAGATGAGTATCAATTATGTTACGATTCTTATATGAACCATAATATTTTTAAATAATTGATTCTTGACTAAGATTGTTATATTTTAACTGCAAAATTCAATTATTTTATTAGGTTTGGTGACAATCTCCAAACCTTTTATTTTATTCAAAGGAGCAGTGCAGATGACCCCTTATAAAATCTTTTTTAACAACCGTGTGACTGCCACATCTGTGGTTGTTACATATAATGCCAGCACATTAGATAATGTAGAAATTTTTAATGGCCGAATCAAACTACAAATTACCACAGCTAACGCTCGCTTTTTAAGTTCCGGAAATGTTGCTTTACGAGCAATTGAGACCACAATGATGGGTATTAGCACCAAATACAGGCTTGTTGCAGTTACGTTTACTAAACCAGAAGTACCAGCAATACTTAGCATTCCTGATTATGAATGTTTCAACAAATACGTTTTTGATCATGGTATGACCCGCGGCGTGCTTATGGTCATGAATAAAAATAAAAAACGGATTGGAGTTAAAGTCCAATCCGTTTGAATATTTGCTAATCCATTACAATATATCTTCCGATTTTGATTCGGTGTGCCCAGCGTCTAAAAGGAGCTTAACCAGATGACGGTTAAACCCCTTTTTACGATTCTATTTTTTTGCACCACCTGCTTGGCCAATTCGGTAAGCCACGATATCACGGATTAATTTAACTGGCAGTGGGCGATCATAAGGAATTTTAATTGTCCCCTTCGAAGTCTCATAGTTTTGCAACCGGTCAGCAAACGCAACTATTGGCGCAGCAGTCGGATAAAAACCGAGATGGCTTTTGGTGGCAGCAAAATAGACTAATACTTGACCGTTTTGCTTGATAGCAGGCATGTTATACGAAATAACCTCACTAGCTCCAGGCGCAGCATCTAACAATAGTTCCCGCATGATTTGTACCACCTCTAATTGCATTGGTGCCAAATCCGCAAGATAATCTTCGATCTGATTATATTTCTTCATCGAAACCGTCCTTTGATTGTTGTTATTACGGGAATCAAATTAACTCTAGGTTATCTTAATTAGCAATATCATATGTCGTCTTGCCATCTTTAACCGTATACATTGCCTTAGCAGTATTATCTGGTTCCATCATGCTAATTGAATAACCATCCCCTAAGGCCTTTTTAAGCTGTTTCGACGTAGTTTTAATACTCTTAGTTAAAGTACCCCAACCAGCATCACTGGCTTTACTAGGCGTGCTAATAACGTAATTTAAAGCTTTGACAGTATTACTGTCCGAAGGTTGAATTTCATAAGTTTTTGTTTTTTGATCAAATGTAACTGAACCAATCGATTTATAATTCTTCTTTAACTGAGTTAAGACATTTTGTTGGGCCGTTGCTGCAGACTGAGCAGCCGTTTGACCAGTTAAGCCTGTGTTATTTGGTTGTGAAAATGACGAAGAAGTGGCTGCTTGACTACTGGTGGTCTGTGAGCTCGTCTGTTGATTGCTGTCATTTCCAGACCAAACAGGTAAATTCCAAACCCCATAGACGGTCAACGCAAAACTAACAACTACCATAAAAGTTGGCCAGACCCATGTACCATACTGCTGCCATGAGTTGACTAAATAAAAGCCACTTAAAATTAACACCAATCCTGCAATCACAACCAGAAAAATCATAATTTTACCTCTTTGTTTTTTTGTTGTCCCCACTTGAATTATTGGTTACAATGAAACCACCAACTATTCTAAAGGAGTGACATAATGAAAAATATTTACTTAGCTGGACCATTTTTTAGCGAATCTCAAATTAAACGAATTACCAAAGTCGAAAAAGCTTTAGCAGCAAATCAAACTGCCGGTACAATTTTTAGCCCTCGGCTTTCCGACGAGAACGACGATAGTGTCAACGCTGGTTCACCTGAATGGGCCAAGTCAATTTTTACCAAGGACGTTGCTGAAATAGATCGGGCAGACATCATCGTTGCAGTTACGGATTTCGTCCATGAAAATATTGATAGCGGCACCGCCTTTGAAATCGGTTATGCTTATAAAATGCAAAAACCAATCATTCTACTGCAGGAAAAGGATGAACCGCTAAACCTAATGGTAAGCCAGGCCGGACACTACTATACTAAGTCAATCGATGACCTAATTAGTTACGATTTCAACAAGTTACCCGCCCAAGGGTATACCGGTAAGGCATTCTAACAAATTAAAACTACTGGCTAGGAAAATAAATTTTCCCAGCCTTTTTTTAATTAAAAAGTTACTAGTGATAACATATCGTAATCTTTGATTTTATCGCGGCCATGAAGATCCGTTAATTCAATGATAAATGCAGTTCCCACCACGATACCACCGAGTCGTTCAACCATCTCAATCGTGGCAGAAATTGTCCCACCAGTGGCCAATAAATCATCCGTCACTAGCACTCGCTGTCCTGGCTTAATTGCTAATTTTTGTAGCTGCAATTCGGCTGTGCCGTATTCCAAGTTATAAGTAGCACTAATAGTTTCACGCGGTAACTTGCCTTTTTTCCGTGCTGGGGCAAAACCAACGCCCAGTTCATAAGCAACTGGACATCCAACAATAAAGCCACGCGCCTCTGGTCCAACAATCATTTCGACGTTTTTATCACGAGCATACTGTACAATTTCATTGGTTGCTTGGCGGTATGCTTCCCCATCAGCCATGAGCGGTGAAATATCCCGGAACATAACTCCTTTTTCTGGATAATCCGGAATTGTTGCAATATAATCTTCTAAATTTAATGTCATTAATTAGTTCTCCTTTAATCGGCACTCATATTTTCATTCATCCAACGACGCATCGCTGGTGCGTCGCTATAAATTAACGTTTTTTCAGCGATCATTGACTGTTCTCGCTGCTGATAAACCTTACTTGTTTTTAAATCAACAGTCGGTGGGTTAGTTACACCATTTAAAATACCATGGTTTATTTTAACAAATCCAACTTCAAAAAACACCTGAATCATGAAAATCAGTTGTTCTGGTTCAATTTTCAAGTATTCACTTAATAGTTTTAATTGATCATGTACATTAACATCATGATGTTCCCGCACAAACTTATATAACACAGCAAAGCTTTGGCGATCGGGCATTCCACTTAAATAGACGCTATGCGGTTGGTACAGCAACATTTTAATGATTGACGGTTGTCCACCCAATTTAAATGCGGCCACAAGCGCAGCCAAATTTGGTGGACAATCCACAACAGTAACTGATTGATCAGCTAACTGGCCAGCGGATAAGTCGCTGACCAATAAAATCTTTTTTGTAGTCGTATAATCTGCCAGTTTTTGCATTAATTGCTGGTTGAAAAATAAATAATAACTATCGTCAGTAAACAATTGTGCGGCTAAATGATTTGTCCTGCAATCAACAATTTGGGTACCTGCTAATTGAAAATCCTTAACCATCAACTGGATATTGTGATTGCCGTGCCACACATTGTCATCGAGCGTCCCAACAACCGCCAAATTATTATTACCAGCATTGATTTGTGCTGCCGCCGTTCCATGATTAAATGCAATCGCCGTCAAAGTTTGCTTAACACCCATTAAATCAAATTTTAAATGTGCATTGGTTTTTCCCATTGTTTTAACATTTTGAATCTGCTCCGCTTGAATCTCAAATAACGGTCGCTTATTACCATTACCAAACGGTGCCAGTTGTTCTACTTGATCAAACAAGTCCAAATCAGCATCATCAACTGGTATTTTGGCAGTAATGGCTAATACTTGTTTTGCGGCAGTGTCAAATTGCTGTTGAATTGCTGCAACCTCAAGTTGATCTTTCAAAGCCTCAATATTGTCAACTGGTACAGACAAACCTACTGCCATTTCGTGACCACCAAAGGCCACGGTTAACTCCCTTTTTTGATCGATGGCCGCAAACAAATCCAATCCTGCGACACTACGACCAGAGCCTTTGGCAATCCCGCTTTCAGCATTAACATTTAACACTAGTGTTGGCTTACCCGTTTGTTCAACCAACCGACTGGCCACGATCCCTAGCACACCTTCATGCCAGTTTTGACCTGCAATAATTAGTGTTTTACGAGCAATGTTTTCTTCATCATTGGCCTGGTCGAGCGCCTGTTCAGTGATCTGGGCCACTAATTCTTGTCGTTCGTTATTTTTTTGTTCAAGTTGCTGGGCCATTTTTGTTGCAACTTCTTCATCAAGTGTGGTCAGTAACTCAACCCCTGGATTAGCATCGCCCATTCTGCCGAGTGCATTTAAGCGTGGCGCAATCCCAAAACCAATGTTAGTTTCGGTCAATTCAGTTTCATTTAGACCAGCAACTTTAACTAATTCATGAATTCCAACTCTGCTACCAGTGCGTAATTGTTGTAACCCAAAACTGACTAAGATTCGATTTTCATCTGTAATTGATACCAAATCAGCTACTTCACCAATTGAAACCAAGTCCAACAGTTCAACCGGAAATTCTTCCAACAGTGCCCATGCAACTTTGAACGCCACCCCCACACCCGATAAATCTCCAAATGGATAATCAGAGCCAGGATAACGTGGGTGTACGATTGCATATGCAGCTGGCAATTCTTGTGGCAACGAATGATGATCAGTCACAATAACATCAACCTGTCGTTCATTAGCGGCAGCGATCGCAGCATTGCCGGAAACACCATTATCAACAGTAATAATTAATTGAGTTCCCGCATCAATCAGTCGATTAAATGCTGCGGTATTCGGTCCATAACCATCAGAAAATCGATTTGGCACATAGTAGTTAACATTAGCTCCAAGCGTCAATAATGTTTCAAACATTACTGCAGTGCTGGTGATACCATCAGCATCGTAATCGCCATATACCGTAATTAAATCTCCTTTTTCAATGGCACTTTGAATTCTAGTTACTGCCTGGTGCATGTCATGCAATAAAAAAGGATCGTAGCAATCCGTTATTTTAGGATGCAAAAAACGATCCACTTTTTCAATTGAATCATATCCACGTGCAATTAATATTTGTGCAACCACAGGCGCTAATTTAAATTCTTGCGCCAATTGATCTGCTAACTTTGAGTTATTGACTTGTGCTAACTGCCATTGGTAATGCGATGAAATCACCTGAACTACCACCATTTCTAATTGTATGTATACCACAAAATGTGGTTAATAATTCTATTTAAATGCAAAGAACTTCTTAATTGCCCAGTCTCCAATACCAGGAAATAGTTGATACCCTAATGCAACTACCGAGAAATATCGTGGAATATTAATTTCACGGACAGGATAACCGACACTATTCCAGATCCGACGGGCAACAACTGCCGGATGAAGCACTAATGCACTAGGCAAATGTGCCATATATGTCCCCTTTGGATCGGCCTGATCGAAAAAATGCGTAGCTACGGGACCTGGATTAACGGTAATGACCTGAATGCCATAATCATATAACTCCATCCGCAGTACATTATCATAGTTAATCACACCCGCTTTCGTTGCCGAATAGACGCTGCTGTTTGGAGTTGGAATCTTGCCAGCAATAGAGCCAACGTTAATAATCACGCCGCGGCCTTTCGCCATCATTTCTTTTGCTACACATCGACTCAAATACATCAGTGCTAATAAATTCACGCGCACCATTTTATCCATGGTCGGCAAATTTTCCGCCACTGCAGCCTGCATATCACCAAAACCAGCCGCGTTCACTAACACATCCACGCTTCCAACTTCATGATTAATGGTTGCTAAAACAGAATCAATTTTATCTGGATCGGCCACATCCAGTTGGTACGCAAATGCAGGCCGACCGGATAAAATAAGGCAACGTTTAGCCACTATTTCGAGTTGATCTAGGTGCCGCGCACATACAACCACGATTGCACCGCGTTTGGCTGCTTCATAAGCTGTTGCTTCGCCGATACCACTGGAACCACCTGTAATTAAAACAACTCTGTTTTTTAACACCCTTAACTCACGTAGTCGTTTCTGCATGTTACCACCTCCTATTTTGTTTTGACGCCATCAAATGGAATATCAATTAAATCCAAATCATTCACTACTTGTGTTGCTGGAAATATTTCTCGTGCCTGGTAGGCTAAGTCATTAGCTAACTTACCAGTGTATCGAGCCGAAATGTGTGTTAATAATAGCTTTTTAGCATGCGCTTTTTTTGCAATTTGTGCTGCCTGTACGCTGGTAGAATGATAATAATTACGTGCCATTTTGCCCTCACCCTTGGCAAAAGTACTTTCGTGTACCAACACATCGGCATTTTGCGCTAGTGCCACACTATTCTCCGTTTTACGCGTATCACCCAAAATAGTAACCACTCGTCCCGGCTGTGCAGCACCAATAAAATCTTTTCCGTTTAAAGTTCGACCATCGGGTAATTCAACCATTTGACCTGCTTTCAAACGACCGTACACCGGTCCTGAAGGAACATTGAGTGCTTTCAACTTTTCAACTTGTAATTCACCTTGATGATCCTTTTCAATCACACGGTACCCAAAGCATTCGATCTTATGATCCAATTTATCACAAACCACCTTGAAAGTTTGATCTTCAAAAATTACTCCCGGATCAGTTAATTCGACAAATTTAATTGGATAGCCCAATTTAGTTTCGCTAACCCGTAAACTGATCTTGACAAAGTCAGCTACACCACGCGGGCCGTAAATCGTCAATGCTCCCTCACCACTTTGAAATGAGCGCGAGCTTAACAATCCTGGTAACCCAAAAATGTGATCGCCATGCAAATGAGTAATAAATATTTTTTCAATTTTACGTGGTCGAATTGTAGTACGCAAAATTTGATGTTGGGTTGCTTCACCAACATCAAATAACCAAATTGCATTACGTTCTTCTAACAAACGCAAGGCAACACTGGTTACATTTCGTTGTTTACTAGGTGAACCTGCACCGGTTCCTAAAAATTCAATTTGCATTATTTCATGATCCCTTACTCACATTTCGTTTGTGTCATTTCAATTTCATCATTATAATTAGTTTATCATATTTAATAATAGAGCGGCTTACGGAATACAGCTAAGGGAGGTTGTAATGAAATTAATTGATTTTGCTTTTTCAACCAGTGAACTACATGGTCAATTGATCCTACAAGTAGAAACAGACGCCCACCGATTTAACATTTCAGAGATTATATTCTCTGGAACAGACAAATTAATTTTGATTGATAACAATCGTCTACCCGTGCTAACCCTAGCACAGTTCAAAGCACGCTGCCGTCAGACAAATCCGCAATCATCTCTTTATTTTCAGACATCCACCCAACCCTTATTCGGTTACCGATTAGATAATCAATATATTTTGTTAGGCTAGGCTATTCAACAAATTCAAACGTGAATTTTTCAATCTGAACTGTATCACCACTTTGGGCACCCTTTTGTCGTAGTGCTTCGTCAACGCCCATTCCCCGTAATTGACGGGCAAACCTCATCAAACTTTCCTCGTGTTGCAGATCCGTCATCTCAAATAATTTTAATAATTTCTCACCAGTTAATAGCCAAATACCATCACTATCACGGCTAATTTGAAAATCAGGCGTTGTGTCTGCAAATTTATAGACACTAGTTTCGTCACTCTTTGTATCATCATTAATCAAGAAGGCTGGCGTTTGATCAAGTAAATCTGCAGTATACTGCAATAATGTTGTCAACCCTTGATGAGTAACTGCGGAAATCGGGTAAATCACCGGTGTTTGTTGGTCTAATGTTTGATCCTTTTCCAGTTGTTGCTTAAAAATAACTAAATTTTCGGCTGCATTTGGTAGGTCCATTTTTGTTGCCACCACCACTTGTGGCCGTTTTAACAACTCTGGATCATAGCTTTCGAGTTCATGATTAATGGCATCAAAACGCGTAATGGCTTGTTTTTCGTCTTCACTACTCATATCTACTAAATGCAATAATACCCGTGTTCGTTCAATATGGCGTAAAAATTGTAATCCCAGCCCGACCCCTTTTGATGCCCCGGCAATCAAACCAGGTAAATCGGCCATTGCAAAATCACGACCATCGTCTAGTTTCACCATTCCTAAATTAGGAACTAGCGTTGTAAATTCATACTCAGCAATCTTCGGTTTTGCACCTGTAACCACCGATAATAAAGTCGATTTTCCAACTGAAGGAAAACCAACTAAACCAACATCAGCTAACATTTTTAGTTCCAGTTCCAGATTCATTGTCTGACCTGGTTCACCATTTTCAGCCATTTCAGGAGCTGGATTTTTAGGACTGGCAAAACGGATATTACCACGACCGCCACGACCACCTTTTGCAACGACTAGTTGGTCTCCTTGATCGACCAGGTCGCCAAGAATTTGACCATTAGTGCTATCTTTCACCGTTGTTCCTTGTGGTACGGAAATAACCGTGTCCTGAGCGCCACGACCGGTCATTTGCTTAATCATGCCATTACCACCATTGTCCGCTTTGAAAATACGATGATACCGAAAGTCCATCAGTGTCCGTAGTCCTTCATCAACTTTTAAAATGATACTACCGCCGCGACCACCGTCACCACCAGCAGGACCACCATTAGGAACATATTTTTCGCGCCGAAATGCTACCATCCCGTCGCCACCCTTACCAGCACGAACTTCAATTTTAATTTGATCTACAAACATATTTTATTTTCTCCGTTTTTAAGTGTCATAAAGGTCTAGTATAGGCGATATTACGTTAAACGTCAAAGTTAGTCGTGACTGCTGCCACGAGCAACCTGTACGTTTTTTTGCAACGAAACTTTAATTAACTGTGCAGTTGGTTGTGGAATCCCTAATTGATGCAGATCATCAATTGAAGCTTCAGCGATATGCGCGATTGAACCAAATTTTTTTAATAATTTATTCCGCGTCTTTGGTCCAACACCAGCAATTTCATCTAATCGTGAGCTAAGTGAATGTTTTGTGTGAACCTGACGATGAAAGGTTATGGCAAATCGATGCACTTCGTCTTGAATTCGTTGTACTAAATAAAATCCCTGACTTTTTGGATCCAAATTGATGTGCTGATCCGTTGCACCAAATAGTAAGTCAGCCGTTTTATGATGTTCATTTTTAACCATGCCAATTACTGGGATAGCAAGGTTCAATTCATTTTCTAGCACGTCTTTAGCGGCATTCATTTGAATGTCTCCACCATCCATAAAAATCATGTCCGGCATAGGGTGATGCTCCTTTAATAATCGCGAATAACGCCGGCGAATAGCTTCAGCTGTACTAGCTGCTTCATCAGCATGGTCCACCGTTCTTAACTTATACTTGCGATATAGCTTTCGATTAGGCTGCCCATCAGTAAATACAACCATTGCTGATACAAGATCCGCGCCTTGGATATGTGAATGGTCAAACGCTTCGATTTTATGTCCAGCTGGTAAACCCAATGCATCAGTAATTTCTTGCATCGCGCCGGTTGTCTTTCGTGCATCTAATTCCAGCAATCTAAATTTTTCTTCCAATACGAGCTGGGCATTTTTTTGGGCCATTGTTAATAAATCTCGTTTTTCACCTCGTTGTGGTGTTCTTACTGGAATCCCTAAAATTTCACTAATTTCTTGTGCCGGTAAACCAGCCGGAATTAAAATTTCACGGGGTAATACATTATTTTTGCGATTATAAAATTGCATGATGAAACTGGCCATTTCTTCCTCCGCCGAGTCGACAATAGGAAATAGCCTTTTTTCACGCTTCATTAGGCGCGCTTGTCTGATGAAAAATACTTGAATCGAAAGCCAGCCTTTATCCATATAAAAATTAAATAGATCTCGTGGCGTTTTATCAGTAGATATAATTTTTTGTTTTTCGACCGTTACTTCAATGTAATGCAATTGATCGCGTAATTCTGCCGCACGTTCGTATTGCATTTCAACGGCGGCTGTTTGCATTTGCTTAGCTAATTGCTTTTTGATCACCTTTGTATTACCGCTCAAAAATGATTTAATTCGCTCGATTTGGTCTTGATATGTTTTCTCAGGGACTTCTTTAAAACAGGCCCCCAAACATTGACCCATGTGATAATACAAACACGGTCGTCCCTGGTAACCATTGCACCGTCGAAGTGGATATACTTTTTGAATGAAATGTAATGTTTCTTCAGCCGCATAAACGTTCGGATAGGGACCAAAGTAATAACCCTCATCTTTTTTAACATCGCCCGTAATTAAGATCTGGGGATCCCGTTCATTGGTAATTTTGATGTATGGGTAGCCAGTGCCACGTTTCAGTTTAATATTGTAATACGGTTGGTGTTTTTGAATTAGCGTAATTTCAAGTAAAAATGATTCTTTATTAGTGGTTGTCACAATTGTCTCAAAATCAGCAATTTCCGACACCAATCGTGCGGTCTTGCCCTCGTGACTACTTTTAAAGTATGATCTAACGCGATTACGTAAATTTTTAGCCTTTCCTACATAGATTATCTGACTATTGATGTTTTTCATCAGGTAACAACCGGGTAGTGGTGGTAATAATGTTAGCTTATGTTCTAAGTATTCACTTGCCAATTGCAACCCCTCCGTTTTATTTTGCTGCATCCCATTATATGTTATCGAACACCTTTTCGCAAAAAAAACACTTCAATTCAAATTGAAGTGTTACTAATTTCTTAAGCTTGCAAAACTTTTTCTAGAAAGTCTTTTGCTCGGTCTGTTTGTGGGTGATTAAAAAATGTATCAGGATCGGCTGACTCTTGAATATAACCATCTGCCATAAACCAAATCTTGTCCGCCACACTCTTGGCAAAGCCCATTTCATGGGTCACAACGACCATTGTCATGCCATCATTGGCTAGATCGTGCATTACCTTCAGCACTTCACCAACCATCTCAGGATCTAACGCGCTAGTGGGTTCATCAAACAACATCACTTCTGGGTTCATTGCCAACGCTCGCGCAATCGCAACCCGTTGCTGCTGTCCTCCTGAAAGACTAGTTGGATAAGCTTCCGCTTTTTCAGCCAAGCCGACTTTTGTTAGCAGATCTTTGGCCACATTAGTCGCATCAGCGTCGCTCATGTGCTTAACCTTTATCGGAGCCAACTTTAAATTTTCAATTACATTCATATTAGGAAATAGATTAAAGCTCTGAAATACCATGCCCATTTTTTCTCGTAATTCATTCACATGCTTTTCATCAAGGGTAGTTAAATCTGTTCCCTTAAATAAAACCTGCCCATTGGTGGGTTGTTCAAGTAAATTAAGGCATCGAAGAAAGGTTGATTTACCAGCTCCTGAAGGGCCAATAACACAAATTACTTGCCCTTTTTTAACTTCCTCCGTGATGTCTTTTAACACAGTATTATCACTATAAACTTTTTGCAATTTCTTTACTTCAATCATAGCTTCATTTTCCAATGTTAATTCCCCCTTGCCAATCGTCACACTTCACGTTTGGTTATTCAATAAACATCATTATACTAGTAAATGCTTTTTTATGCAATACTATTTCATTTTTTATCCTATTTATGCATTTAATCAGACCATATGCAATGTAAAGTGAATATATTTACAAATTATTGTAAACATGCTAGCATAAGACCAACTTAAAATTTCTGTCATATTGTTGAAAGGACTGATTTTATGGGACTCATCGTTCGCCGTGAGCTTAACTTGGAAAAATTATTCGATGACTTAGCAGTTGATCCTAAAAAGAAAGCTGTCAAACAACCGGATAAAAAACCAAATGAAACCAAACAAAAGAAAAATGACAAAAAAGACGATGACGACACTAAATAAAGTAATCATCAAATTTTAGGATAGGCCTATTGAGCTTATTTTTTTTACTAAAAAACACACTTATTTTTGGTAGCCATCTGGATAACGATTATTTAAAATATCAATATTTGTTTTGGCAACTTCATCAAATGGAATGTTAGCCCATTGTGCTACTTGAGATAGATACCAAAGAACATCTCCCATTTCATGAACAAGTTCATCACGATCTAGTTTCTGCCCGCGAAAAGTGTAATTCTTAACTAAATCAACTACCTGCCCCGCTTCACCGGCAAGTCCGAGCGCACAATTAGTTAGTACTTGTTCATTGCCATAAAGGGTCCGATTAGCTGCTTTTTGATAGTCATTAAATTCCATTATTTGGTTCCTCCAATTTTAGTTTCAATCCATTGCCACACATCGTCTTTACCTAATTTGGTTTGGGCGGAGAATAATATTAATTCGGTGGTTGATCCCTTCAAACCTAGTGTTTTAGTAATCAAACTAGTTTGCCGATTACGAACACCAGGCTTAACCTTGTCAATTTTAGTAGCCACAATTAACGTTGGAATGTCATAATATTGCAACCATTGATACATTGAAACATCATCATCCGACGGTGCATGCCGACCGTCTACCAGTTGAACAACCCCTTTCAACGTTTCCCGTTGTGTTAGGTAGGTTTCAATCATCGTGCCAAATTTAGCCCGTTCTTGTTTAGAAACTTTTGCGTACCCATAACCAGGGACATCAACAAAATACAATTGATGCTCAACCTCGTAAAAATTGAGTGTCCTTGTCTTTCCAGGTTGGCTGGAGGTTCGCGCATAACTACGACGGTTAATCAGCGTATTAGTCAGTGATGATTTCCCCACATTGGAGCGACCAACCAACCCAATTTCTGGGTAACCTGTGGTTGGATATTGAGTCGGTGATACTGCGCTCATTACTAATTGCACTTCTTGAACTTCCATAACAGCCTCCAAATTAATTTACTGTGTCCATTCTAACAAAGATATCACGTGAATGGCACATCAGTTTACTCAAATAAAAGGCTCCATTAACGCAGATTCGTCCAAGAATCGCGCTAATGAAGCCTATTTTTAATCCAGAGACCAGTTTTATGAAGCTTTTTCCTTCAACACATACTCTGGCTCAGAGTGTTTATTAACACTCCGCTTATTGATAATTACTTTCTCAACATCTTTACGGCTTGGTAAGTCAAACATCACATCGCGCATCACGTCTTCAATAATAGAACGCAAGCCCCGAGCACCGGTATCTCGCTTAATTGCTAAATGTGACATCGCTTTTAGCGCACCGTCAGTAAATTCTAATTCAGCATTATCAATCCGAATTAACTTTTGATACTGTTTAACCAGTGCATTCTTTGGTTCAGTTAAAATTCGCACCAAATCATGTTCGTCTAGTTTTTGTAAGGCTGTCAGGATCGGTAACCGCCCGATGAACTCAGGAATTAAGCCAAACTGCAATAGGTCTTCTGGAACAACATGTTGCAAAATGTTTTTATCGCTAACTTCATCAATCTCACGCGAGTTAGAACCGAATCCAATTGTCTTGTCTCCTAGCCGCTCCTTCACAATCGTTTCAATGCCGTCAAACGCGCCACCAACGATGAATAATATATTCTTAGTATCGACCTGGATAAATTCTTGTTGTGGGTGCTTACGACCACCCTGAGGCGGAACGTTAGCAATGGTTCCTTCCAAAATCTTTAGCAAAGCCTGTTGCACTCCTTCACCAGAAACATCTCTCGTAATTGATACATTCTCACTTTTTTTAGCTATTTTATCAATTTCGTCAATATAGATGATTCCCTTTTCAGCTCGATCAACATCATAGTCAGCTGACTGTAAAAGTTTCAAAATAATATTTTCAACGTCTTCACCAACGTATCCAGCTTCTGTTAATGTGGTTGCATCAGCAATTGCAAACGGTACATTTAAAATCCGTGCCAGTGATTGTGCTAAATATGTTTTTCCTGAACCAGTTGGGCCAATCAAACTAATGTTACTTTTTTGTAATTCAGTTTCATCATCACTTTGAGTGGCAGTTTCATTCACCCGTTTATAGTGATTATAGACAGCAACAGAAAGTGTCTTCTTAGCATCTTCTTGACCAATCACATAATCGTTTAGCTTGGTCACGATTTCAGCTGGAGTGGGCACATCTAGCAAGGCTTGTGCTGAGTCTTCAGCAATTTCTTCATCAATAATTTCCTTACATAAATCAATACATTCATTACAGATATAAACGCCTGGACCGGCTACAATTTTTTTAACCTGATCTTGTGATTTACCACAAAATGAACAGTTTACAGATTCCATTCCATCGGTATCTTCAAACATCTAGCGAAACCTCCTAATAAGTTACTGTGTGTATCATAGCAGAATGGACAACTAAATACGAATAATTGACTCATTATCAAAGTAAAAGAATGCCCAATCAATTGATTGAACATTCCCCAAAAATATACGAGTTTAAACTCTAATCTTCATCTTTTTTGGTGCTCTTTTTAGCAGAGGTCTTTTCTTGTTTAGCCGAATCACTAAGCATATCAACTGCCTTTTTAACAGCAATATCATGTGCCAACATATCTGGTGTCAATGCCTTAGAAACAGCATCTTCTTCCATTCCGTATTGTTGTGCCAAGTCTTTAACTTCAGCAGCAATTTCTTTGTCTGTCGGTTTGATTCCTTCAGCTTCCACAATCGCTTCCAATACTAAGTTGGTCTTAACCCGTCGTTCAGCATCTTCAGCAAATTGCTTCTGCAAGTCTTCCTGTTTTGTACCAGTAATTTGGAAGTACATCTCAGGATTGATACCCTGCTGTTGCATGTTAGCCAAGTATTGTTGCATTTGTCGATTAGTATCATCATCCAACATTGCTTGTGGAATCTCTTTAACTTCAGCGTTATCGACCGCTTGTCCAATCGCAGCTTCTTCAATAGCATCATGAGCAGCTTGCTCTTTTTGCTCCTTAAGTTGGTCTTTGGTCTTGGTCTTTAATTCCTCTAACGAGTCAACTTCTTCATCAACGTCTTTAGCAAACTCATCGTCTAATTTAGGTAGTTGTTTTTCTTTTACTTCGTGAATTGTAACCTTAAATAGTGCTTCCTTGCCTTGCAATTCTTTTGCTTGATAATCCTGTGGGAATGTAACTTTGACATCAACATTCTCATCAGCTTTATGGCCAACTAATTGGTCTTCAAATCCTGGAATAAATGAATTTGAGCCCAATTCAAGTGAATAATTATCAGCAGTACCGCCATCAAACTTTTCACCGTCAACAGAACCTTCATAGTCAATCACAACAGTATCACCATTGGCAGCTGGTTTGTCTTCTTTCAGCACTAGTTCAGCCTGTTGTTGGCGTTTCTTTTCAAGTTCAGCATCAACATCTTTGACCAATACACGTGTGTTTTGCTTAGGAACCGTTAACCCCTTGTAATCACCTAACTTAACGTCTGGCTTAACAGTTACAACAGCTTTTAAAACCCATGGTTGATTTTTTTCCATACTGTCAACATCGACTTGTGGCTGATCAACTGGTTCAATGCCAGCTTCTTTAATTGCGGCTTCATAAGCTTCTGGCAAGACAATATTTAATGCGTCTTGATACAAAGTTTCCTCACCATACATCTGATTAAAGATTTGGCGTGGAATTCGACCCTTACGAAAACCTGGAACAGTCAAGGTTTTCTTTGTTTTAGCAAAAGCCTGATCAATTCCTTTTTTTCTTGTGTCGACATCAATATCAAATGTTAATGTCCCTTTGTTGGTATCGCCATCGCGTTCCCATTTTGCTGACATTTTATTTCCTCCATAACAGTAGTAAATTATTAAATGCTTAATTTTGCATACCCATTTAGTTTAACGTAAGCCGGGCGAATTGTAAACATCTGTCCACGTTAAACTTGTATATGTATGAAAAAAAGCCCGGCAAGCAAAACTTACCAAGCTTTTTATTAGACTAAAAGGGGTTCTACAATATTTGGTACTGATAGGTGTTCACTTCGTGAACATATATTGGTAACATTTTTATATACAGACAAAAAAAGAGAAGATAGCCTGCACCTATCTTTTCCAGAAAGGAACTATCTCTCATGGATGATTCTATCAAAGATGCACTTGGAATTACTGGATT
>NZ_AWTT01000029.1 GCF_000876205.1 Paucilactobacillus wasatchensis | reverse complement strand
TCCACTTTGTTTTCAAGGTCTTGCTCATAAAGTTAGAAACAATTTTGCCTTGGAAATTATTTTGATATTCAGTTCTAAAGACGTATGGCTGTACCTTACCAGCTTTTGTCAGTGTATAACTATAATCAGATGCCGATGGACTGATTGCAGGGACCTTAGCTTTGGTAATATTTGGAATTGCAGCTGTTCCTGCATTAGTAGTGGCCGGTCCGATAACTGCTTGTACTTTATCATTATTAACTAGCTGAGCTGCAACCGAAGAAGATTCAGATGTGCTGGTCTTGTTGTCTCGATAAATCACTTTAATCTTTTTCTTAGTATTGCCAACCTTGATACCACCAGCCTTGTTGATTTGTTGAGCGGCCAATTCAATTCCTTGTTTCTCTGCTGCGCCATAAGCTGCAGCGGCTCCAGATAATTCCATATTGACACCGATTTTGATTGTCTTACCAGCTGTATTTCCTTCACTCTTAGCTGAACTACAACCTGCCAAAGTTGAACCCACCGTTGCCATTGCCATCATTACTGTTGCTACCTTCATAAATTTCTTCATATGTTTTCCACTCCCCAAAGTATGTTTTTTGTTCTATGAATAATTGCTGTTGCTATGTGGTTAAAATAAGAATGCACCTCCTGCTCAAATAAAAACCTCATTCGTTTTAAGGAATGAGGTCGAACTACTTCTTATTTGACGCCCCCATTACTAAAACTGAAATAAGGGCTTAACTTTGTGATTTTCAACAACGAAAATCAGCTTGTCAGGTCCTTCTTCTTTAATAATAAGGCTAAATTTTGGAAAGAGAGTGTCACTGTGGTTTGAGTTATAGTATTTTTCATGACGATTACTCCCTTCCAAATTTGATGTTGTTATTAGATTAGCGAAGTTTCATTAGAATGTCAACATTTTTTTCTAATTTAATTTTAATGTTGGACTTCGTAATTTATCTGATCAGCATTGTGGTCAGTGTTTGACGATTAAATTACCTGTTCAATTTCATCAACCATTTTTAAAGGATTTGTTTTTGGCGCATATCTTTTAACTACATTGCCTTCTTTATCCACGATAAACTTAGTAAAATTCCATTTGATTGCTGAACCAAGCGTGCCTGGGGCCTGCTCAGTTAGATAATCAAATAGTGGCAACGCCTTTTTTCCATTCACATCATTAATTTTGTGCATAGGAAAACTGACGCCATAGGTTGTGCGGCATGATTGCGCCGCTTCTTCACTGCTAGATAGTTCCTGCTTAAATTGATTAGAGGGAAATCCTAGCACAATTAAACCTTGACCTTCATACTTTTGGTAAATTTCTTCTAATTGCTTAAATTGAGGAGCAAAGCCACATTTAGTAGCCGTATTGACAATTATCAACGGATGGCCACGGTACTTTTCCATTGAATAGCTTTTACCATCTTCCGAGGTAACGTCATAATCATAAATTGACATCACAATCACTCTTCTTTCTGTTTAATTCAACTATTATAAAGTTTAGCGTACCACTCCAGCCACTAGAATGTAACTTTTTAAAAGTAAATAAAAAAGCTGAAGTAAATTTCAAGCTTCAACTTTGTTGTTATTTATTTTTTAGCTCTTCAATCGAATTAATATTTTTCATATACTTTGGCACGGCTAAACCAGTTTTGGCACCCTTCAAATTCACCCGCACATCAACAAACTCACCCTTGTACTGTTTAGCGTACAATCCGTGTGTTGTTGGTAACCAAGCTGAAACAGACGCATCCGCCGCTCCAGTCGCGATTGAAGCCCACATCGGCTGTGCTTCCAGTGACT
This sequence comes from Paucilactobacillus wasatchensis, assembly GCF_000876205.1. GTDB lineage: Bacteria > Bacillota > Bacilli > Lactobacillales > Lactobacillaceae > Paucilactobacillus > Paucilactobacillus wasatchensis. The sequence continues at coordinate 23,402 of NZ_AWTT01000029.1, read as the reverse complement.
GAATCGTCGTATCGTAGCCCTTGCTGTCTAATAATTGCTTGACTAAGTTAGTCGAAGCAATCTCAGAATCCCAGGCAACGTAGGTTAGTTTGACCTTTTTTCCATGACCTTCAGGAACCCCAGCCAACCATTTTGCCACCTGTTTTGGATGTTTGCTAATATAGTTCTTCGCCGCTTTTGCAGGATCTTGCCCATCGTTAACCTTCAACATAATTTCAGACATTTCTGATTTAGTCCAATGAAACTGTGACAATAGTTTATAAGCGCCAGGATTGTCATGTTTGAAACCGGTTCTAGCAATGGTGTGCAAATTCTCTGTTTTACCAAAAACATTTTTCGGATCTTTCAAAAATTTTATCGGATACTTGGTGAACATCCAGTGTGGTTGCCACCCAGTAATTACAATTGCTTGGTGATTTTTGATTGCTTTATCCAATGTACTGGTCATTGCGGCGGTAGAGCTAGTTTGTAACTGCCAATTTTTACTTTTCAAGCCATAGGCAGTCAGTGCCTTTTGCGCAGCGCCCATTTCACCAGCACCCGCATCAATTCCTGTAATCGTATAGTTAATCTGCGGACCTAACTTCTTATGCGGGTTATATGCAGCAGGTTTACTACTGCAAGCGGATAACCCGATCGTCAGAAGCAACAGTGACAATCCAACTACTAAAATTCTTAGTTTACGTGTCATAGTTACCTCCTAGTGTTTCGCACGATTAAATGCTTGTGTAATGCGGTCTAAAATAATGGCTAAAATAACAATCGCCAGACCAGCAGTAAATCCATTACCGGCATTATTACGCCCCACAGCGAAGTAAACCTGGGTTCCTAGACCTAATGCACCAATCATTGATGCAATAACCACCATTGATAATGACAGCATCATACTCTGGTTTACCCCAGCCATTAGAGTTGATTTTGCTAATGGTAATTGCACTTTAATTAATTTTTGCCAGCTAGTGGATCCATATGAATCAGCTGCTTCAATTAAATCAACCGGTACCTGACGAATTCCTAAGTTAGTCATTCGTACTGTTGGTGGCATCGCGAAAATTACTGATGAAATAACACCCGGAACCATTCCAATCCCAAAGAATGCCACTGCTGGAATCAAATAAACAAAGGCTGGCATAGTCTGCATTAAATCCAAAATAGGTTTCATAATTGCTTCAAATGTATGACTTTTAGCCATTAAAATACCTAACGGAATCCCGATTACTAATGCAATCAAACTCGAGGTAAGGACCAGCGTCAAAGTTTGTGTCATATCACGCCAATAGTCTAAGTTCCAAATTAATAGCAACCCAGCTAGTTCAAAAAGTAACAGTCCCCATTTTTTACCATGGCGAGTTGCATACCAAGTAATCGCCAAAACGATCACAATGAACAACCAGACGGGTAACAAATCAAATACCCACTGAAAGCCATTAACAATTCCACCAATAAAACTTGTAATCCCATTGAAAAAGCCTGTAAATTGCGTCAACCAAGTGACAAATGAGTTCACCCAGTCAGACAATGGTAACTTGCTAATTAAAATTGTCATTCTTGTGCCACTCCATTTCCGGCAATGGCACCTAACACGGCACCACGCACAATAATTCCGACTAGATGGTGATCGTCATCAAGGACAGCATACGGAATTGGGGTACTTGATAGTTTATCCATTAAGTCGTTAACTGGCACGTCGGGATGAGTGGTCGGGACACTAGTTTGAACGACCGATCTGAGATCACGACTCTCTTTTCTAATCAGGCCAACAACATCTTTGGCATCCGCAAAGCCAACAAATTTACGCGCACTATCGACCACATAAACGGACGAAATTTCATTTTCTTGCATCCGTCGTAGTGCCAGCCGGGGCCCATCCTTGTCAATGTTAATTGTATTAGGACGAATCATGACATTGGCCACGGTTAAGACTCTTGTCCGGTCCACGTCTTCAATGAATCGTTTAACGTAATCATCGGCTGGATGGGTCAAAATATCTTCAGGGGTCCCGGTTTGAACGATCACACCATCCTTCATGATCAAAATTCGATCACCAATTCTAAGGGCTTCATTCAAATCATGACTAATAAAGATAATTGTCTTATGCATTTTTTCTTGTAAATCGAGCAATTCATCCTGCATGTCTTTTCGATTTAATGGATCCAATGCAGAAAAAGCTTCATCCATGAGCAGAATTTCGGCATCATTAGCTAAGCCACGAGCTAAACCAACTCGTTGTTGCATTCCACCAGATAACTGTTGTGGAAATTGATGATCGTAGCCATGTAACCCGACTAACTCCAACGCTTCATGGGCCTTTTGTTCCCGAACATTTTTTTCGACACCCTTAATTTCAAGACCATAGGCAGTATTTTCCAAAATAGTGCGATTAGGAAACAACGCAAAGTTTTGAAAGATCATACTCATCTTTTGTCGGCGCACTTCGCGTAACTCTTTTTTATTGAGTGTCATTAGGTCCTGCCCATCAATAGAAATCGTTCCTTGAGTTGGTTCAATTAGCCGATTTATCATTCGAATCAGAGTCGATTTACCACTACCAGATAATCCCATAATTACAAAAATTTCGCCCTGATTAACATGGAAATTAGCTTGATTAACCCCGACAGTAGCACCTGTTTGTTCTAGAATTTCTGCTTTTGTTTTGCCCTGTGTAATTAATTCTTTGACGCGCGGACTACGTTTCCCAAATATTTTGGCTAAATTTTTTACTTCAACTTTTTTAGTCATGCATCCTCCTTTAGTTAAATTCAGTTACATTTAGCGTTGCTTTCATTTTGAAAACAAACATATTTAAAATGACCGGTTATGCGATATACGTAAAAAAACGAATTGGTTCTATTATTACAAAAATATTCGGTATAAGTCAAATAATGTGTAATGATTAATGCCATGCTATAAGTTGTTTTTCATTTATTTCAACTACCAATTTAATCAACTCCAGCCACACAAAAAGTCTAAGCATGTGACAGCTAGGTGGAACTATGGTAATGTTTAACTAGTAAATGAATAGGACAAATCGGTTGGCGCAAGCTTCAAGGACTTTACTTTCTCAGGGGTGTGAGAAAGTCTTGAAGTTTGGGCTTTTTATTTTTTGTTGAAAGGAAAAAATTAATGCAAGCAATTGGTGAACTATGTTTAATTTTAATTGCTACCACGATTGCTGGTCATTACAGTGTCAGAATCGGATTACCTGCAGTGGTGGGACAATTACTAGTTGGAATTATTGTTGGTCCAGCTATTTTTGGTTGGATTAAGGGTGATGAATTTACCCACCTATTTTCTGAAATTGGAGTAATCATTTTGATGTTCAGTGCTGGAATGGAAAGTGACCTCAAATTATTAAAAAAATATTTGCGACCAAGTATTCTGGTGGCCTCACTAGGAGTCATCATTCCAGTTCTGGTAGTTTATGGCTTAAGCATTGCCTTTAAACTAGACCAAACAGAAAGTATTTTTATTGGTGTCATTTTTGCAGCAACATCAGTTTCAATTTCAGTTGCAGTTTTAAAGGAATTAGATGGTCTGCACGGAAAAGCGGGAGCAACTATTCTTGGTGCAGCTGTAGTCGACGATGTTTTGGCCGTGGTGATTTTAAGTGTAATGGTCAGTTTGCTAGGAACAAAAGCAGGTGCAGCAGATAGCAGTAATTTGTTGTTCACTTTTGCAAGCCAAATTGTGTTTTTTATCGCTATTTATTTCGTGGTTAAATTTCTGGCACCTTTCTTAGCCCAAATTGGAAAGAGATTATTCATTCCAGGGGGGCCAACAATTGTGGCACTTATTTTGTGCTTAGGTATGGCATTAGTGGCGGACTCAATTGGGCTCAGTTCAGTCGTTGGCGCTTTTTTTGCAGGAATTGCAATTTCTCAAACTAGTGTAAAGCACGAGGTTGAGCAAAACATTGAACCGATTGGCTACGCCATCTTTATTCCTGTTTTTTTCGTTAGCATTGGTCTTTCAATGTCGTTTGATGGCTTTCTTGATGACTTTTTATTCATCGCTTTACTAACAATTTTAGCAACCATGACAAAATTAGTTGGCGCTGGTTTAGGAGCTAAATTGTCCCATTTTACCTGGAAAGATTCTTACATTGTCGGTGCCGGCATGGTGTCCCGCGGTGAAATGGCTTTGATTATCGCACAAATTGGCTATAGTGCTCACTTACTGTCCTCTGAATATTATTCAGCCATAATCACAGCAATTATTCTGACAACATTACTTGCACCATTGATGCTCAAACATGCTTACTCATTAAAAGAAAATTAGTTTTTTTATCAAGAAAATCCCCCTGTCAGCTAAAGGTTGACAGGGGGATTTTATGTTCAATAGACTTTTCTTTCAGTTCTTATGCCGCCAAAATGTTTCAATATCAGCTTTGTCCCGAATATTATATTCAATCATTTTTTGCAATAAGTTGTAGTTAATCGGTTGGCTCCACGGCATCCTGATAATGCCCTTAGTATGATCAATGCCAGCTGTCTCGATATCTGCTTTAAAATGAGCAATACCTTCCTCTTCAGGAGTGGCAGCCAGGTGCTTTTTAGATACGCTAAAACCAATAATAAATGTGCCATGATCCGTAAACATTGGCTGATTCCAGGCCAATCGTGGCTTTAATTGTGAAAAGGTATCAGTTACCCACTTTAAAACTTCGACCACCCTTGCCCGATGCTGTGCGTCTTCAATTGAGTCGATAAACTCTGCAAAAGGATCCATTGCATTGTCCCCCTAACTATTTACTTTTCAATCCATGTTCATCCAACTGGCTGAAAGAAGATTGCCATCAATATCAATTACTTCTAATTCATACATTTGTTCCGCTGGAATCCCCATTTCTACGTGATAGAAATCGCCACCGTTATCTTTAGCCTTTTGGGCGAATCTTTTCACGGCTTCAATACTCTCCAAACTAAAAGCCGTCATGGAGCCGCTCACCTTTTTTGAATCAGCTAGCTGATGATCGCGTAAGAATTTGCGGTAAAAATCATGGGTTAATAACATTACCCAAATATTATCATCCCACATCATTCCTGATCCATTTTCATCAGAAAAATCTTTATTTTGCTTAAATCCAAGTGCTTCATAAAACTTAATCGAACGTTGCATATCAGTAACAGGTAAATTCACAAAGATCATCTTTGCCATAATAAATCTCCTTTGACTTGCTAACTTGACTACTTACCAACGTTTTTGAAAATGCTCAAATCATACTGCCGTTTAATGCCACTTGCACATGGATATTATCTCATTGTTACTAATCTGTCATCAAGAAATTCACTCAGAAAAATTTACATTACCATTGCACGTCTCTATTTTTCATCCACCTGTTGTAGAATCGCTAAAAATTGGTGCCCGTATTTTTCTAATTTATTTTGGCCAATGCCTTTGACACGCAACATATCGTCCAACGTCACAGGCATCATGGCACACATATCATGTAATGTCTGATCTGAAAAAATAACGAATGGCGGCACACCCTGTTTCTCAGCTAACTCACGCCGCAGTGCTCGCAGCTGTTCGAACAATTCATCATTGACTGGCAATGATTGCTTGGCTTGCACTGCCATTTTACGAAAAACAGTTTCTTTTCCTTGTAGGACAGCCAGTCCATCCTCAGTGATTTGCAGCACCGGATATTGGCCACCTGCTGCACGTAGATACCCCGAAGCTGTTAGGTAATCAATCAACTCAGATACTGATTTTTGTGATTGGTTTTTCATCAAACCATAGGTACTTAATTTATCAAAATGAAATTGCTTTACTCGCTGAACCCTTGAAGCCGTCAAAACTTGCGCCACTAAAACTTTTCCAAATCGTTCGTCCATTCGCTTGACACATGATAATATTTTCTGAGCTGCCACCGTGATATCTTGTGATTCCCGTTCATCCAAACAGTTGCTACAATTACCGCAGACAGGCCCATCCTCACCAAAATAATTTAATATATATTGCTGTAAACACTGCTGTGTATTGGCATACTGTGTCATTTCTTGCAGCTTCAGGTACTCACGATGCTTATTTTGTGCATCCATTTCAGACTGATCAATAAAAAAATGTTGAATTTGAACATCGTGTAATTTAAACAATAAAATCACGTCACTAGGTAACCCATCGCGGCCAGCTCGACCTACTTCTTGATAATAGGCCTCTAGGCTCCCTGGGACCTGATCATGAATGACAAAGCGCACGTTACTTTTATCAATCCCCATACCAAACGCATTGGTGGCAACCATAATCGGCAGCCGGTCGTATAAAAAATCATCCTGATTTTTTTGTCGTTGTAATTTAGTTAATCCACCGTGATACATGGTGACAGGCGTTTTATTTTTCTGTAATAATTTGTACACCCGTTCAACCTCTTTGCGTGTGCTGGCATAGATAATGCCAGATTGATCTGGATTGACTGTTAAGTAGTCTAGTAAAAACTGATCACTATCTTGATCTTTAACGACCTTGAACGACAAATTTGGCCGTGAAAAATTGGTTTTCACCTCTTCAGTAATTGACAATCGTTGCATAATATCCTGCGCAACTTTAGGCGTTGCTGTCGCAGTTAGAGCGATGATCGTTGGAGTGCTTGGAAAATCCTGAATAATTTCAGTTAGTCTTAAATAACTAGGACGAAAATCATGACCCCATTGTGAAATACAATGAGCTTCATCGATTGCCACTAACCGAATGGGTAATTGGGCCAATTCATTAAAATAGCCTGAGTCCAGCCTCTCGGGTGATACGTATAGTAGCTTCACTGCTCCGGTTGCGGCCTGATTAAAACGCTCTTCAATCTCAATATGATCGAGCGTACTATTAATAAACGTTGCTGCAATTCCATTTTCGTTCAACGCATCAACTTGATCCTTCATTAACGAAATTAGTGGTGAAATCACCAATGTTACCCCATCCAAGAGCAACGACGGAATCTGATAACACAATGATTTACCGCCACCTGTCGGCATAATCGCCAATACATTATTGCCAGCTAACGTATTATCAATGACTTCTTGTTGGCCAGTACGAAAAGTATCATAACCAAATTTATCTTTTAAAATTATTTGTGGATTCATCGTTTCATTCCCTCATTTTGCTTCTATTTAATCTTAGCCGAAATGTACCAGAAATGAAATCCAATTCAACTATATTTTTCAGGAAAGATTTAAACCAGTCTCGCTGATTTTTGCGTAATAAACTACCAACACCGAGAATCAAAAAAAGCAACTCACAATGAACAGTGTCAATGACCATGCAACTGATCATCTCTAACCTTTAATCGTAAATTGCTTTAATTGTTATTCTGTAATTTTAACCGATTCCATAATGACATCTTCATTCGGCTTATCTGACTGATCGCGTGGAACCACACTAATTTCTTTGACAACAGCCATGCCATCAATTACCTGGCCAAAAACAGTATGGTGATAATCTAGCCAAGGAGTGCCGCCTCGTTTGTAAACTTCAATAATTTCATCAGGATAAGCCGCATCCTTCATTTGACGGATCATTCGTTCGTCTACATCTTCATTGGAGACAATGAAAAATTGGCTTCCGTTAGTGCCCGGGCCAGCATTGGCCATCGAAAGAGCACCATTGATGTTAAACAATTCAGGTGAAAATTCATCTTCAAATGGTGCGCCAAAACTACTTTCACCACCAGCACCTGTACCAGTTGGATCGCCGCCTTGAATCATAAAATCAGGAATCACACGGTGAAAAGAAATTCCATCATAGTACCCTTGCTTAGCAAGGGCAACAAAATTCTCAACTGTTTTAGGAGCTTGTTCTGGAAATAGTTGGATCTTAATTTCGCCATGATTGGTTTTAATGATCGCTGTTGGACCTTTTACACTTTTTAAATCAACTTGTGGTAATGCCATTATAATATCTCCTCTAATTTAATGATTACAAGAACTTACAATAACATACAACTGATATTGATGCATAATACTACGCTGAAAAAATTAAAACTTTTTTGTAACTTAAATTTATCCAGGCCTTGCCTTCGTCTGAACTCCAACGTTTATAATTTCAATAAGACTTGGAATAGTCATATGGATAAATGTATGAGTGTGGGGGTAAAGGTATATGAGGTCTAAGATAGTTACAACAATTTTATTTTTACTAATTTTAATTGGCTGCGCAGGTGGTTACTATTACTTTACCCACAAAGGGCATCAAATAACAGTTACAACGAACGACCAAAGTGAACTCAGTGTCACATCAAATCCTAAGCGGAGGTTACAAATGAAAAAGATTCCAACCAATTATCAGCAACGTGCCACTGAATCTAATCGTGGCGATGTTAAGAAAATTTCTTACCAAACTAACTATAAAAATCAGAACTTTACTAAAACTGCATTAGTTTATTTACCAGTAGGGTATCATCAATCTTCAGATCAAAAATATAACGTTTTGTACTTGCTGCATGGATCAACAATGAGTGAAACCAGTTTCCTTGGTGGCGTTGGTAAGGACCAAAATACGGCTTTTAAAAAATTATTAGACCACGAAATTGCCGATAAAAAAATGAAACCAACGATTGTGATTACCCCAACTTATTACCCCAACCGAAGTTTTGTATCGAATGATTACTATGACGATAATAAATTAAATTTAGCTTTCGCTGCTAACGAGTTACCAAATGACTTGATTCCAGTAGTTGAAACCCGCTTTCACACGTTTGCTAAAACTACCAACAAATTGGGATTATCTGAATCAAGGCAACATCGAGCTTTTGCAGGCTTTTCAATGGGTGCAATTACCACCTGGTATGTACTCGAGCATCAGTTAGACATTTTTAAATATTTTATTCCGATGGCTGGCGACAGCTGGACTGTTACAACTGATGGTGGATCGGTTAAGCCGGGACAAACAGCAAATAAGCTTGCTAATCAAATCAAAACAACACCTTATAAATCATCTGATTACTTGATTCTTGCATCAGTAGGTAGTATTGATGGTACTAGTGGATCAATGTCTCCAATGATTAAAAGCTTACGAGATCACCCACAGCAGTTTACGGATTCCAACTTAATTTATAGTTTTGATGCTAATGGTGGTCATGATGTCAATTCAGTTGTCAATCAGTCTTATAACTCAATGCCAATTCTTTTTCGTAAATAAGAATACATTATTCAAAATAACAGGATATACAGCATATTGGCTGCACATCCTGTTATTTTTATTAATGATAAATATTTTATAGCCCAGCTCGTTTAGCCAATTCAGGTGTATATCGGTTTCCTTTAATCTGAATGTTTTTGGATAATTGATTAATTTGCTGTAATTCAGACTGAGTAAACGAAACATCCAACGCCCCTAAATTTTCTTTTAGCCGATGGAGTTTTGTTGTTCCAGGAATAGGAACGATAAATGGCTCTTGCGCCAACAGCCATGCAAGTGCAATTTGCGCCGAAGTAGCTTGCTTTGCTACTGCAAAATCTTTAATTAAATCTAATAACTTTTGGTTAGCAATAAGGGCGCCTGCCGTAAATCTTGGAAGATTATTTCTACCATCCCCTTTTGAAAAGGTGGTGTCAGCATTAATCTTTCCAGTTAAATATCCCTTTCCAAGTGGGCTAAACGGCATGAACCCGATTCCTAATTGCTTGAGTAATGGTAACAGTCCAGCTTCAGGCTCACGTGTCCAAAGTGAATACTCACTTTCTACTGCGGTCAGTGGAGTAATAGAATTAGCTTTCTTGATTGTTTCGAGTCCAGCTTCTGATAAGCCCCAGTGTTTGATTTTGCCTTCTTTGATCAACTGACCCATGACTTCTGCAACTTCTTCGATTGGAACATTCGGATCTACCCGATGTAGAAAGTATAGATCAATCGCTTCTACTCCAAGACGTTGCAGTGATCCCTCTAGAGAACTACGAATTCCCTTGATATTTGCATCAATAACTTGTTTGCCGTTCTCAATTCGAATCCCAAACTTGGTGGAAATTGTAACCTGGTCTTTATATGGTGCTAATGCTTTCCCAAGTAACGTTTCATTTGTATAAGGGCCATATACTTCTGCCGTATCGAAGAATGTCTCGCCCATTTCAACAGCTGCTTGAAGTAATTTGACCATTTCGTTCTGGTCAGGAACTGCACCATATGCAAAACTCATCCCCATGCATCCCAATCCAAGTGCATCAACTTTTAATCCACTATTACCTAGCTCCCTTTTTTTCATCATTATCATCACTCCAATTCTTAATCTAAAAGTAGCCGCAACAAATTTGCTGCAGCTACTGTAATCACCTAATCATCTTGTTCGTAAGCCAGTTTTTCTCTTTCGTAATTCAAAGTGTGATCTTCAAAATGGTCAATCTTGAAGTCTAAATACTTAATTGTCTTTTGTATTCCCGTTACTTTGTCTGCTAACTCAGCTCTTTGATCTACTAACAGTGATTTTCTCGCTGCCTCAGTTTGACTACCTTCACGGTATAGTTTCACAAATTCAACTAATGCTTCAATCGACATTCCAGCATTTCGTAACGCTTGAATATAGAACACCCAATTCATGTCATGCTCTGAGAATTCACGATATCCACTGGTATTTCTTTTTACTTCCGGCAGCAAGCCAATTCGTTCCCAATATCTCAACGTATCCTTGGTTAAATTAAATTTTTCCGCTACTGCGTTAATGTTCATTAAAATCACCACTCAAACTTTATAGTTATTCTATTTAATCTTTTAACAGATTATTTTTTTGCAAAAATTGTCGTAATTTCTGATTATTATCAGCATATCTAAAGCCATTATTAATTTTTGCATTATCATCTTTTGCTAATTTCCGCATATAAGACATCGAAGAACTAATTGGTGTACTCATACTCGTTGTAAACGGGACGATTGTTTTGCCTGCAAAATCAAATTTCTCAAATAGGGAATGAATAATCATGGGTGGCTGTTGCCACCATGTCGGAAACCCAATTAAGACTGTCTCATAATCTGATAAATTGGGAATTTCTGTCTTAATTGTGGGATGAATGTTTTGCTTTAATTGTCGTTGTGCTACCGGCACATAGTTATCATACCCTTTTGGATAAGCTTTTTTAGGCTGTAGCCTAATAATATCAGCTCCTGTATCTTTTTTTATCTGCTCAGCAGCCTTTTTAGTATTACCAGAAAGAGAAAAATAAATAATTAGTGTTTTACTGTTACTCTTGCTTTGACTGGTAGACTGGCTGGTGCTATTTTTACTTGACTGATTATCGCCATTGCTCATTCAAATAAGTGAAAATACCGCCGCAATTAATACAATTGCTCCTGCGATAACAACTAGTAGTTTACGCTTCATTTCAACACCTCATTTCGTATTAATTTGATTCATGTAATAATCATAAACAATGGTGTGAACTCCAAGGCAAGCAAAAATAGTTGTTTTTTTAATTAATTTTTCGCAGGTACACAGAGTACAAAGTTAAAATGAGACTATTTATTTTGCTAAATTGTCCCACCACTCTGACAACTTGTTACCAGCTTGGTTTTCCTGTTGTAAATTTCCAGAGGTCATGCCAATGCCATCACGGACATCCACTTTAGTAAGCATATTTTTAAAATCATTTTCATACGTACCATTATAACCAGTACTTGTATAAAATGGCGCCACAACTGCTGTTATGCCTGAAATGTGTTTTAAAAATGACTGGACCGGCGTTGAAATTTTGGCTGACCATACGGGTCCACCAACCAGAATAGTGTCACAGGCAGTTAAATCTGGAAATTGATTAGTAAGTTGTGGTAACTCTCCTGAATCGATCTGCTGTGTGGCAATTTCTGCCGTCTTGTACATATCATTCGAAAAGGTACCGTCACTAACCTTTAATTCCAACAATTCACCATCAGTTACCGATTGCAGTAATTGAGCCATTTTGGCTGTTGTGCCAGACAAGGAATAATACACAATCAATGTTTTTGATGCCATAAATATTTGCCTTCTTTGATTTAAATAGATTTTTTCATAGTAAATTTACAATTAATAAACTGGTCGGGTTTCACCTTGAGTATTCGGATCAGCAATCCCGACACTGTCGTTCTTCAAAAAGTCTGGTTTAGCAATAATTCTCAAAACAACGTCGGCAATACTCTTTCGTGAACCTGAAACACCGAGATATGGTTCATTTTTGTGAGTGACCTCATACTTAACTTCTCGGTCATTTAACCAAGGCAGTCGCAGGGTCGTATAATCCAAACCGGATTGTTCCAAAATTTGATCGGACTTCAGTGCTGATGGTAGCCCACTACCAATCGTTTGTTGATTCCATTTTCCATACTCACCAGGTACCTCATCGTAAATACCTAATACATTTGTGTAAATTAATCGTTGGGCGCCGTTGGCCTTCATAGCATCAACAACGTTTTGCGTTTGATGGTTATCGCTAGTATGATCTACCACGCCAACGAAGACAATATCTTGTCCCTTTGTTGCTTGTGTCAGATCTTCCAAGCTATCTAGACTACCTTCAATTAAGGTCACTCGAGAATTATTGGCTACGTTTGCCAGTCGGGACTTGTTCCGTAAAAAAAGTGTCAGATTAACATCTGCAAATTCATCTTCATTAAGAACGCGTTCCTGAACTAACCGTGAAATTTGACCGTTTGCTGCAATAATTAAAACATTTTTTGTCATTTTTATTTCCTCCATTTTGATATTAACTTCTAATTTGCTTAACCCACTGTGTCACACGCGCATCTGCTTGATCAACTTTATTGCCATCGACCACCAGCGCATTGGCGAAGCGATTACCACTGGCACCTTGCTCTCGAAGAATGGCTTGAATCTGTTGGACACTGTCACCTTGACCATAACCACCTTGGCTCATGAACGGCGCAATCAGTTTACCTGACAGCTGACTCCCATAAACGCTCAAAAATGCTCTCGTGGGGTGCGACAATGTCATCGCCCAAATTTGATAACCAAGATAAACCGTGTCATATTGACCTAAGTCTGGCACCTGCATCTTAACCTCGGGGTAGTCCTGATTCTCACGTTCATAATTAACTCGCGCTAATGTTTCCTGATAATTGGCCGGATAGCTATCATCCATCACAATTTCTAAAACATCTGTATTAGTTGCTCGTGCAATCTTGCTGGCCAGTAATTCGGTACTGCCAGAACGCGAAAAGTAAATGATAATACTCTTGGCATCCGTAGTTAATTTACGCGCCGGTTGATTTTGTCCGTTGGTATCTTGACCATCTGACTGCGTGCCATAGCCATTTTGCCATGCTCTGTCAGTCTTTCCAAGTTGATATGCTTGAATTGATTGACCATCGATTTGCTCATTTTGGTTCGATATATTCATAAATTGATTGCCTCCAATCTTGCTTACCATATAAATACTGACTGAAGTATAAACCTTGGTCTGCACTCCAAGGCAAGAGTTAAATTTATATTTAAAAATGCACCATTTATCTAAATAATTGCAAAATAAAAGGAACCAAATTGGTTCCTTTTATGTTAAAAATAGCGTTGATTTAATTTCATCAATTACTGTTTACGTTTTTTCCGATTTAGCAAACCAAACATTGCAAACAATGACATAAGCCCCAAGCCCAACTCTGCCATCTCTGGGTTTTCACTCTCTCCAGTTTGTGGTAATCGTTTAGTTGAACCTGTTGTTTTATTCACAGTCGTAACCTCAGCAACCTGGTTATTTGAATTAGTCGAAGTTACACTACCATCACTAGAATCGGTACCAGTGACTTCCGATGTACCGAGACCACCATCGCCAGATTCACCAGGATTACCAGGATTTGCCATGTCTTGACTAACAATTGTATAGGTTCCGGCAATGAAGTCATCTTCTGAAAATTCATAGTTTGGATTAGCAGCTTCAATTTTTGCAATACCAGCAGCATTCAATTTAACAGTGTAAATTCCAGTAGTTGTTGGAATTTCAGTCAAAATTTGTCCGTTAGCACCGAGAAATTCAAAATCGCTATTGGTGAGTTGCATACTAGTCAAGCCATCACCATATGAAACATTAAAGTCAGGTGTTGCCTGGCCTTCTTTAATTGTTTGATCATTCACGGAAACTTTTGCTGCTTGAGCCTTAATGATTGTAAAAGTAGCGTTATCAGCAAAGCTAACATCATAGTTAGTGCCAATTATTGCACCCAGCACTTGTTTTCCCAACTCAGTCAGTTGAACTTGATAACTTCCTACATCCGTACCACCAGAAACTAGTTCAATATCAGCATCGCTAAGAACAAATTTTTCTCCAGTCGGTAACGTAACTGAGTAGTTTACAGCATCAGGACTTTGCTGATTACCTGTATAACTTTCTGTTTCATTACCGGTTAGTTCAAATTCATATGCTGCTTTTGTAATTGTGATGTTACCAGTGGTTGTGGTGTTGTTTAACTGATAATCATTGCCCACTGCAGCTGATACAGCAGCTAAACCGTTAGCACTCAAACTGTACTTGTAGCTACCAACTGAACTGCTATCAGCCGTAACCGTGATATCGGCACTCGTTAATGCCACCGTCTTAATACTACCGTCCGCTAATGCAACACTGGCAGTTAAACCGCTGGCGCTGCTGGCATTATCACCGTTATAGGTGAAGCCACCATCATTCAAGCTAATTGAAGTCTTCAAAGATAAGATATCAATTGTTCCCTGTACGTCCGTAGCGGCGATAGTACTACCAACTGCTTTTTCAACGTTGGCAATACCTGAGTCAGTCAGTATATATGAATAACTATCAGCATTTATTCCATCGTTTGCTACAGTAAAATCATTCTTTCCTTCTGCATTACTTATTGAAACTTCTTGAGTTGTCCCATCAGCTAAAGTAACTGTCACGGTTGCATTTGTAGCATCACTGGCCTTTGATTGTCCATCATAAGTAAGTGAACCAGGGTTAAGCACCACACTTAGCGCAGCAATAGTTCCCTTCAAAGTTAAACTGGCATTATCTGTGCCGGTTCTAGTAACTGTATCGTAACCAGTAGCACTAAATTGTGTTTCTAAATAACCAGTTTCATCTGTAGTACCCTCAA
The DNA here is from genome assembly GCF_000876205.1 of Paucilactobacillus wasatchensis. Classification (GTDB taxonomy): domain Bacteria; phylum Bacillota; class Bacilli; order Lactobacillales; family Lactobacillaceae; genus Paucilactobacillus; species Paucilactobacillus wasatchensis. The sequence continues at coordinate 8,393 of NZ_AWTT01000029.1, read as the reverse complement.
AGCCATCTGTTGATGTCCCAGTGATAGAAATTCGTCCAGTTGAAGTATTACTTGGAATAGCACTGTACTCAATCAAAATCGACCGAACCGCTGACCAATCAGTAATTTGATCAGCTGTCACATAGCCGGAAGTATCTGCTGCATCACCATTCAGCGTAGCTAGACTAGTTGAATACAAAACCTGCGCAGTGACTGGCGTACCATCAGCGGTTAATTCTGTTTCTCCAGTACTTGTTGTAAAACTGGTTGGCAAATCGATTGGTCCAGTCAGTTCGAACGTATACTGAGAACCTGATGCATCACCAACTGTAGGTAGATTAATAACTGAACTAACATTGGTAGCTGTTGCTGAACTTGTATTGCCTAACACATCATAGAAATTAAGCGTCGTGTCTCCCGTTCGTTCTGCTGAGGCATCAGTTACTGGCACCGTATCATTATTTCCCTGGGCTAATGTTGTATCGTAAACAGTTGAAACAGAAGAAATGGTCCAGCTGCCACTACCTGCACTAACCGCATTTGCATCGCCATTTGTATACGATGTATCAGTGACTGGAGTGGTCTGTTTTAGTTGAGTAACAGGAGAAGTTACGTATAAATTGGTTGCGTAAGTTCCAGGTAGTGCATCACTATTATTGGTAAGATTAATCTGAATTAAGTATGTTTCTTGCGTTGAAATATAGGCTCCTGAACCCGTGTAATCTACCTCAACGACTTCGCGCCCATCGTCGGCGGTAAAGTAAGAAACCACCCCACCATCCGGCAAATTGGTGATGCTAGCAACTGTGGTCGCAGATGGAAGGACAAAGTAATAAATCGGTTCATAGACAGAGTTTGTTGTTTGCCCAGCATTTCCAGTATTTACAAGTGAGATAGAACCGGAATTTTCATATCCGGCAGTTTTACTAATTTGATGAACATACATTCCAACACTAGCAACTGCATCTTGCGGATATATGACAGTTTGAGTAACACTATTTGTCATTTCCGCAATATTCGCATCTTCAGAGGAAAGTGAAATTGTAGAAACTAACGTTGCTCCATCAGGAATAGTGGACCCATAATCGTAAGTAGCAGAAACGGTACCATAGACAGAAAACACCTGTTTACCAGTGCTCAACCATCCTGTACCAGAAGAAGCACCTGGAGCCAATTCATTTGGTACCAGAACCACCTGGCGAATCGCAGAAGAGTCAGTAGGAGTAATAGTACCACCAGAATTTACCGTTCCGGTTTCAACCGACCCATCCGCTAACGTCAAAGTATAACTGTATGACGTAGTTCCTGGTAAATAGGCGGACGTATTGGCACCACCATCTGGTACTTTAATTCCAGTGGCATCCAAACCATCTGGAATTGTAATTGTAATCTGAGCATCATCAACTGGCGCAGCGGTTGAAGTTGTAAAACTAAAACTGTTAAGTAAATCGGGATCATTAGTAGTGTCACCGTCAATTAATAGTTGAGTAGAAGCAGTGCTACTATTACCACTCGCTGTGACTGTTGCGGCACCAACTTCAGCGGTGTCTGTTGCAGCAATACTATCAGTCCACACACCAGAACCAGTAGCAGTTAATGTATCACCAGCTGCATTGAGCACCTGTGTCACTGTTGCTGGTCCTGCCGCTGTAAGCGTTTGTTCTTCATCAGTTTGTGTCACATCATAATAGCCGGCCAATTTGTACGAACCGGTAGAATTCCAATTTTGTTCTCCGTCACTAGCCGCAACGCTAATAATAATGTCGCCACCAGCGCCATCAGGCTGGGTGATCGTTGTGCCGCTACTAGAGGTATAACCATTCAGTTGGTTAGTTAAATCACTGTCCAAAACAAAACCAGTCGGCGTTGGAATTGTCACTGTAGTACCACCGTAATTGGCAGCAGAATTTACCTTTGCGGTCGTGTAACCATCGTTATAAACCCCGTCGGCTTCATTTACTGAAAATTGGTAAACATAATCCGTGTCAGGAAGCAAATCCGTTACCACCCCAGTATCTGGATGTAACCGTGTTGTGCCAGTGGGATCCATTGACGGTTGAATAATCTGTGTAAACGTAACTGGTGTCTGAGCCACCCCATTAATGGTGGAAGTAATCGTTTTAATCGTGGTACCAATATCAGTCATCGCGCTAGAATGCGCATACTCATTATTGATCTGGTTCAAAGTAAGGTTGGCAGTATATGATCCTTGTGTGCTCAACTTATAAGTTATCGTCGTTGAACCGTCCGCATTTTTAACAGAAGTCATCGTTCCTTTCCCAGTAGTCATTGCCGGGATGCTTCCTAATGTGTACGTATCAGAATCCGCAGGGAGGGTAATTGTAAACGTATCGTCTGCGCCACCGGTAAATGTATAGTCGATGTTAACGACTCCACCATTACCAGTATTTGAGCTATCGTATCCAACCGTATCAGAAGACATTGTGATCGAAGAAGTGGCAGCGGCTGCCACAGTTGCGTCTGTTTTTAACAGCATACTTGAAGCTGCATTACTCGTAGCAACAGTTGCATTGGAATATGTGCTGCTAGCTGAGGAGCTTGCAACAGTTGAATTGCTTGCTGCGGCAGATGAGACTTCAGACTGCGCTGCATCACCAGTGGTTGAATTATTATCATCAGTTGTTTCTGTACTTGCAGAATTCGAAGTGGTGGATAAGACTTGTGTGCTATCATTCGCATTAAAGGCAGCACTTGACGTCACTGCCGTACTGGAAGAGCCATCCGCCTCCGTATTTTCTGTTGCAGCCTTGGAAGTCGTTGTTCCAAACATGAGCATTGAACCAAATGTAATCAATGAAATACTTGCAAAAAGCCAACGTCCGCCTGCCTTATACATTTTGTAATGTTCTTTAATTTCGGTTTCGTCATTAACCAATCTCTTATTCATTCTTTGCCTCCAAATTGTCATACTTCAATTCATTGCAGTGTTGAACATTAACGGTGTTAATCACTAGGTCAATATTAACCAAAATATAACGTAAATAATGATAAATATATACTTGGTTTCAGTATACAACACAACTGGCAGCTTTCAAGATAAATTGTAGGTTTTCAAGCTATTTTAGCGATGATTCAGACGATAAATAATATTACGCAAAATTACGACTTACTCGTCTATTGTCACCCCAGATCCTCAAGCCTACAAAAAAACACCCAAATCTGTTGAGCCCACGTTCAACATGAAATGAATGATTTTTTGTATCGATAAGTTTTAAAATGCGCCACCACCAGAACCGCCACCTGCACCACCCGATGGCCCACCTGCAGCTGAACTAGGACCAGTCGAACCACTGGCAATGCTGCTCCCAAAGATACCGTTAAAATCAGCCATGCCACTGGTATAAAAGAAATAATTCGTAATATTCAAATTTAGTTGATCTTGCATCACCTGTGCAACTGCCTGTTCACCAAATACCGACTCCAGTTGGTGGTTCAAACGTTTGGCCTCTTGTAATCCAATGGCGTAGATCAAATACTCACCCCACAAAATCTGATCAGGCAACTTGCTGCGATCAAAATCTGCAATATCGTGCAACATTTGTTTGAATTGTATTACTTGTAAATAAATATCGTAGCCTTTGGCGGTGTACGGCGTGTAACTATGCTTAAACCAGCTGTAAATTAACATTATTAGAATTAAACCTGTCAACGTGCCAAACAACAAAGGCCACCTAAAAGGTGTGATATTATAATCAAAAAATAACTGATGACTAACAACCAACATAAATACCTGTAACACAACTATTGAAACAATAATCATAAGTGGCGCAACGATAAACTTTGGTGTATTACTTAGCCAAGAATCAAATCTTACACTTTGCTTTTTGGCAACTAATTTCAATAACCAAGCAATGCCCATACAGGCAACTGCGCCAATTACAAAGATGAAACCAATTCCCATCATGCCAAATAACAAGCTAAACCAAAATGAATTAATTCCCATCGCATTCTCGGCTAATTTCCAACTAGCAGGTAACAGGACCATCAAAATCAACCACAGCATCCCCAACGTGCGAATTTGGTTATCAACTCTGATAAACAACGGATTAACATTGCCATTTTTGGTTACTTGCTTCTTCCATCTAGCAATAAATGCCAACCATTTTTTTGCCATTTTATCGGCTTTCGTATCAGACGTCGCCCCAAATTTTTCAATTTGTTCCAACGACACTTGTTCACCGCTACCAACCGTAATCAACAAAAAATCCAAAAACGGTTCGCTTTGATAGTTACTTCCCTTTGTAATTACATATCCGTGGTCATCTTTAATTTCCAACGAAATCGACTTTTTACTTTGTTGTTCAGCAATAAATGTTGAAAAAACAAGCGAATCCAATTCTTCACCATTCTTTTCATACAAGTACCAAGCACTCGCCAAAGTGGGCCCAACGTCAGGCACATCAAAACGATGCAGTTTTTCCTTGCTAATATCTCGCGACTGCAATCTCGTAACATCCTTTTGGTTCTGATGCTTTTTTCGTGCTGACTGAGTGACAAGCTGCCCTTGTGTTGCCTGGTGGATGATTCTAACTGCTAACAATGGGCCCACCAGCATTAAAACAACTGCCAATATCCAATTATTAATGACGAAATCGATTACACCAACCCATTTTGCTTTTAAATTTTGATAAGCTGAAATTTGGTTTTCGCGGCGTAACGCAGCCTGCAATCGGTATTTATTCACTTTATCAGCACCGGGAAGTGCCGATTTGTTAAACAGCACGTGCGCTTCCATATAGTTTGAAACATTATCCGCGTTCATCACGATTTCTTTATTATCGTGATCAACTGTTTTCTTTGGACTAGTCGGTCCGTGAATCCATGATTTAAATTTTGCATTTGTTTGGGATGGTAAAACTAGTTTCACATGAGCGTGATCGATTGTCCGATCCCAATTAGCACCAATCATTTTCCAGTTAATTTCAGCCGTGTCTGAGTAACGTTTGGCGACCTGCGATAAATAAAAATGATAAGTCACCGTAACGGCTACACTATTCACCGGTTGATAAACCTTGATTCGTTCGTATCCCTTGTGTTTTTCGCCGCCACCATCAATATTATGTTGAATTTTGTATTGACCAACTGCCCCATCCTGAGCAGCTGGATTTAATGTTGCCTGCAAATGATCAACTTTAACTGACACATTTTTCATTTTACCGAGGCCATGCGTATCTTGAACTAGATAAATGCCGTTGTAATAACCGTCAAAATTATAATTTACTTGCTGAGTAACCCAAGCACCACCGCGATCGTCCACTTTAGCAGTAATATCCATCCGGCTGATGGAATAATCTCTAGCATAAACGTTCCGCATCGCAAAGAAAGTGCCTATTAATATCCCCAATATTACTCCCACAACAATGGTGTGCCAATGTCTCCTCTTTGGTAGCGCCATGTGATTATCCCCCACATAATTTTTCAATTATTATATCATTATTACAACATTGTTTTACTCTAAAATTATTCAGTTATAACTCAATTCAAAAGGGATTTTACTTATGTCACTCCTTGCAAGCTGTTCTAAAAGCTTTTGTTAAGCTGAGCGGCACCATATTGCCGCTGATATCATTCGTGGTATACTTACAGATATTACGTGCATAGGACTTATTAGGGGGATTATTTTGAGAACAAAACAGCTTAACCGGTCGGAAAAAATTTGGTTATGGCTTATTCCGATTTTATTAGTGATTGTTTATTTTGGTGGTGTCATCCATTATCAACATCGTTTTCTACCAAAATCGGAAGTTTTCGGTATTAAAATCGCAGGTAAAACTAGCTCACAAGCTAGCACAATCCTGAGCAAAAACATTAAAACAACTAAGTATTCATTTTCAGAAAACAATAAAACCATCCTAACAGCAACCGGGGCGCAACTGGGCATCAATCGCAATTTTGGTAGCATTTTAACGCATTTACAAAATGGGCAAAGTGCCTGGAGTTGGCCAATCCATTTATTTACTAAGCCAACTGCAAGTCTGAATAAATCAACAGCAATTATTAACACAACAACTCTGAAACAATTCAGTATTTCAACTGCAGCCAAGTTAAATCAAAACCGACATGCTTCCCACGATGCTACCCTGGCATTTAAAAACGGCAAGCTGGTGACAACTAAAGAGGTAAATGGTAACCAGATTTCGGCCACCAAGTTGGCCTCAGCAATCAACCATAGTGTCTTAAATAATCAAAACACGGTGTCAGTAAAAAAAACCTACGATACACCACAAGTAACAACTAGTATGAAAGAATTCAAACAGTTAAAAAACAAACTAACTAAACTCAGTAACGTGTCCGGAACACTTAAAATCCAACAGCACAACGTTAAAATCTCAAAAAGTGAAGTGCAAAGTTGGATTGAGATCAAGGATACTTCAATGTCTGTTTCTGCAGCTAAGGTTGGCAAGACGCTCGATAAACTGGATGATAAATATGCCACCTACAAAAAGACACGTCAATTTAAATCCACTGCTCGTGGCACAGTATCTGTACCAGCTGGGATTTACGGCTGGTCAATTAATCAGACCAAAGAAATCCCTGTGCTTGTTAAGGCAGTCAAAGAAGGCAACAATTTTAACAAGACCGTAATTACCAAAGGTACTGGCTATCACGAAGACGGTACTGATATTGGCAAAACATATGTCGAAGTTGACAAGCAAAATCAAATGGAATATTACTATAAAGATGGCAAGCTTGTAATGAGTTCCGCCGTTGTGACAGGAAATCCAAACAAAGGGCACGAAACGCCATCTGGGGTGTTCGATATTTGGAGTAAACAACGGAATGCAACCTTGCGCGGTGAAAATTATGCTACTAAGGTTAGCTACTGGATGCCAGTGGATGACACCGGGGTCGGATTACATGATTCACCATGGCAGCCTCAATATGGCGGTGATTGGTACCTAAGTCATGGCAGTCATGGTTGTGTGAATAATCCACCTGCCTTTGTCGCCAAGCTGTATGCAGCAGTATCTGTAGGCACACCAGTAATCATTTTCTAATGGTTAAACTGTACCAGTAGCTTAAATAAAACTTTAGATATGCTTTGAATGGTCTTCACATCTTTGCAACGATATTAATGTACACTATCAGTAATCTGAATTCATTGGAGTTGTGATAATGGAAAATAATAATAACTCGACTATGGGACGGACAGAACTACGTAAAAGTAAAAAACAACAACGACAAAATGAACAATATGAATCTGAACCCAAAAAGCAAAAGAAAAAACGACATCGTCATCATCGTTTTTGGCTGTGGCTATTTGGCATTATTGTTATTGTAATTGCTATCTTCTTTTGGATCGGATCACGTTCGGCTCTGACCGGTTCATGGGTTGAGATCAGCAACTCGAATGGAACCACTTATGCTAGTACTACTGATATCGACACTCTTAGTACCCTGACACTCAAACATGGCAAGTACACCTATACCCCAAGTAACGTGCAGACCAGCGCAACAACTGGAACGTTCAAAGATGACAGTTCCAATAACCAAGTCACTTTGGATGACGATACTATTAGTTACACGTTATCAGCTGACAATGATCAGGTCACGTTCACATCTAGTTCTGGAACAATTTCCGGTTTAGGTGGTCAATCAAGTGTTACTTTTGTCCGCACCAATTCAAGCGAGTATAAACGAATAAAAGAAGCGATCGCCGACCAGAATGAAAGTAGCGCAAGCAGTGCAAGTTCAAGTTCGGCAGCCGAGTCGAGTTCAAACAAACTGAGCAGTGCGATTTCTGGTCTAAAAGATAAAGTGACCGGAAATTCATCTTCAAGTGACTCTGCTAGCACAGATAGCAGTTCCACTAGCACCGAAAGTAGCTCAGCAGAATCAGCCACAGAGGATAGCTCAACTCAAACCAATGTTTGGGACAAGATTCAAAACCAAATCCAAAGTTGGTTGAATGGAGTTGGAGTACAATCAAATTAGAGTAAAAAATAGTAAACGACACGTTCAAAAAAATATCTATTCACCAAAGAGGCTGGAATCCAGCCTCTTTTTAATTTCAATCATAGTCAAAAGCGAACTAGTTATTATATCTAAATTAGATTAGCTTTCTTATGTAATTAGTACAATGCTAATTGGGCCCATCTCATCTATACTAATTTCAACCCAAATTAATCAGTTACATTTGACGAAATGAAAGTTGAGGTATGAGTATGGCAAAAACATCGATTACAACTAATTCCGATGGTACTAAACGAGCACTCAGTAACCGCCATGTGCAAATGATTGCTATTGGTGGCACAATCGGAACCGGCCTGTTTCTGGGAGCCGGCAGTACTATCAGCAAAACAGGTCCATCCATTTTAATTGTGTATGCATTACTTGGATTATTCTTTTTTCTAATGATGAGGGCCATTGGTGAAATGTTTTACGCGGACCCA